>NZ_CAACVB010000057.1 GCF_900659635.1 Actinomadura roseirufa | reverse complement strand
GGCCAGCGCGGCGGCGAGCGCGACGGCGCCCGCCAGCCCACCGGCCAGCAGGGCGCGGCGCCGCGCCCGGCCGACGGCGATCCGCGCGATCACGGCCCCGGCGAGGTCTTGATCTGGTTGACCGGGTCGGTGAGCGGGTCGGTCATCGGCGCGTCGCCGGAGGTCAGCGCGTGCTCGACGGCGAATCGGTCGAAGGCGGGGGTGACGGTGGGCGCCTCCTGGCGGCCACCGGCGGCGTAGGAGGCGGCGCCGAGCCCGATGAACAGGGTCGCGGCGCCGACGACGAGGTAGCGGCGGTTCGGGCGGTGCGCGTGGGCGGAGGCGGAGGCGCGACCCGACGGGCGGTTGTCGCGCGGACGGGGCGAATGGGCGCGGCCGAGCCGGACTCCCGGACGGGCCGGGTGGGCGGGACGGCCGGCGGGCGGGCTCGGAGGACCCGGGGGTCCGGGCCGACCGGACGGGCCGGGCGGAGCGGAGGAGGCGGCGGCGGGCTCGGCCAGCGAGCGCAGCCGGGCCAGGAAGTCGTCGGTGGGAACGCCGGCGGCGTCGTCGGAGCCGGCCGGGAGGTCGGCGAGCCCGCGGAGCCGGCCCTTGAGCCGGCGGAGCCCGTCCGCCTCGGCCCTGCACCGGGCGCAACCGGCGAGATGGGCGAGTGCGCGGTCGCGCTCCTCGTGGCCCAGCTCACCGTCGACCAGAGCGGTCAGACGCTCCCCCAGACAACTCACGCGGCTCCCTCGTCGTTCCGTTCGATCGTGCGCGGCCCCACCCGCGCACGAGGGACGCTTACACGCCCTCCGGCTGCGGCCGGGCGCTCCCGGCCTCGGCTGCCATGGTCTGGTAGTCGTTGCGGCTCCCCGGGCGCCGCCGGGTGGGCGCGCGGTGCTCCAGCGCGGCGCGGAGCTGCGCGCGCCCGCGGTGGATGCGGCTGCGCACGGTGCCCAGTTTGACATCCAGCGTCGCGGAGATCTCCTCGTAGGACAGCCCCTCGATGTCGCAGAGCACGACGGCGGCCCGGTACTCGGGCGCGAGGGCGTCGAGGGCGGCCTGGACGTCGGCGTCGAAGTTGCTGTCGTCGAACGCCTGCGCGGGGGTGGGCTCGCGGCCCTGCAGCCGCTCGGCGGCGTCGTCGGCGAGGCCCTCGAAGCGGATGCGCTGGCGGCGCCGCGCCATGTCGAGGAACAGGTTCGTGGTGATCCGGTGCAGCCAGCCCTCGAACGTTCCCGGCGTGTAGTTCGACAGGGAACGGAACACGCGGACGAAGACCTCCTGGGTGAGGTCCTCCGCGTCGTGCTGGTTGCCGGTCAGGCGGTAGGCGAGGCGGTAGACGCGGGTGGAGTGCTCGCGGACGACCTCGTCCCAGGACGGCGGCGCCCATTCCGCCTCGGGTGCGTTCTCGCGGGTGCGCGCGGCGTTACCCAGCCCCTGCCTGGGGCCGACCCCCACAGCGCCTCTGAAACTCAGTGCTGCGACTCCCATGGTGCCGGGCTGTTCCTCTCTGGTGAGCCAAGGACTTCGCCTTGGAACGGCACGGTCTCGCCTGGGCTGGGGCGGTTCTGAACCGACTCGGTGCTGGTACTCGTCACTGGCGAGCCCACCAGGGGTGGTGGGCCCGTCACTCGGTTACAACGCGCTGGAACTCCAGTTGGTTCCCCGTCAGCGATATGGTCTTTCCAGCAAGAGCCAGGCGGGGGTCCCGCGAGGAGGCAGCCATCGACGCCATTCAGGCCACCCTGGCCTACGTGGAGGAATACCTCCCCGAAGACGAGCCGTTGCTGGAGGCCCGGCGGCGCGGCACGGAGGTCGGCGCGGTGCCCATCGGGCCCGCCGGCGGGGCGGCGCTGCGCTTCCTCACCACCCTGCTCGGCGCGCGGAACGTCGTGGAGGTCGGTTCGGGCTGCGGCGCGTCCGGCGTCTGGCTGATGCGCGGCATGCCGCCGGACGGGGTGCTCACCAGCGTCGACATCGAGCCGGACCACCAGCGGCTGGCCAAGCAGTCCTACCGGGAGGCCGGTCTCGGCGCGTTCCGCACCCGGATGATCATCGGCCCGGCGCTGGAGGTGCTGCCGCGACTCGCCGACGGCGGCTACGACCTGGTGTTCTGTGACGCCGTGAAGACGGAGTACCCCGAGTACCTGACCGCGGCGCTGCGGCTGCTGCGGCCGGGCGGGGTCGTGGCGTTCGACAACGCGCTGTGGGACAACCGGGTCGCCGACCGGGGCAACCGCGAGCCGGCGACCGAGGCGATCCGCGAGGTGCACCGGATGATCCGCGATGACGAGCGGCTGGTGCCGCTGCTGGTCCCGGTGGGCGACGGCCTGCTGTGCGCCGTCAAGCGCGACTGATCGCCGCCGGGGCGGAGCGTGGCGGGCGCCGGGGACCGTCCTGACCGCTCGGGGGTGTTCGCGGTGCGCGACCGGGTCACCCGGCGGGCCGCCGGGCGGCTCGTGGCGCTGCTGATCCTCTCCCTGACCTCGGCGGGTTTCGTCGCGGGCGCCCTGATGCGCGGGGCGACCCCCGGCAGCCTGGTCTTCCTGCTGCTCGGTGTGGCGGGTCTCGCCCTTTTCGGGACGGGCCTCGTCGTGTCGGGCGGGGCCGTGCCGGCGCGGCGGCCCGTCCTGGTGCTGGACGCGGCGGGGGTGCGGCGGCCCGCGCGCTGGCCGCTGCCCCGCCGGTCCGGGCGGCTGCTGCCCTGGGCGGACGTGGCGGCGATCACCGCGCTGCGGCGGGGCGTGCCGGGCGGCCGGGGCGAGGAGGACTGCGTGGTGTTCCTGCCCACGGCCGGGCTGGCGGAGCTGGCCCGCACGGCGGAACGGCCGCGGCTGGTGGCGCTGACCCTGCGGGACGTCCCGGCGACGGCGGCGGCCGTGCCGTGGTGCTTCGCGGTCGGGCCCGGCTGGGACGCGGGGGTGGCGGAGATCGTCCGGGAGGCCCTGCTGCGCCGTCCGGTCCCGGTGATCGACCGGCGCGAGCGGTGACCGGCCGGGTCAGCCGGCCAGCCACTCCAGCAGGAGCCGGGTGCCGAAGCCGGTGGCGCCGCGGGTGAGCTCGGCGTCCTCGGCGGTGGCGCGGCCGGGGCCCGCCACGTCGAGGTGCGCCCAGGGCCGCCCGCCCGTGAACTCGCGCAGGAACAGCGCCGCCGTGATGGCGCCGCCCCCGTAGCCGGGCCGGCCGATGTTGCGGACGTCGGCGACGTCGGAATCGATCGCGGCGCGGTAGTCCTCGACGAGCGGCAGCCGCCACAGCGGCTCGCCCGCCGCGGCGCCCGCCGCGGTGAGCGCGCCGGCCAGGGCGTCGTCGGGGCTGAACAGGGCCCCGGTCCGCAGGCCGAGCGCGACCTTCGCCGCGCCGGTGAGCGTCGCCACGTCCACGACGGCGTCGGGGTCGAGCTCGGCGTCGGCGTAGGCGAGCGCGTCGGCGAGCACGAGCCGGCCCTCGGCGTCGGTGTTGAGCACCTCCGAGGTCGTCCCGCCGACATGGGTGATCACGTCGCCGGGGCGCATGGCCGAGCCGGACGGCATGTTCTCCGCGGCGGCGACCAGCCCGGTGACGCGGGCGCGGACGCCGAGGGCGCGCAGCGCCCCCATGACGGCGATGACCACGCCGCCGCCGGCCATGTCGGTCTTCATCGTCTTCATGTTGTCGTTCGGCTTGAGCGACAGGCCGCCGCTGTCGAACGTGATGCCCTTGCCGACCAGCACGAGGTGCCGCTCCGGCGTCCCCTCGGGACGGTAGGACAGCTCGATCAGGCGGGGCGGGCGGGGCGAGCCGGCGCCGACGGCCAGCAGGCCGCCGAAGCCGCCGTCGGCCAGCTCCTTCTCGTCCCGCACCCGGATGGTCAGGCCCGCCTCGGCGGCGACCCGCCCGGCCTGCTCGGCGAGCCACGACGGGTCCTTCTCGCGGGCGGGGGTGTTGGCGAGGTCGCGGGCCAGCGCGGCGGCGCGGGCGCGGGCCGTGCCGCGCCCGATCGCGGCGGCGCCGGCCTCCGGCCCCGCCTCGGTGACCACGGCCAGCGCGCCGAGCGGGCGCCGCGGCGCCGGAGCGCCGATCCGGAACTCGTAGGAGGCCAGCAGCGCGCCCTCGGTGAACGCGGCGAGATCGCCGGCGGGCACGGCCGCGACGAGGGCGCTCCGGCCGCGGCCGCGGCGGGCCAGCGTCGCGCCGGCCCTGCGCAGGTCGGCCGGGGACGCCTCGCCCACCCCGTACAGCAGCAGCTCCCGGACCCGGTCGCCGATCCGGACCTGGGTCGCGACGATCTCGCCCGGGTCGCCCTTGGCCGTGTGCAGGGCCAGCAGCTCGTCGAGCGAGAAGGGCAGCGACGCGGCGACCTCGGCGTCCGGCGCGACGGGCCCGGACCCGACGGGCACCGCGACCACCTCCGCCCCGATCTCGACCGCGGTCTGCGACACGGTGCCGCCGGCGCCGTGGATGCGGGTCTCGATGGGCATGGCGGTCGGTCTCCCTCGGTCGGTGCGCCGGGCGGGAGCGGGACCCGCCGGATCATGCTGTGCCGGATCATGCTGCCGGATGGTGCTGTGCCGGGTCGTGCTGTGCTGGGCCGGGTCGGGCGGGAGGGCCCGGGAACGGCGAGGGCCCCGGCGATGCCGCCGGGACCGTCACCTCGAGCCGGAGCGGCGGAGCGTCAGCCCACGACGTCCTTGAGGGCCTCGCCGAGCTCCTTGGCCTCGTCGGGGGAGAGCTCGACCACAAGGCGGCCGCCGCCCTCGAGCGGGACCCGCATGACGATTCCGCGCCCCTCCTTGGTCACTTCGAGCGGACCGTCTCCCGTCCGCGGCTTCATCGCCGCCATGCGTGCATCCCCTTCCTGCCTAGGGCCGCGTGGGGCCTCCGGGCACCGTTGGCCGCGTGGCCGCCTGTCGCATCCGCGTCATCAGTAGTGGTCCATTATCTCGTCTCCCGGGCGCGAAGTGGTAACGATCAGCCTCCAGATCGGGAGACCGCGTTCGGGAATGCCCTTTCGGTGCCGTCCGGGCCGCTTCCGAACCGTCTTCGAGAGCGCGCCGGGAATGGCTGGAGCGGTCCCGAAAACCCCGGGTCCGGACGGGGCGTCCGCGCGGCACCGGGACGGCACGACCCTTGTCCGCGGCGCCCGGTTCCCCGATGGTTTCCTGGGAGGATCTCCAGCGGATCGAGAGGACGCGGATGCCCGGAACCGTGCTGTACGACGTGACCGATGGTGTGGGAACTATCACACTCAACCGTCCGGACGCGATGAACTCGCTGACGGCCGAGATGAAGGAGGCGCTGCGCGCGGCGGTCGAGCGCGCCGCCGCCGACGCGTCCGCGCGGGCGGTGATCCTCACGGGTGCGGGACGGGCGTTCTGCGCCGGGCAGGACCTGCGCGAGCACGGCGACAACCTGGCCGCGGGCCGGGGCCTGGACGGCACGGTCCGCAGGCACTACAACCCGATCGTGCTGGCGCTCGCGGGGATGCCCAAGCCCGTGGTGGCGGCGGTGAACGGCGTGGCGGCGGGCGCCGGGGCGTCCCTGGCGTTCGCGTGCGACCTGGTCGTCGCGTCCGACAAGGCCCGCTTCGCCACCGCGTTCACCGGGATCGGGCTCGCGCCCGACAGCGGCATGTCGTGGACGCTGCAACGGCTCGTGGGCCGCGCCAAGGCGGCCGAGCTGCTGCTGCTGGGCGAGCCGGTCAAGGCCCCCGAGGCGCTGGAGCTCGGCCTGGTGGGGCGGGTCGTCCCGGCGGACGAGCTGGCATCCGCCTCCGTGGAGCTGGCACGGCGGCTGGCGGCCGGGCCGACGGTCTCCTATGGCGCGGTCAAGGCGGCCCTGGACCACGCGGCCACGAGCGATCTGGCGTCCGCGCTGGAGAAGGAGGCCGTCCTCCAGGACCTGTGCGAGAAGACCACCGATCACCACAACGCCACCGAGGCGTTCCTGAAGAAGGAACAGCCGGTGTTCGAGGGCCGCTGAGGCCGCGCGCCCGTCCCCCGCCCCGGGGGGCTGGGGCTACCCCCACCCCAGGGTCTACAGACCGCGCCAGTGTGCCCGCGGCCGCGCGGCGGTTGTCTTGTGGGCATGCCCGAGATGACCGCCGCAGCGCCGGCGACCCACTTTCACGAGAACCCTCACGAGCACGTCGCCATCGCCTCCGCGGTCGTCAAGTCGTACGGGACGGGGGACGGCGCGGTCACCGCGCTGCGCGGCGTCTCGGCCGCCTTCGCCCGCGGCCAGTTCACCGCGATCATGGGCCCGTCGGGGTCGGGCAAGTCGACCTTCCTGCACTGCCTCGCCGGGCTGGACACCGTCACCTCGGGGTCCGTGCTGATCGGCGGCGTGGAGATCACCCGGCTGTCGCGGACCCGGCTCACCCGGCTGCGCCGCGACCGGCTCGGCTTCGTCTTCCAGTCGTTCAACCTGCTGCCGATGCTGACCGCCGAGGAGAACATCCGGCTCACCGGCCGGCTCGGCAACCGCCGCGCCGACCAGGAGTGGTTCGACGCGATCGTGGACGCGCTCGGCCTGCGCGGGCGGCTGTCGCACCGTCCGAGCGAGCTGTCGGGCGGGCAGCAGCAGCGCGTCGCGGTGGCGCGGGCGCTGCTCACTCGCCCCGAGGTCCTGTTCGCCGACGAGCCGACCGGCAACCTCGACTCCCGCTCGGGCGCCGAGGTGCTGGGCTTCCTGCGGACGGCCGTGGACCGCTACCGGCAGACCGTGATCATGGTCACCCACGATCCCGCCGCCGCCGCGCACGCCGACCGGGTGCTGTTCCTCGCCGACGGGACGATCGTGGACGAGCTGGCCCGGCCCACCAGCGACCGGGTGCACGCCGTGATGCGCCGGATGGAGGGCTGACCGATGTGGCTCATCGCCAGGCGCTCCTTCGCCGAGGGCTGGGTGCGGCTGACCGCCACGCTGCTCGCGGCCCTGTTCTCGATCGGGCTGATCGCCGGATCCATCCAGTTCACGATGCGCGCGCAGGACGCGCTGGCGGGCAGCGACGCCAGCGAGTACGCCACCGCGGACCTCCTGGTCCGCGGTGGGACCACCGAGCCCGACGACCTGTACGCGGCGCCGAACGGCCGCGTCGCGCTGAACCGCGTCGCCGGGCGGCCCGGCGTCGCGGCCGTCTCCGGGGACGCCCTCGTCCCGGTGACGGCGGCCGGCCGGAACGGCGCCACGATCACACCGCCCGCCGGGGCCGGCACCTGGCTGCGGCCCTGGCCGTCCGACGGCCGGCTGAACGCCTACCACCTGGCCTCGGGCCGCGCGCCCGCCGCCCCCGGCGAGATCGCCGTGACCCGGCACGTGGCGCGCGCCGGGAAGGTGCGCCCCGGCGACACCATGAAGGTGATGCTGACCCGCGAGACGCGCGAGATGCGGGTGGTGGGGGTCGTCACCGTCCAGGGGCACAGCGCCGTCGCGGGCGGCGACCTCGTGCTGGCGACGCCGGAGACCGTCCGGCGGGCCGCCGGGCTGCCCGCCGGGACCTGGGAGAGCGTCTGGGTGGAGGCCGCCCCCGGCGTCCGGCCCGCCGCGCTGCGCGAGCGGCTCGCCCGCGAGCTGCGCGGCGGGCCCGCGGTCACCGTGCAGGACGCGGCGAAGGTGCGCCGGGCGCAGTCCGACGACGTGCGCTCCAGCGGCACCTCGCTCGGCGGCTCCATCGGCGTGCTGGCCTCGCTCGCGGTGTTCACCGGCCTGTTCGTCGTGGCCAACACCTTCGGTGCCCTCGTCCGGCAGCGGACCCGGCGGCTGGCGCTGCTCAGCGCCATCGGCGCCACGCCCGGCCAGCTCAAGCGGCTGATCAGGTTCGAGGCGCTGGCCCTCGGGGTGGTCGCCTCGATCGGCGGCGTGCTGCTCGGCTACCCGCTGTCGGCGCTGCTCACCGGGCTGTTCGCCGCGGACGGCTTCGACCTGTCGGCGGGCGACCCGCAGTTCGGCTGGGTCGCGCTCGCGGTGCCCGCCGCCGCCGGCATCGCGGTCACCCAGGCCGCCGCCTGGCGCGCGGCCCGCCGGGCCTCGCGGATCTCCCCGATGCGGGCGCTGCGGGTGTCGGCCACCGAGACGGGGGGACGCCGCTGGCCGCGGCTGGTCGGCGCGCTGGTGATCCTCGGGCACGCCTGCCTGTTCTACGGCATGGTGCCCCTGATGAAGCACGAGGAGGCGCCCGGCCCCGACCGCACCCTCGGCGTCTGCATGATGATCGTCATGGGGTCGATGGCCCTGGTCGGCGCGCTCGCCGTCCTCGCCCCGTTCCTCGTCGGCCCGCTCGGCGGGCTGGTCGGGCGGCTCGGCATGGCGGTCGACGGCGAGGCCGGGCGGCTCGCCCGCGCCACGATCACCCGCAGCCCGCGCCGCGTCTCGTCCGCCGCCTCCTCGCTCATGCTGGCCGTCGCGCTGGTCGGCACGACCGCGCTCATGGTCCTGTCGGCGAACGGCCGGTTCGCCGAGACGGGACGGCAGGTGATGCTGGCCGAGCACGCCGTCGCCGCGACCGGCCAGACCTCCAACGGGCCCGCGCCGCTCCCCCGGGACGTGACCGCCCGGGTCGCCCGCGCCCCCGGCGTGACCGCGGCCACGGCCCTCACCGGCACCGACGTCAAGCTCGTCGCCCCGGCGCCCCGGAGGCTCGCGGACGAGGACGAACCGGACCCGTACTACATCACCGTGACCGGCGCCGACCAGGCCGCGCTGCCGAAGGTGCTGCACCTCGGCGGCCGGCTGCGCCCGCTCGCGCCCGGCGAGATCGGCCTCAGCGGCAGCGTCCGGGACGCGCAGCGGTTCCACAAGGGCCAGCGGATCGTCGTCGGCGGCGCCCGCGGCCGGGTGACGCTGCGGATCGCGGGCTTCTACCACGACCCGTCCCACCTGTTCGCCGACCAGGCCATCGTCGACCCCGTCACCATGGACCGCCTCGACCCCGACGCCGCCACGCGGGCCGTCCTGGCCCGCGGCGGCACCCGGGAGGCCCTCGCCCGCGCCGTGGCGGACGTCCCGGTGGCCAAGGTGCACGACAAGGGCGCCTACACGAAGCTCGCGGCCGGGTCGATGACGAAGGGGATGCGGGTCGTCTACGGGTTCATCGGCATGTCGCTCGTGCTCGCCCTGTTCGGGATGGCGACCACCGTGTCGATGAGCGTCGGCGAGCGGACCCGCGAGTTCGGCCTGCTCGGCGCGGTCGGCGCCACCGCCGGGCAGATCCGCGCCATCGTCCGCTGGGAGGCGGCAACCGTCGTGCTGCTCGGCTGCCTGCTCGGCCTCGGCGTCGCGGTCGGCAGCGTCACGCTGATGCACCTGGCCACGGGCAGCTCGTTCCTGCGGCCCGTCCCGCCGTGGTGGCTGTTCCCGCTGGTCGCCGCGGGCGCCGCCGCCGTCGCCCTGACGACGTCGGCGCTGCCGGCCCGGCGCGCCGCGGCGGTGCCCATCCTGGAGGCCGCGAAGGCCGAATGAGGGCACTGCCGCGGCGGACGGCCGTCGCCGGGGCGCCTACCGGGTCACCGGTAGGCGCCCCGGCGGTGGCATCCGATCAGGTGGTCGTCCACGAGGCCGCACGCCTGCATCAGGGCGTAGGCCGTGGTGGGGCCGATGAAGCGGAAGCCGTCGCGCTTCAGCTCCTTGGCCAGCGCCTTGGACCCGTCCGTCATGGCGGGGACGTCGCCCGTGTCGCGGTGGCCGGGGGCGTCCGGGTCGGCATGGCGCCACACGGTCGCGGCGAGGCCGCCCGGGAGGTCGAGGGCGGCGCGGGCGTTGGCGACGGCCGCCTCGATCTTGGCGCGGTTCCGGACGATCGCGGCGTCGGCCATCAGCCGCTCGACGTCGTCCGGGCCGAACGCGGCGACCTTCTCGGGGTCGAAGCCGTGGAAGGCCGCCCGGAAGCCCTCGCGCTTGCGCAGGATCGTCAGCCACGACAGCCCCGACTGGAACGCCTCCAGGCAGAGCCGCTCGTAGAGGCCCTGGTCGTCGCGGACGGGACGGCCCCACTCTTCGTCGTGATAGGCGACGTAGTCGGGGGCCGACACTCCCCACGGGCAGCGGGCCAGCCCGTCCTCGCCTCGGATCGCGGTGCTCACCGGCCCGTTCTACCGCATGCCGCCGACAGACCTATCCGGCGGTGCCCGCCAGGCGGCACAGCCGCCGCAGCCCGACCCCCATGAACGCCCGCACGACGGGCCCCGCGGCCAGCCACCCGGCGCGGCCGAGCACCCCGAGCGGCAGGTCCACCCGCTCGGCCCAGACGATGCGGGCCCCCGGCCCGAGCGGGAAGATCTCGAACCACGCCTCGCCGCGCACCACCCGGCCGGTGTGCCGGACGGCGACACGGCGGCCGGGCCGCCAGTCGGTGATCACCATGGTGTCCAGGAACCCGAAGGGCCCGGCGCCCGTCCACGCCTCCAGCGGGGCACCGGCCTCGTGGCCGCCCTCCGCGCGGGTGAACGGCATCCACTCGGCGTGCCGCGGCCAGTCGGTCAGGACCTCGAACAGGCGCTCGGGCGAGGCGTCCGAGGCCGCCTCCACGTGCACGGCCACCGTGCTCAAAGCGCTCACGGGTGCTGTTCCCCCGTTGCGCGGCCCGGCTCGTCCTCGCCGCCCTCGGCCGCGCCCGGACCGGGCGACGGCAGCGGCGGGCCGGTCGGCGACCCGTTCACCGCGACCGGCTCCTGAATGCCGTGCAGGGCACCGACCTGCTGGGGCTCGGCGGGCTCTCCCAGCCGTTCGCGCAGGTCGTCCACCTGCTGCTGGAGCGCGACGACCCGCGCGTCCCGCTCGGTCAGGGCGTGCGCGAGGTAGTGCAGGGCCTCGTCCGTCACGGCGACCTGGTAGCCCCACGTGGCGCGCGGCAGGCGGAGGAAGGCCACCTCGGGCCCGGTGACGCGCCGCGGGTCCGACAGCGGCAGCGGCGGATAGTCGGGGTGCACCTCGGCGAGCCCGCCGCCCCGGCCCATGGCGAGCACGACGACGGCGCCCAGCACGGCCACGCCCGCCAGGACGAGGACCACAACCACGATCGCGCTCCGATCTGTCCGCCTCCGGCCGGGAACCTCCCCGGCCCGCGGCGACGCCCGGACCGTCCGCCCGGCCGCACTCCGCAACACCGATCGTGCCACGCCCCGCGCCCCGACGACGCACGACCACGACGTCCCACCCCGCGAACACACCGTCCAAAACCGAGGAGCGGAGCCGTGTCACTCGCACAGGCACGCCACCATCGTGGGCAGAACAGCCCCGGGCCGATCACCGGGATCCACTATGATCAACATCGATCGAGCCGAGGCCGCCCCCGTCGCAAAGGACAGCCTCAGCCGATCACGAAACCCGCGGCCTGAGACAACGCCGAAGCGAACCCCAAGCCGGACACGAAGCCCGGCCCGCACGCGAGCGTGCTACCTGACCGGCGGGGCAATGCCGAAGGCGAGCCCCGCCGGGAAGATCGCGAAGCGATTCGCGCTCGCACAAGCCCGGTCACGAAGCGAGCGCAAGCGAGCGAAGTGGGCCGGGATTGCAATAAAGCTAGCCGCGCAGCTTGTGCCAGGGGCCGGTGATCGCGAAGGTCACACCGGGGCCCTCCTGCCGGTTGGCGAACAGGATGCGGCCGTCGGGCGAGAACGTGACGCCGGTGAACTCGCTCTCGTTGTAGGCGTTGCGGGCGAAGGCGAACGGCTTGTTGTCCTTGGTGGTGCCGATGAGGTGCTGCTCGCCGTCGCCGTCCTCGGCCAGGATCACGCCGCCGCCGTACGGGGACACCGTGATGTTGTCCGGGCCGTCGAACTTGCCGCCCGGCTTGAACACCAGCTGCAGCTCGATCTCGTTCGACTGCGGGTCGTAGGTCCAGACCTGGCCGGCGTGGTCGGCGGCGGCGCCGTCGGCCTTCTTCGAGAAGCTGCACACGAAGTACGCCTTGCCGTGACCCCACCAGGCGCCCTCGAGCTTCTGGCTGCGGGTGATGTTCTCGAACTGCTTGCGCGTCGAGGTGGCCGCGGCCGAGGGGTCGGGGACGGCGACCCAGCGGGCGTGCAGCTTGGTGCCGGGCTCCTGGACGAGCGACAGGTCCGGGACGCCGCGGACGTTCAGCGCCTCCAGGCGGCCGCCCTGCTGGTAGGCGTGGTAGTCACCGCGGTGGGCGCGGGGACGGAACCGGTAGAACAGGCCGAAGGGCTTGGAGGCGTCCTCGGTCAGGTAGGCGGTGAGGGTGTTGGGGTCGACGGCGACGGCCTCGTGGGCGAAGCGGCCGAGACCGGTCAGCGGGACGGGCTTGGTCCGCTTGCCGTGCGGGTCGACCTCGAAGACCCAGCCGTGGCTCTTGGTCTGGCCGGTGAAGCCCTCGGTCTCCTCGCAGGTCAGCCAGGTGCCCCAGGGGGTGCGGCCGCCGGCGCAGTTGGTGGCGGTGCCGGCGAGGCTCACGTACTGGGAGATGAGGTTGCCGTCCTTGTCGACCTCAAGGGTCGAGGTGCCGCCGTTGGCCGCCGGGTCGTAGGTCAGCTCGGGCGGCGCGACGGCGCGGGTCCCGTTGTTGCTCTGCTCGTGGTTGCGCACCAGCCGGATGTTCTCCGGCTTGCTCCCCGGGAACGTGGCCGTCCCGTCGTGGTGGCCGGGCACGACGACGCCGTTGGAGATCGGGTCGCCCTCCACCGACAGCGTCTTGTAAGAAAAGCCCTCGGGCAGGTCGAGAACGCCCTTGGGGTCGGGGATCAGCGGGCCGTAGCCGTAGGCCTCGCCGACGTCGGCTCCCGCGGACGTCTGGAAGATCGAATCGAGGCTTCCGGCCAGCGCGATGGACAGCGCGCCGGCCGCGCCGCCCTTCACGACACCGCGACGGGACACGGACATGGGCTCTCCTTCGAACGTGATGGGATCACGCGGGAGCCTTGTGCGCGACCCTGAACCGACGGTGAACGAACGTCCGCAGATCGGCAAACCCCCAGGGCAATCTTGCTTTTCGATCCCGCCGGCCACGCCGGGTGACCCCGTCCGCACGATCAGGGTTCGGCTTCGGCGTAGTCCTCGGCGGTGGCGGTGACGGCCGGGCGGGGGCGCTCCAGGAGATCGAACGCCTCGGTGACCGAGCCCGTCCAGCCGAGGGCGTCGAAGATCTTCGGACGGGCGAAGCCCTGCTCGGTGAGCCGCGACATCAGCTCGCGCAGCGGGTCGTACACGCCGGACGGGTCGAGGACGACCACCGGCTTGTCGTGCATGCCGAGGACGCGGGCCGTCCAGATCTCGAACAGCTCCTCCAGGGTGCCGATGCCGCCGGGCAGGATGAGGAAGGCGTCGCTGCGGCGGTCCATCTCGCCCTTGCGGGACCGCATGTCGGGGGTGACGACGAGGTCGTGGTTGTCCTCGTCGGAGATCTCGACGCTGACCAGCGCCTCGGGGATCACTCCGACGGTCCGCGCGCCGCCGGCCCGCGCGGCGCGGGCGACGGCGCCCATGCACGAGACCTGGGCGCCGCCGCTGACCAGGCTGTGCCCGCGGCGGGCCAGTTCGGCGCCGACCTCGGCGGCGAGGTCGACGTGGACCCGGTCGATCCGGGTGCTGGAGGCGCAGAAGACGCACACCGCCAGGCCGGGTCCGCTCGGCGGGGGATCATTCGGCGGGCTCGACGACGGCGAAGGACGGGCGGGGTCGGGCATCGCGCGGTTTCCACCTCGGTCTCGCTGGACTGGGGACGGCCCGCAGGACGCTCGAGGAACGCTCGACGCGGGCCGTGAGCTCGACCTCCGGGCAGCCGATCAATCTAGCAGCAGGGCGGTCGCTCGGCCCGCGAGCGGTCTTCCACCGCGATCGCGGAGGCTGCGGCCATGCGCGAATCGACCCAGATCCTTGTCATCGGCGGCGGGCCCGCGGGCGCCACCGCGGCGAGCCTGCTCGCCCGTGAGGGCTTCCAGGTGACGCTCCTCGAACGCGACCGCTTCCCCCGCTACCACATCGGCGAGTCCATCCTCCCGTCCTGCCGCCCGATCTTCGAGATGACGGGGGCCTGGGCGAAGGTGGAGGCCCACGGCTTCCGCTCCAAGGGCGGAGCGTTCTTCCAGTGGGGCCCGGAGGAGTGGGAGGTCCGCTTCACCGACCAGGGCACTGACAACGTCAACGCCTGGCAGGTCATCCGCAGCGAGTTCGACCAGATCCTGCTCGACCACGCCCGCGAGCTCGGCGTCGAGGTCGTCGAGGGCGTGGGCGTCCGCGAGCTGGAGTTCGACGGTGACCGCGCGGTCGCGGCGCAGTGGCAGGAGACCAAGAACCCCGAGGTCGGCGGCCGTATCGCGTTCGGCCACGTGATCGACGCCTCGGGCCGCGCCGGCGTGGCGGCCACCCGGCACCTGAAGAACCGCCGCTACCACGACGTGTTCCGCAACGTCGCCACGTGGGCGTACTGGAAGAACGCCAAGCCGCTCGGCAAGGGCCCGGACGGCGCGATCGCCGTGTGCTCGCTGCCCAACGGCTGGTTCTGGGCGATTCCGCTGCACGACGGCACGCTGAGCGTCGGGCTCGTCACCGGCCGGGACCTGTTCAACGACAGCCGCGCGCGGCTGGACGGCGACATCCAGGCCGTCTACGACGAGGCGCTCGCGCAGTGCCCGACCGTGCTGGAGATGCTCGACGGCGCCGAGCAGGTCACCGGCATGAAGACCGAGCAGGACTACTCCTACACCGCCGAGAGCTTCTCCGGCCCCGGCTACCTGCTGTCGGGCGACGCGGCGTGCTTCCTGGACCCGCTGCTATCCACCGGCGTCCACCTCGCCACCTACAGCGCGATGCTGGCGGCGGCGTCGCTGTCCAGCGTCCTGCGCGGCGAGGTCACCGAGGCGGAGGCGTGGCGTTTCTACGACACCGTCTACCGGCACTCCTACGAGCGGCTCCTGATCCTCGTCTCGGTGTTCTACGAGAGCTACCGGGGCAAGGAGTACCACTTCTACAACGCCCAGCGGCTCACCGCCGACGAGCGCGACCAGCTGCACCTGCAGGACGCGTTCGACCGGATCATCACCGGCATCGCGGACATGGACGACGCCGAGAACGCCTACCGGCTCGTCCAGGAGCACCTCAAGGGCGGCACGAGCGGTGACCCGAACCCGCTGAACAACCTCAACCGGGTGCACGAGATGAAGGCGTCGCCGTTCATGCCGGAGAACGCGGTCGGCGGCCTGTACCTGGTGACGGAGCCGCGGCTCGGCCTCGCGACCGGTGAGGCCCCCGCGGCGGGCTGATCCCCGGGGCCGGCACGTCCGGCCGTCAGGGCCGGTGAACGCGGACGCCCCGGCCGGGAGCGAACAACCTCCCGGCCGGGGCGCCGTCGTGTGTCCGGCGCGTCTTGTGGGGGCGGGGGCGGTGTTCTGTCGACGTTCGCGAGGCGAGTCGGCCGCGGTGGGCCGCCATCGTGAAGGGGGCGCGTCACGCGTGTGACGCGCCCCCTTCGGCGTGCGGTCAGCTTCGGCGCGCCAGGTCGTTGGCCTGGCTGAGGCCGCGGAGCGTGCCGGCCGGGTCGGCGAGCGGCGGGAGCGCCGCGAACACGCCGGTCAGCCCGGCCTCCTCCAGCTCGCCGAGGTGCCCTGCGACCTGGGCGACGTCGCCGGTGATGCCGGTCATGCCGAGCGCCAGGTCGACGAGCCCGAGCTCCTCCAGCAGGAGCGCGTTCTTGCCGCCGACGGTGTGGTCCCACACGTCGTAGCGGCGCTCCATCTCCTCGACGGCGCCGAGCAGCTCCGGCGGGACGGACTTGCGCATGTGCGGCGACTTCAGCCGCAGCGCGACGTCGGAGGCGAGCGCGGCGCCGATCTCGCGGTTCGCCTCGGCCCGGGTGCCCTTGATCGAGATGAAGCTGAAGCCCCAGACCTGGACGGCCCCCGGGTCGCGGCCGGCCTTCTCGGCGGCCTCGCGCACCGCGGCCACCTTCCCGGCCACCCGCTCGACCGACATCCCGACGGTGGTGATCACCCCGTCGGCCAGCTCGCCGCCGAGTCGCAGGCTGGCCGGGTAGTCCGCGGCCACGAAGATCGGCATCGGGTGGACGCGGGTCAGCGCCTCGGTGTCGTACCCGTCGACGTGCGCGGAGCCGCCCGCCATGATCGTCCGCACGGCCGTCAGGTAGTCGCGCAGCTCCTGCGGCGTGGCGACGGGCGAGCGCCCGACGACGCGCCGGACGCTGCCGCCGTTGCCGAGGGCCAGCATCATCCGGCCGCCGGTCAGCTCGTGCAGGGCGGAGACGCCGGTGGCGGTGGCCGCGGGGTGCCGGAAGAACGGCGTGGTGACCATCGGCGTCAGCGTCGCCGAGCTGCTCTCGTGCGCCGCGACGGTGAGCGAGACGTACATCTCCCACGCCCGCGCCGGAGTGTCGCCGACCCCGATGACGTCGTATCCGAGGCCGTCGGCCAGGCGCACCAGACCGCGGAATTCAGCGAGATCGTCCGCCCATTCGATGATGGTTCCGAGTTTCAAAAATCGGCCCTCCAGGATATGACACCACCGCACCCGACACATTAAAGATAGAGAGGGCGAAGGGGCCGCACAATAGGGCTCGAGGGAGCGTCGAGCCATTCTCGACCGACGCCTTCCAGGACGCGCGCAGCGCTATGTGAATAAGGCGATCCAGGACGGTCGAGCACGGCTCGACCCGCACCCCAACGGGCTTCCGGACAATGCCTTCAGTGCCAGTCCGTGCATGGAACAAGGGGAGCCCTGAATGGATATCGGAGTCTGCCTGCCGACCACCGTACCCGGTGCCGACGGCGGCCAGCTGATCGAGTTCGCGCGGCGCGCGGACCGGCTCGGATTCCACAGCCTGACGGTGGTCGACCGGGTCGTCTACGACAACTACGACCCCATCGTGACGCTTTCCGCGGCCGCCGCGGTCACCGAGCGGATCAAGCTCACGACCGCGATCCTGCTGGCCGCGTCCCGGCCGAGCACGGTGGAGCTGGCCAAGCAGCTGGCGAGCCTGGACCGGCTGTCCGGCGGGCGGCTGGTGGTCGGCGTGTCCGCCGGGATGCGCGAGGACGACTACGCCGCGACCGGCACCGACCACGCGAGCCGGGGCGGCCGCCTGGACTCGATGATCGAGGAGCTGCGCGCGGTGTGGAAGGGCGAGGGCCCGGTGCCGGGCGTCGGCCCGCGCCCGGTGAACGGCGACATCCCGATCTGGGTCGGCGGCCACTCCCCCGCCGGGCTGCGCCGCGCCGCCCGGTACGGCATCGGCTGGATCTCCCCCGGCGGCCCGCCGCACAAGTACCCCGAGCTGGTCAACCGGGTCAAGGAGCTGTGGGCCGAGGAGAAGCGCGAGGGGTCGCCGCGGATGGGCGCCAACTGCTACGTCGCGCTCGGCCCGGGCGGCAAGGAGGCCGCCAGGGAGCACATGCTCAGCTACTACTCCTACATGGGCCAGATGGCCGAGCACCTCGCCAAGGGCGCCATCACCGAGGAGTCCATGCTGCGCGACGTCGTGGACGGCTACGCCGCCAACGGCTGTGACGAACTGCTGCTGCTGTCGGTGACCGCCGACCCCGCTCACCTGGACCGCATCGCCGACGTCGTCCTGCGCTGAGCACCCGCGCCGAACAGGAGGACCCCATGGACATGCCCCGGAGCCCCGGCGGGGGCCGCTCCCCGCGCACGATCATCATCGGCGGCGGCATCGGCGGGCTCGCCCTGGCACAGGGCCTGCGGCAGGCGGGCTTCGACGACGTCGTGGTCTACGAGCGGGACGAGTCGCCGCGCGGGCGGATGCAGGGCTACCGCCTGCGGATCAGCCCCGAGGGCGAGGAGGCCGTGCGGGCGTGCCTGCCCCGGGCGGCGCAGGACCTGCTCGTCGCGACGTCCAACCGGCGTGAGGAGTCGGGGCTGGTCGCCTACGACCAGCATCTCCAGCAGGTGTGGGCGCCGGAGTTCAGCGACCCGCGCGGCGACGCCCCGGACAAGATCGACGCGGTCGACCGGGTGACGCTGCGCCGCGTCCTGCTCGCCGGGCTCGACGACGTGGTGTCCTGGGGCCGGCGCTTCACCCACTGCGAGCGGGACGGCGACCGGGTGACCGCGCACTTCGCCGACGGCCACCGCGACACCGGCGACGTGCTCGTCGCGGCCGACGGCGCGAACTCCCAGGTGCGCGCGCAGGTACGGCCGGACGACCGGCACAGCGACCTCGGCGTCCGGGCGATCCTCACCCGCACGCCGCGGGCGACGGCCGTCGCGGCGGGCATCCCGGACGTGCTGCGCGACCAGTTCGTCAACGTGACCGGCGCGGACGGGCTGCGGCTGGCGTGGATGCCGATGGTGTTCCGCGAGAGGCCGCGGGAGGCGGCGGCGCGGCTGTGGCCCGGCCTGGAGATGGACGCCACCGAGGACTACTACATGTCGGTCTTCAGCGTGCACCAGGACTTCCTGGGGCTGACCGACGACGCGTTCTTCGCGATGAGCGGAGAGGAGCTGTGCGCGCTGGTGCTGGAACGCACCGCCGGCTGGCATCCGGACCTGCGCGCGGTGTTCGCGCACGCGCAGCCGGAGGAGACCTACCCCCTCCCCCTGCGGGCCACCCGGCCCGTGGAGGCGTGGGACACCGGGACCGTGGTCCCGCTCGGCGACGCGGCGCACACGATGCCGCCGACCGGCGGGGTCGGCGCCAACACCGCGCTGCGCGACGCGGCGGGGCTGTGCGCCGCGCTGACCGCCGCGTACCGGGGCGAGCGGGAGTTCGCCGAGGCGGTGGCCGGCTACCAGCGCGAGATGGTCCGCTACGCCACCGAGGCGATCGACATGTCGCTCCGGATCGCCAAGTGGTCCATGAAGAAGATCGACGTCAACGAGTCCACTCTCTCCGCAACGCAATGACTCTTCACAACGCATCAAGGAGCACGCAGTGACGAGCACCGTCCCGGACACCAGCCTCCCCTCGGGAATCCTGAAGCTGGCCAACGGTTTCTGCGACGCCAAAGCGGTCCTGACCGCCGTCGAACTCGGCCTGTTCACCACCCTGCACAACGCGCCCGCCGACGTGGAGAAGATCCGGCAGGACCTCCAGCTGCACGGCCGCGGGCTCGCCGACTGGCTCGACCTGCTGGTCGAGCTGACCCTCCTGGAGCACAAGGACGGCCGTTACCACAACAGCACGGGCGCCGACCGGTACCTCGTGCGCGGCCAGGAGTCCTACATCGGCGGGTTCATCGAGCGGTCCAACCGCAACCTGTACCCGGCGTGGGGCCGGCTGTCGGAGGCGCTGCGCACGGGCGAGTCCCAGTCGGGCAGCCACTTCGACGTGGTGGTGGAGAACCCGAAGATCCTCGCCCAGTTCATCAACTCGATGGACGCCTTCACCCGGGTCCTCGGCCCGCAGCTGATCCAGGCCTACGACGGCTGGGCGGACTACGCGTCCGTGCTGGACGTCGGCGGCTGCCGCGGCGCGCTCACCGCCCAGATCGTCAAGGCGCACCCGCACCTTCAGGGCAAGGTGTTCGACCTGCCGCAGATGGAGCCCTTCTTCGGCGAGCTCGTGGCCGAGCAGAGCCTGGACGGCCGGATGAGCTTCCACGGCGGCAGCTTCTTCACCGACCCGCTCCCGTCCGCGGACATCGTCGTGATCGGGCACGTGCTGCACGACTGGGACCGGGAGCAGCGCGGGTACCTGGTGCGCAAGGCGTACGAGTCGGTGAGCCCCGGCGGCGTCCTGCTGGTCTACGACCGGCTCCTCGACCGGGCGTCCAGCCGTCCCGCGAACCTGGTCGTCAGCCTCGACATGCTGCTGGTCACCGACGGCGGCTCGGAGTACTGGCTGGACGAGATGCGCGAGCACATGACGGGGGCCGGGTTCGCCTCGGTCGCCGACCAGGAGCTCGGTGAGGACGACACCCTGGTGATCGCCCGCAAGGCGCGCTGATCCCGGGTCCGCGGGACGTCGCACACGCGTCCCGGGCGGCCGTGCCCGTGCCGGCGGGCACGGCCGCCTTGTGCGTCGGGCACGGCCCGCTCCGCACGTTCCTCCCCGCGTTCATCCGCACGTTTCTCCGCACGGGGCTCATTCCGCACATCCGCCAGGGAGGCGAACGATGTATCTGGTATTCGGATCGACGGGCAACGTGGGACGGCACGTCGTGTCCGGGCTCACCGCCGCCGGCGCGCGGGTCCGCGCGTTCACCCGCGACCCCGCCCGCGCCGGTTTCGCCGCGCCCGTCGAGACCGCCGCCGGGGACCTGAAGGACCCCGCCGCGGTGTCGGCCGCGCTCGACGGCGTCACCGCCGTCTTCATGGCCACGAGCGCGGACGCGCTGGAGCACGAGGCCGTCGTCGCCGAGGCGGTGCGCGAGCGCGGCGTCGGCCGGGTGGTGAAGCTGTCGTCGGTCGCGGCGAACGCGCCGGTCACCGACTCCTACGGGCGCGCGCACGCCGCCGCCGAGGAGGCGTTCGCGAAGTCGGGCGCCGAGCTGACCGCGCTGCGCCCGGCGGGGTTCGCCGCGAACGTGCTGCAGTGGCGGCGCTCCATCGCCGGTCAGGGCAAGGTCTTCCAGCCCTACGGCGACGTCGCCCGCGCCGTGATCGACCCGGCGGACGTCGCGGCGTGCGCGGTGGCGTGCCTGCTCGACGGCGCGCACGGCGGGCGCGCCCACCAGCTCACCGGGCCGGAGGCGCTGACGGCGCCGCAGCTGACCGCGCGGCTCGCCGCGGCGCTCGGCCGCCCGCTGGAGTTCGTCCCGGTGGACCCGGAGCAGGCGCGCAAGGGCATGACCCAGGCGGGGATGCCCGCCGACCTGGTGGACGGGCTGCTCGCCTCGATGGCCGAGCCGGGTCCGCTGCGCGGCGGCGTCCCGACCCCGGACGTGGAGCGGATCCTCGGCCGCCCGCCCGCGCCGTTCGAGACGTGGCTGGCGCGGAACAGGGACGCGTTCGCCGGCTGAGCGCGGCCACGGAGAAAGCGGAGCCCCCTCCGAGATGTCCACCCGAGGGGGCTCCGCCGTTTGGTACGGGCGCCCGGCCCCCGCATAGGCCGGGCGCCCGGGCTCTACACGGTGGCCGCCGGGCGGGCGGCCTCGATCACGGCGCGCAGCTCGTCGCGGCCGAGCGGCGGCTCGGGCGCCTCGTCGGGCTCCAGGTCGCGGCGCCGCCCGGCCCGGATCGCCAGCTCGGGGTTGCCGAGGACGGCGTCGGCGGGGCCGACGAGGTTGACCCGGCGGCAGAACGCGCGGCCGAGCTCGATGTCCAGGAGGACGTTGGTGGACAGGCCCTCCAGGATGAGCTGCTGGCGCTCCATCTCCAGCCGGTCGTGCTCGGGCACCTCCCGCCCGGTGATCCGGTAGATGCGGGCGCGGTCCATCGCGGCGGACTCGCGGAACACCGCGTCGGCCTCACTCGCGATGGCGTTCTCGTAGGCCAGCGCCGTCGCGGTCAGGTCGCCGCCGTGCCGGCCGACGGCCTCCGCCGCCGCGAACGCGTAGGTCAGCGCCATCGCCGCGCCCCACCCGTAGGCGGGGTTCGTCGTGCACAGCGAGTCGCCGACGGGCAGCAGCCCGAGGACGAGCGGCCGGCCGTCCACCACGTAGTGGCGGCGGACGTTGTGGTGCCCGCCCATGATCTGGACGTCGTCCAGCGGGGTGCCGTTGGCGGGGTCCACCCACGGCGCGACGGCCGGGATCGCGGCGGCGGCGGCCTCGAACGCCCAGGTGTGGCGCAGCAGCCGCATGTCCTCGTCGCCGGGGTGCCCCTCGAAGCAGATCGCGAACGTGTCGTGGTCGCCGGGGAAGCCGATGTAGGCGATGCCGTCCAGCTCGCCGCGGAGCGTGGCGACCGCGGTCTTCGGCAGGTCGCAGTCCGGGGTGAACCGGTAGTAGCGGCTGAAGTAGACGGTCTGGCAGTCCTGGTCGTCGGCCTCGACGTGGACGCCCTCCGCCGCGAGCCAGCGGGGCAGCGGGGTGCGCTGCCCGCCGCAGTCCAGGACGAGCCCGGCGGGCAGCTCCCGGCCGCCCGCCAGGCGGACCCCCGTCACCCGCGGCGTGCCGTCCGGGGTCCGCTCGAAGGCCAGCCCGGCCGCGACCGCCGGGCACACGAAGCCGATCCCGTCCTGCGCCTCGGCGGTGCGGCGCAGGGCCAGCTCGAACGCCGCCCGCCGCGCCCACAGGTTGGCGTAGTCGTCGTCGGACGGCACCCACAGCTCCTCGGGGATCAGCCGCTTGAAGAGGTTGATCACCTCGATGCCGTCGGCGCCGAGCCGGTCCAGCACGTCCGGCGCGTGCCGGGCGAGCAGGTTGCGGGTGCGGGCGGAGAACCCGTGCGGCAGCCGGAACTGCGGGACGCCGCGCCGCTTCCACGCCAGGAAGGGGTCGAAGCCGTCGCCGGGGGGCGGCGGCGGGTCCCGCTCGATCACGGTGACGGGCAGCCCGCGCCGGGCCAGGGCGATGGCGGCGGCCAGGCCGGCGACGCCTCCGCCGAGGACGACGATCCGCCGGTTCTCCGTGGTGGCCCTGGCTTCCGTCACGGCTGGCTCCCCTCGTGATCCGGTGACACCTCCGGATCGTCGTGGCGGCGCATCCATCCGCGATGGAGGAGCGCTCGAAGCGGCCCGCCCGGGGCGCGGCGGCCGGGCCCGCGCCGGCCGAGCGAGGCTCGAGGGCGCCGTGTCAGCCTGGCCGGGACGAACGGAGGCGATCATGGACGAGACCGTTCCGGTACTCATCGTCGGCGGCGGCTACGCCGGGCTGGCGTCCGCGCTGTTCCTCGCCCACCACGGGGTGCGGTCGGTGCTGGTGGACCGCCACCCGACGGTGTCGGTGCAGGGTCGCGCGCGCGGGATCAACCAGCGGACGATGGAGCTCTACCGGCCGCTCGGCATCGAGCCGGGCATCCGCGCGGCGGGCCGGCCGTTCGACGGCGAGTCGGGCGTCGTGCGGTGCGAGTCGCTCGCGGGCGAGTGGCAGTGGCTGCTCGGCGACGAGGCGCGCACGTCGCTGCCGGACCTGACCGCGTGCGAGTTCGAGATGGCCGACCAGCGCACGGTGGAGCCGCTGCTGATCGAGGCCGCGCGGGCCCGCGGCGCCGACATCCGGTTCGGTACGCGCTGCCTGTCGGTCGAGGCCGACGCGGACGGCGTCACAGCGGTGACGCGGGCGGGCGACGGGGAGCAGAGGGTCCTGCGGGCCGAGTACGTCATCGCGGCGGACGGTTTCCGCGGCGCGATCGGCCCGTCGCAGGGCATCGTCCGGGAGGGGCCGGGCGCCACGCAGAGCTGGGTCACGTTCGTGGTGCGGGCCGACCTCTCGGAGATCATCACCAAGCGCGCCATGTTCTGGATCGTGTCGAACCCGGAGATCGGCGGGTTCGCCTCCTTCCTGTCGACCGCGGTCGAGGACCAGTGGGCGGTCAGCTTCACCTACGACCCGGAGAAGGAGTCGCCGGCCGACTTCACCGCCGAGCGCTGCGCGCCGGCCGCGCGGGCCGTCCTCGGCGCGGACGTGCCGTTCGAGATCCTCGACATCGCCTGCTGGGAGGAGGCGGTCGGCATCGCCGACCGGTTCCGCGCGGGCCGGGTCTTCCTCGCCGGGGACAGCGCGCACGTGTGGCCGCCGGCGGGCGCGATGGGCGCGAACGCCGCCGTGCAGGACGCGCACAACCTCGCCTGGAAGCTCGCCGCGACGATCAAGGGCTGGGCGTCGGACGCGCTGCTGGACAGCTACGAGGCCGAGCGCCGCCCGGTCGCGCAGGCGCTGGCGGGCATCACCGTCCGCCGCCAGGAGGCCCGCTTCGGCAACGGCCCCGTCGAGGACGACGTCGACGACACCCTGTGCACCTTCGGGCAGCGCTACCACTCCTCGGCCGTGATCGGCGCCGAGCACGACGGCGTGTACGGGGACTCGGTGCACCAGGGGGCGCTGCCCGGCACCCGCGCGCCGCACCTGTGGCTCGACCTGGACGAGTCCGGCGTCGCCCTGCACGACCTGTTCCATGACGCGTTCGTGCTACTCACGGGCCCGGACGGGGAGGCGTGGACGGACGCGGCGAACGAGATCGCGGCGCAGGCGGGCTTCCCCCTGCGCGCCTACCGCGTCGGTCCCTCCTCCTCACGAGCGGACCTGGCCGACCTGGAGGGCGCCTGGGACACCCGCTACGGCCTGGGTGGCGACGGCGCGGTCCTGGTCCGCCCCGACGGCTACATCGCCTGGCGCCGCCCCGCGGGCACCCAAGGCGACCCGAAGGCCCAGCTGACCGAGGCCCTGCACCGAATCCTCCGCACGCAGCATCTCTGAAAGCCCGGCCCAAGGACTCGCTTGCCCCAAGGGGGCACGGGGCGGCCGACCCCGGCCCGCACGCGAGCGCGCGCCCTGAGCGGCGGGGCAAAGCCGAAGGCGAGCCCCGCCGCGAAGATCGCGAAGCGATTCGCGCTCGCACGAATTTCGGTCAGGAGACGAGCCGCCAGGCGAGGATCCTGGGCCGAAATTCAGTAAGAGGAGTTCCGTCCCGGGGCGCGGGCCGCGGGGGCTCGGCCGGGCGCCCCGGGACGGAACGGGTTCTGGAGGCGGGGTGCTAAGCGCGGGCAGTGGCGGGGGCGGGAGTGTTGACGGGGGCGTCCCAGTCGATGTGGTAGCGCTGCTCGGGGCCGAGGGTCTTCTCGGGGTTGAGGAACGTCTTCATCATGACGGGCATCATGACCCTCATCATGGCCTTGGCGAAGGTGCCCATGGTCTTGCTGCTGTTGGTCTTGGCGCCGCGGTCGATGATCTTCTCGACGCGCTCGCGGCGGAGGGCCTCGTAGGCGGCGAAGGCGGCCTGGGGGTCGGGGAGGTCGCGCAGGCAGCGGGCGAGCTGGATGCCGCTCTCGATGGCCTGGGAGGCGCCCTGGCCGGAGCTGGAGGACGGCGCGTGGCAGGAGTCGCCGACGAGGACCATCCGGCCGCGGGACCAGCGCGGGACCTTCGGCATGGACTCCATGGAGCCGAGGACGACGAGCTGGTCGGCGCTGGTGTTGGCGAGGATCTCGCGGGCGGGGGTGTCCTCGGAGTACATCTCGCGGAGCCGGTCCATCCATTCGTCCTTGGAGGTCTTGCGGGCCTCGGAGGACGGGACGGGGCGGTCCCAGGGGAGGTTGGCGAACCAGGCGGTGCGGCCGTCGGGCTGCACCCAGTAGCCGAAGAAGCCGCGCTTGCCGAAGACGAAGTAGGACGCGTCGGGTTCGGCGCCCTTGACGGCGATGTCGGCGGCGGCGCCGAAGTTGAGGAGCTTGGTCGTGTCGGCCTCGGGGGCGTTCGGGTCGATGAGCCGGCGGACGGTGGAGCGGATGCCGTCGCAGCCGACGAGCACGTCGGCGGTGGCGGTGGTGCCGTCGGCGAACTTGGCGGTGATGGCGTCGGGGGTCTCCTCGACGTCGATCAGGCGCTTGCCGTAGACGACGTTGACGCCCTGTGCCAGAGCCCGCTCGTGCAGCACCCGGCACAGTTCGTCACGCCAGAGGCCCCGGCTGGACGGCAGGCCCTCCAGCCCGGGGAACATGCCGATCTTCTCGCCGTAGCCGTCGTGCATCCAGCCGCGGTTCAGCGGCTGGCCGATGCCCTTGACGACCTCGTCCGCGTCGACGATCCGCAGTGCGTCGAGCCCGTTGGGGGCGATGGTGAGGGTGACGCCGACGCCGTCGGCGGTGCTCGCGTACGCCTCGTACACGGTGGCCTCGATGCCCGCCTTCCTCAGCGCCATCGCGGTGACCGGCCCGGCGACGCCGCCGCCGATGACGAGTGCGGTCCTTGCTGCAGTCATGTCCGGCTCCCAAACATCTCTTTCCAGGTACGGATGTAGTCCGGGTTCTCCAGCTCCTCGATGAGCTCGGAGACGAAGCGGCATTCCGCGTCCAGGACGGTGACCCGGTACTGCTCCTCCACGAGGAACACCCAGGTGACGCCCTCGCTCTCGGCCTGGGCGATCCGCGCGCGGATGTCGCCGACCTGGCCGGTGAGCGTCGCCAGCCGGGCGCTGAGCAGTCCGGCGGTCTCCTCGGGCGGGAGCACGCTCAGCAGGGACAGGGCCACCCCGAAGTGCGGGTACTCCTGGCGCGGCTGGGCGACCAGCTCGCGGAGCCAGTCGTACAGCTCGGCGCGGCCCTCCTCGGTGAGCGCGTAGACGGTGCGTTCGGGACGCTGCGTGTCGCGGACGGTCTCCTGCTCGGCGATGAAGCCGGCCTTGGCGAGCTGCTTCACCACCATGTAGAGGGAGCCCCGGTTGTAGTTGATGCTGCGGTCCTGCTCGGTCTCCTTGAGCCGACGGCCCAGTTCGTACGGATGCATCGGCTCCAGCATCAGCCAGGCGAGCACGGCCAGTGCCAGTGGATTACCCACCTTGCGCCGTTTCTCCACCGAAGCCTCCTCACCTCTAGCCAGTTCTAATTATCAAGGACTAAATAGTCAGGGTCAACCATACACCTCGTGACGCCGGTCACATTGAGCGAGCGGACGGGCACAGGACGCGGCAGAGCCCCCGGCCGGGACGGCCGGGGGCCCTGCTCTGCTCCGCGGGTCAGGCGGTCACCAGGTGACCGGGACCTCGCTGAAGCCCTCCATGAACCCGCCGAGGCCGCGCGGCAGCTCCGCCGCGGGGACGGCGAGGCGGATGTCGGGGAACCTGCGCAGCAGCGTCTCCGTCGCCACCTGCAGCTCCATCCGCGCGAGCGCGGCGCCCACGCAGTAGTGGATGCCGGCGCCGAACGTCATGTGGTGGTTCTCGGTGCGGTGGATGTCGATCGTGAACGGGTCCTTGAAGACGCGCTCGTCGGTGTTGGCGCCCTCCTCCGACAGCAGCACGCTGGTGCCCTCCTTGATCACCGAGCCGTCGGACAGCTCGATGTCGGTGAGCGCGTACCGCAGGGTGCCGATCGAGGAGCCCATGATCTGCGTGCGCAGCAGTTCCTCGACCGTCGGCTCCACCAGCGAGGAGTCGGCCTTGACCTGCTCGAACAGGTCACGCCGGTGCAGCAGGACGGCCGTGCCGGTGCCGATCTGGCTGGCGGTGGTGACGTAGCCGGCGATGAGCAGGCTCTGCGTCCAGTGGTGCAGCTCGTACTCCGACAGCCGGTTGTCGTCCTCGTCCCGCACCTTGATCAGGCTGCCGATGAGGTCGTCGCCCGGGTCGGCCCGCTTCGCGGTGATCAGCTCGGCGAGGTAGGCCCACAGGCCCTTGCGGCACTCCTCGACCTCCGCCGGCGGCAGCTTGCTGACCGACAGGAAACCGTCCACCAGGCGGCGGAACTTGTCGCGGTCCTCCGGCGGCACGCCGAGCAGCTTGCAGATCACCAGGATGGGCAGCGGGAAGGCCAGCGCCTCGTTCAGGTCGGCGGGCTTCGGCCCGGCCTCCATCGCGTCCAGCAGCTCGTCGGTGACCGACTGCGCGAACGGGCGCAGCAGCTCGATCCGGCGGGCGGTGAACGCCCGGGTGACCAGCCCGCGCATCGCGCTGTGGTGCGGCGGGTCACCGTCGATCTTGGGGTCGACGAACAGGTCGTTGTCCTTGGAGATGCGGGCCATGCCCGGCCGCGCGATGTTCTTGCTCAGCCGCGGGTCCGCGAAAAGGCTCCGGACGTCCTTGTACCGCGTCACCATCACCGCGGTGTCGCCGCTCGGCAGCCGCACGTCCACCTGGGCCTTGTCGTGGATGCCGCGCAGCGCCTCGGGGACCTCCATGACGGGGGTCCACTCGAAGGGATAGGGAATCGGGGTGCTCGAGCTCATCTGGTTAGCGACCTTTCTCGTCGGCTGCCCGCGGCGCTCCCGGCGCACGCCCGGCGCACCTCACACCGGCCACGGCGACGGGTGCAGGCAGCATTCGGCGAACGCCCATTCGTAACGGACGCTGATGGAGAACTGCTCGATGATCCGCCGACGGCCCGGGGAGCCCTCCCCCGCCCGGTCGGCCATGTCCAGGAACGCCTGGACCGCGTACTTGTAGCCTTCGCCGGGGTGGTAGACCTCGATCCACGGCAGGTACCGCGACCCCGGCTTCGCGCTACGCCTCAGCTCGTCCGACACCTCGGCGTTGAACCACACCATCGGCAGCAGCGCGCCGACCCCGTCGTAGAACGACCGGGCGCCGGCCGCCACGAAGAACGACGCGTGCGCATGGGTGGCGGGATCCGCCGGGGTCTGCTCGCCCAGCTCGGGAAGCTCCAGCGCGCCCGACAGATCCCGGTACGCCTGCCGGAGCCGGCCCGCGGCCTCCAGCGTGCCCACGACCGACTGGCCGAACAGCGCCGCGTCCGCGTCGTCCGGGGCCTGCGCGGCGCACCGGGCCAGCGCCCGCGCGTAGGCGGGCAGCAGGTGACCGGTGTCCTGCTGGACGAAACGGGCGAGCGCCTCGCCCGGCAGCGAACCGTCCCGCAGGCCCGACCAGAAGGGATGATCCTGAACCTTCCTGAGCACGGGGTCCCGGATCTCCTTGAGCTCGTCGTGCAGCATCGGTCTCCCTCGGTCGCGGCGGCTCGGGCTCCGTCGCGGACGGTACGGACCGCCGCTTGAGAACCCCTGGAACGCCGCGGCGCCCGCCGCGTCCCCACCGCCGCACCGCCCAAGCCGCCCTCGAGCCCGCGGGCGGACAGTGCACCCGGACCGCTGTCGGACGGCACGGCCCCGGCGGCACGGCCCGCCGGGCGGACCGGGCCGTGGAGCACGGAGGAACAGGCCATGGATCTCGGTTTGACGGACAGGCGGGTGCTCGTCACCGGCGGCACCCGCGGCATCGGGCGGGCGACCGCGCTGGCCTTCGCCGCGGAGGGCGCCCGGGTCGCCGTCACCTACCACAGCGCCGACGCCGCGGCGAAGGAGCTGGCCGGCGAGCTCGGCGGGGACGACCGGGCGTGCGCGCTGCGCTACGACCTCGCCGACCGGGACTCGATCCGGCGCACCGTCGGCGCCGTCGAGGAGCGCTGGGGCGGCGTGGACGTCGTCGTCGCCAACGCCCAGACCTGGGTGTGGGTCGACCCCGAGAACGTCCCGCCCTACCACCGGCAGGACATGGACCACTGGCTCGGCCTGTTCCGGGAGAACGTCGAGGGCCACATGTGGACCGTCCGCGAGGCCCTCGGCGGGATGCGGGAGCGCGGCTGGGGCCGGATCGCGCTGCTGTCGTCGGTCACCGCGCAGTACGGCAACCCCGGTTCGGAGTTCTACAGCGCGGCGAAGGCGGCGCTGCACGGCTTCGCGCGGTCGCTGATGTGGACGCGCGACGGCGTCCTCGCCAACGTCGTCGCGCCGGGGGCCACGCTCACCGAGAGCCTGGACGCGGTCGACCCCGTCCTGCTGGAGAAGGCGACCGAGGAGACCCCGAGCGGCCGCCTCAGCACCGCCGACGACGTCGCCCGGCTGATCGTCTTCCTGTGCTCGGCGGCCAACGGCAACGTCAACGGCGAAGTAGTCCACACCGCCGGCGGCCGCTGAAGCACTGCCGGGTCGTGATCTGGCCGGCGGGGTTCGTCACCGCCGGCCAGATCACGTGCTCGTGCGTTGGTCAGGTCACGCCCTGCGCCACTCGACGAGCTCACTGTTCGGCTTGCGGGTGGCGGCGCCGGGCGGGATCGGCATGCGGACGCTGGTGTCCTCGTGGCCGACCGTGATGATCCCGGCGAGGGCGACGTCGTCCGGCAGGTCGACCACGTCGCCCAGGGCCTGGAGCTCGTCGGTGTAGACGGAGCTGACCATGCCGGTCGCCAGGCCCTCGTTGAGGGAGGCGAGCGTCAGCATCATGAACAGCGCGCCGCAGTCGAACCACCAGAACGGCACCGGCCAGGGGATCTCGTCGTAGCCGGGGCGCACGGCCTCGGCCGCGTTGTAGCGCTCGTGGTAGGACGCCTCGCGCGTGCACACGTACAGGTGGACGGGCGCCGAGGCGATCCACCGCGGGAAGCCCAGCTCGACGTAGCGGGCCTCGGCGATGTCGGCGGCGGCCTGCCGCAGCTTCGGGTCGGTGACGACCACGACGCGGTGCCCCTGGCTGAACCCGGCGCTGGGCGCCCGGCGGAGCCCCTCCAGGACGCGCTCCACCGCCTCGTCGGAGACGGGCTCGTCGGTGTAGCTGCGCACCATCTGCCGCCGGCGCAGGATGTCGGAGAATTCCATGTCGACCACCTCGGGAAAGTCAGATCGCCAGCTCGACGCCGTAGAGCCTCAACCACGTGTTGAACTCCAGCGCCATCTCGATGTTCATCCTGCTGACCCACTCGTGGGCGATGCTCGACGGCTCCTCGATCGTCCGCCGGACGGCGGCGGTGTCGAGGAACGGCAGCGCCGGTGACGTGGGGTCGTTCAGCATCTCGGCCAGTTCCTGGTGGAGCATCGCCGCGTAGGCCGGGTCCTGGGTGACCGGCCACGGGCTCTTGGTGCGGGTCAGCACCGACTCGGGGACCAGGTCGCGCACCGCGGCGCGCAGGATGCTCTTCTCCCGGCCGTCGAAGGTCTTGAGGCTCCACGGCGTGTTGTACATGTACTCGACGAGCCTGTGGTCGGCGTACGGGACGCGCAGTTCCAGGCCGTGCGCCATGGACAGCCGGTCGCCGCGGTCCAACAACATCGGCAGCCACCAGGTCAGCGTGCAGTAGGAGACGTCGCGCATGCGCCGCTCCTCGGCGCTCTCCCCCTCCTGGTGCGGCGCCTCGGCCCGCGCCTGCTGGAAGTGGTCGGCGTAGTAGTCGCCGAGCTCCAGCTTGTCCATCAGCCCGCCGTCGAACAGGCCCCGGCCCTGCCCCTTCGGCGACCCGGGCTGCCGCGGCTCGTTCGCCGTCCACGGGAACGTCCCGGAGCTCAGCAGCTCCTCGTCGTGCATCCAGTTGTAACCACCGAAGATCTCGTCGGCGACCTCGCCCGCCAGCGCCACCGTCGAGTGCTCCTTGATGCGGCGCGAGGTGAGGTAGTTGGAGGTGTCCATGTCGCCGAGGGTCGTCGGCATGTCCTGCGCGAGCAGCACTTCGCGGCGCACGTCGCGGTCCATCAGGTCCGCGGTACCGAGCACGATTGGGATGTGCTCGCTGTTCAGGTGCCGCGCGACCTCGGCCGCGTACGGCTCGTCCGGGGCGAAGCGCACGTCGTCGGGCTGGAACCTCTTGGCGTACTCGTCGAACGTGGTGACGAACGTGCGGACCCGCTCGCCCTCCAGCTGCCAGCGCCACTTCGCCGCGATCGCGGTGACGGCGCTGGAGTCGATCCCGCCCGACAGGGCCGTGCACAGCGGGACGTCCGCGACGAGCTCGCGGAGCACGATCTCCTCCAGCAGCGACCGGACGTGCCGGACGGTGCCGTCCACGTCGTCGGTGTGGGGACGCGCCTCCAGCCGCCAGTACGTCCGGTCGACGACGCCGTCGCGGCCCACGGTCAGGGTGTGGCCGGGCCGCAGCTCCGCCATCCCGGCGAACACCGACTGCCCCGGCCGCTTCGCCGTGGCGAACAGCTCGCGCAGCCCGTCCAGGTCGACGGCCGGGCGGACGAGCCGGTTGGCCAGCAGCGCCTTCGGCTCCGAGCCGAACAGCACGCCGTCCGGGCGCGCGGAGTAGAACAGCGGCTTGACGCCCAGCCGGTCCCGGACGAGCAGCAGCTCCTCACGGCGCAGGTCCCAGATGGCGAAGGCGAAGATGCCCTCCAGCCGGCTCGCGCAGTCCGCGCCCCACTCCAGGTAGGCGCGCACGACCACCTCGGTGTCGCTGCGGGTCCGGAACCGCTGCCCGCGCGCCTCCAGCTCGCTGCGCAGCTGCTTGAAGTTGTAGACCTCGCCGTTGTAGACGATCACGGCGAGCGGGCGGCCGTCCTCCTCGACCGTCAGCGGCTGCGCGCCGCCGTCCAGGTCGATGACGGACGTGCGCGTGTGCCCGAGCGCGGCGTGCCCGCGGAGCCACGACCCCTGCGCGTCGACCCCCCGTTTCGCCAGCGTCTCCGTCATGGCCCGCAGGGTCGGCCGTTCCTGGGCCAGGTCACGGCCGAAGTCCACCCAACCGACGATGCCGCACATCCGTGTTCCTCTCGTTAGTTCCGGGCCGTACAGACAAGGTCGATGTGGGAGAACGACCTACTCGACCTCGACGTGGATCGACTTGGTCGGGCAGCCGCGCGCCGCGGACCGGACCGCCTGGTGCAGCTCGGAGGGCGGGTCGGACTCCAGCAGCTCGACCGTGCCCTCCTCGTCCTGGTCGAAGACCTCGGGAACGCGGTAGACGCACAGGCTGGCCACCGCACAGGTCTCCTTGGTCACGCTCACACGCACCGCACTCACCGTCCCGCTTCGTCGCCGGCGCCGCAGGGGCCCTGGAGGCACTGTGATCCGGGGGGTTCGCGCGGGGCTCGAGGATCGGTACAGCCGCCGTGCGCGGCACCGCCCGCCCTCGACCGAGGTTCCATGGCGGTGCGGCACGGTCGCGCGGAGACCCGGTCAGCGACGAAGGGACGTCCGGTGAGTGCGAGCGCAGCCCCCGACATCGGTACCGCGCAGGGAATCCTCCGGCTCGGCAACGCCTACTGCGAGGCCCAGGCCCTGCTCACCGCGGTCGAGCTGGACCTGTTCACCGCGCTGCACGACGCGCCCGGCACCGAGCGGGAGATCGCCGCCCGGCTCGGGCTGCACGGCCGCGGCCTGCGCGACTTCCTGGCGCTGCTGGCCGCGCTCGGCCTGCTGGAGGAGCGCGACGGCCGGTACGCCAACGCCCCGGCGGCCGATCGGCACCTGGTGAGCGGGGCGCCCGGCTACGTCGGCGGGTCCCTGCTCGGCGGCAAGGCGAACCTGTACCCGCTGTGGAACGGGCTCACCGACACGCTGCGCAGCGGACGGCCGCGGGCCGAGTCGGGCGGGTTCGAGCGGATGCTCGGCGACCCCGAGGAGCTGCGCCGCTACGTCCGCATGATGGAGGGCGCGCTGCGCCCGCTCGTGCCGGAGCTGCTGAAGGCGCTGGACTGGTCGGCGTACGGCTCGGTGCTGGACGTCGGCGGCTGCGCGGGCGACCTGGCCGGCTGGCTCGTCACCGAGCACCCCGGGCTGGAGGGCCACGTCTTCGACCTGCCCGAGATGGAGGGCCCGTTCGGCGAGCGGACCGCCGAGCTCGGGCTGACCGGGACGATGCGCTTCCACGGCGGCGACTTCTTCCGCGACCCGCTCCCCCGCGCCGACGTGCTGATCTTCGGTCACGTGCTGCACAACTGGTCGCCGGAGCGGCGCGCCCTCCTGGTCCGCAAGGCGTTCGAGGCGGTCAACCCCGGCGGCGTGCTGCTGGTGCACGACCGGATGCTGGCCGACGGCCCGGACGACGTGGACAACCTCGTCGCGAGCCTCATCATGGCCCTGGTCACCGACGAGGGCGCCGAGTACTCGATCGGCGAGGTCACCGACCTGGCCGAAACCGCCGGTTTCACCCCGGTGACCTCCCGCCCGCTGGAGGACAACGAAACCCTGGTCCTCTGCCACAAGCCCGCCTGAGCTCCGGCCGGAAGGCGGCGGCGCGGCCCCGCCTTCCGGCCGGCGCATCAGCCGCGGCGGAAGACCGCCACCGCGAGGCCGAAGAAGACGATCATGATGGCCACGGACCAGATGAGGGCCCGCACCACGAAGTAGCCCGCGCCGTGGCCGAGGACGGGGACGGCCTTGTCCCCGAGCGTCAGCGCGCGGACCGCGTTGGCCATCCAGGTGACCGGCTGGTTCTCCGCGAAGGCCCGCAGCCAGCCCGGCATGCCGTCGATGGGCACGTACGCGCTCGACCCGAACGTGACGGGGAAGACCAGCAGGGACAGTCCCTGCGCGGCCTGGCCGTTGCGGGCCACGAGGCCGAGCAGGATGAAGACCCAGCTGAAGGCGAGCCCGAAGAGCAGGCACAGCCCGAACGCCGCGAGGCCCTGCAGTACCGAGCCGTGCAGCCGGAACCCGATCGCGAACCCGACCAGCGTCGCGACCGCGAGGCTCCAGGCGAGGACGACGGTGTCGGCGAGCACCCGCCCGGTCAGCACCGCGGCGGACGGGGACGGCAGCGAGCGCAGCCGGTCGATGAACCCGGTGTGCAGGTCCTCGGCCATCACCACGGCCGTGCCGATGAGCGTGAACGGCACACCGGCGGCGATGAAGCCGGGCACCGCGAAGTCCACGTAGGCCAGGCCCTTGTAGTCGCCGAACGCGCCGCCGAACACGTAGCGGAACGTCACCAGGAACCCCACCAGCTGCACCGTGCCGACGATGATCAGCTGCGGGGTGCGCAGGAAGGTCAGCACGGCCCGTTTCGCGACGAGCAGGCTGGCCGTCGACAGGCCCGCACCGCGGTCCCGTGCGGTCACGGCGGTCGTCATCGTCGTCCCTTTCAGCGTGCTCATCGGGTCGTTCCGTTCCGCGTGCCCGCGCCGTCCGCGGGGCCCTCCGGCCCCGTGCTCTCCGATACCGAGCCCTCCGCGTCGCCCGGGTCGGCGGCGGGCTCGTCCCCTTCCCCGTCCGTCCCGGCGCTGTGGCCGGTCAGGGCGAGGAAGACCTCGTCCAGGCTGGGCTGTCGGACGCCGATGTCGGCGAGCGCGACCCCGGCCTCCTCGACCGTCCGCAGCCCCTCGACCAGCGCCTGCACGGCCCTGTCGTCGCCGGCGCCCGCGCTGACCCGGCGGGTCGCCCGGTCGACCTGCGGTTCGTGGCCCGCGCGGGCCAGCGCGGCGGCCGCCGCGGGCAGGTCCGCGACGTCGCGCACGTGCACCTCCAGCACGTTGCCGCCGACCCGCCGTTTCAGCTCGGCGGGCGTCCCGGACGCCACCGCGCGGCCGCGGTCGATGATGACGATGTAGCCGGCGAGCCGCTCGGCCTCGTCCAGGTACTGGGTGGTGAGCAGCACGTCGGTGCCCCGCGTGACCAGGCCCTCGATGCTGTCCCACAGGTCCAGCCGGGCGCGCGGGTCGAGGCCGGTCGTCGGCTCGTCCAGCAGCAGCAGGCGCGGGGCGCTCACCATGCTCGCCCCGAGGTCCAGCTTGCGGCGCATCCCGCCCGAGTAGGTGCGGACGAGCCGGTCCCCGACGTCGGTCAGGCCGAAGTCGGCGAGCACCGAGGTCGCGCTGGCCTTGGCCGTGCGGGCGCGCTGCCCGTACAGCCGGCCCACGAGCTCCAGGTTCTGCCGCCCGGTCATGGCCGGCTCCACCGACGCGAACTGGCCGGCGAGCCCGATGGCCCGGCGCACCGCGCGCGACTCGCGCCGCACGTCGTGCCCGGCGACCCGCAGGGTGCCCGCGTCGAGCCGCACCAGCGTCGCGACCGACCGGACGAACGTGGTCTTCCCGGCCCCGTTCGGACCGAGGATCGCCACCACCTGCCCCGCCGCGACCTCCAGATCCAGCCCGTCCAACGCCGCCGTCCTACCGAAACGCTTCACCAGACCATGTGCCTCGATGGTCGGTTCGGTCATGCGATCCCTCCAGCGCCGGTACGCCGTTCACCTCGGGAGAAGGGAACCATCCGGGCCTCGAGCGGCACTAGAGCCGTCGCCGAGGACGCGGTGTTGGGGTGGACCGTATGCGCGTCATCTTCGCCACCTGGGCGTGGCCGTCACACCTGTACGCAATGGTCCCGCTCGCGTGGGCCTGCCGGGCCGCGGGCCACGACGTGCTGGTGGCGAGCCAGCCGGGCCTGGCCGAAACCGCCGAGCGGACGGGGCTGCCCTTCGCGCCCGTCGGCCGCGACGTGGACGCCGTGGCCGTCTTCCGCGACATCGTCCACCCACCCGCCGGGCAGGCGGGACGGGGCGGCGGACCGCGGGTGCTGGCCCTGCTCAATGAGCTGGCCGAGGCGATGACCGACGACCTGGTCAGGCTCGCCCGGGGCCGCCGCGCCGACCTCGTGGTGTTCGAGCCGACGGCGTTCGCGGGGCCGCTCGCGGCGGCCGCGGCCGGGATCCCCGCCGTCCGGCACCTCTACGGCACCGACCTCATGGGCGCCGCCGCCGCGTTCCTGCCGGACGCGCTCGCCCCGCTGTCGGGCCGGCTCGGGCTGGACGCCGTCGACCCGTTCGGCGTCGCGACCATCGACCCGTGCCCGGCGGGGCTCCAGGTCCCCACCGGCTCGCGGCGGATCGCGATGCGCTACGTCCCCTACAACGGCCCTGGGCAGCTGCCGCCCCCGAGCCCCCGCGCCGCGACCTCCCCGGACGGGGCGCGTCCCCGCGTCTGCGTCACCTGGGGCACCACCTACGGCAGGCTCGACCCGGCGCTCGTCCTGGCGGGCGACGTCGCCCGCGCCGCCGCCGACCTGCCGGTGGACGTGGTGGTCGCGGTCGCGCCCGGCCAGCGCGACATGCTCGGCGAGCTGCCGCCCGGGACGCGGGTCGCCGAGGGGGCGCCGCTGCACCTGCTGCTGCCGCGCTGCGACGCGGTCGTCGCGCACGGCGGCGCCGGGACGCTGCTGACCGCGCTGGACGCGGGCCTGCCGCAGCTGCTCCTGCCGCGGCTGCCCGACCACGTCCGGCACTCGGCCCGGATCACCGAGACCGGCGCCGGGATCGTGCTCCCGGCGGCGGACGCCGCGCCGGCCGCGATCCGCGCCGCGCTCGCCGGCCTG
>NZ_CAACVB010000056.1 GCF_900659635.1 Actinomadura roseirufa | reverse complement strand
GGCGGGCCCTCGGCGCCGGCGGCGACGCGACGGCGGACCGGGTGCTCGCGCTGCCCCTGGACGTGACCGACGAGGCCGCGGCGCGCTCCGCGGCCCGCCGGGCGGCCGACCGGTTCGGCGCCATCGACGTGCTGGTCAACAACGCCGGGCACGGGCTGGCCGGCGCCATCGAGGAGACGACGGACGCGCAGGTCGCGGAGCTGTTCGAGACGAACGTGCTCGGACTGCTGCGGGTGACCCGCGCGGTGCTGCCGCTCATGCGGGCGCGGCGGGCCGGGCACATCATCAACATCGGCTCGGTCGCCGGGTTCTGCCAGGGCGCCGGATCGGGCATCTACGGGGCGACCAAGTTCGCCGTGGAGGGCATCACCGAGGCCCTCCAGGCCGAGGTCTCCGGACTCGGCATCGCGGTGACGGTCGTGGAGCCGGGGCAGTTCCGCACGGACTTCCTCGCGCCGTCGAGCCTGCGCCAGGCCGCGCTGACCATCGACGACTACGCCGCCACGGCGGGAGCCCGGCGCCGCGAGTTCGCACGCGCCGACGGCGCGCAGCCCGGCGATCCGGTGAAGGCGGCCGACGTCATCGTCGAGCTCTCCCGGTCCTCGCGGCCGCCGCTGCGGCTCCAGCTCGGCGCCGACTGCCTCGACCGCGTCGAGGCCAAGCTCACCGCGGTCGCCGAGGAGACGCGGCGGTGGCGGCACCTGGCCGAGGCGACCGATCACGGCACCGGCCGCGCGTCCCCCGCCCCTACCGCCGCACCGGCCGCCGCCGGCGACCGGTGAGGGGAGGACCCATGTCCCTCACCACCAAGATCGAAGCGGCGCTCGCCGCACCGGCCGCGCACGACGGTTTCGCCGCGCGCGCCGCGCTGGACGAGGTGCTGGCGGATCTCGGGCCGATGGCCACCGGCACCGGCGGCGGTTTCGTGTTCCACGGCGCGGACCCCGTCGTCCCGAGCCCGCTGCGGATCGGGGCCGCCGCGGCCCTCGCGCTGGCGGCCAAGGCCGCGGCGGTGGCCGCGCTCTGGCGGCTGCGGGGCGGCGGCGGCCAGGACGTCGAGGTGGACCTGCGGTCCGCACCGCACCGGCTCAGCCCCTTCTACGACCGCCGCTGGGAGCTGATCAACGGTAGTCCGCTCAGCGAGTCGTCCAACCCCAGCGACGCGCTCGGCTGGTCCTTCTACCGCAGCCGGGACGGGCGCTGGGTCATGCCGCAGAACATGTACCCCAAGATCAAGGTGGCGGCGCAGCGGCTCCTGGGCGTCCCCGACGACGCCGAGGCCGTCGCCGCGGCCATCGCCCGCTGGGACGCGCGTGACCTGGAGGAGGCCGGCGCCCGGGCGGGCGTCGTCATGGCGATGCTGCGCTCCCCCGCGGAGTTCCTCCGCGAGCCCCAGTACCGGCGGGCGCTCGCCGACGCGCCGCTCATCGAGATCGAGAAGATCGGTGAGAGCCCGCCTGAGCCCCTGCCCGAAGGCGCCGCGGACCCGCTGGAGGGAATCCGTGCCCTCGGCATGGGACACGTCATCGCCGGAGCGGGCGTCGGACGCGCGCTGGCCCTGCACGGCGCCGACGTCCTGAACCTCTGGCGTCCGGACGAGCTGGAGCACGAGCGCAGCTACATCAGCGCGAACGTCGGCGTCCGGTCCACGTTCCTCGACCCGTACTCGGCCGACGGCGCGGCCGTCCTGCAGGCGCTGCTGCGCGGCGCGGACGTCTTCTACGCCAACCGCCGTCCCGGGTACCTGGAGAAGATCCACCTGTCGGCGGAGGAGGCCGCGGCGGTCCGCCCGGGGATCGTGCACGCGACGAACTCGCTGTGCGGGCGGACCGGGCCGTGGGCCGGCCGCGTCGGCTTCGACCAGACCGCGGGCAGCCTCGTCGGGATCATGACGCTGGAGGGCGGCGCGGGCGCGCCGCGGCTTCCCCCGGTGATGGTGGTCAACGACTACATCACGGCATGGCTCACCGCGGCGGGGGTGATCGCCGCCCTGCACCGCCGGGCCCGCGAGGGAGGCAGCTACCGCGTCCACGTCTCGCTCGTCCGCGCCGCGCTCTGGATCCTCAGCCTCGGCGTCTTCGACCGGGACTACGCCCACGCGGTCGCCGGAAAGGGCGAGCGGCACGCCTACCTGCCCCCCGAGACGTTCACGGCGGACACTCCGCTCGGGCGCTATCAGGGGGTGACCGAACAGATCCGGATGTCCGCCACACCCGGGCGCTACCGGCAGATCCTCGTCCCACGCGGGTCGTCCAGGCCCGAGTGGCTCGAACGCCCCGCTCCCTGATCCCGCGTTCCCAGGCCGGGCCGGTCGCCGATCGGCCCGGCCTTCGCATGGGCCTCAAGACAAAAATTTTGTCCTTGACAAGAAGAGTTGTCCACTGCCAGAGTGGCCGCATCGCGCGGACGGACCGCGCCCGACCCCGACAGGGAGCCCCACCATGCGAAGGATCACCGCGGAGCTGTTCTCGACGCTGGACGGAGTCGTCGACGCCCCGGAGAAGTGGCACATCCCGTTCCACACCGACGCGATGGCCGCGCTGACCGAGGAGACGCTGGCCGCGTCGGACACGATGCTGCTGGGGCGCGCCACCTACCTGGAGCACGCCGGCTACTGGCCGGACGAGAGCGGCCGGCTGGCCGACCTGATGAACGGCATCCACAAGATCGTCTACACGACGACGCTCACCGACCTGGCCTGGAACAACTCCACCCCCGCCGCCGGGGACATCGCCGCGCGGGTCCGCGAGCTGAAGGACGGGCCGGGCGGCGGCATCGCCGTCACCGGCAGCGTCTCGGTCGTCCGCGCCCTGCTCCGCGCGGGCCTGCTGGACGAGCTGCGGCTGATCATCGACCCGGTCGTCGCCGGCACCGGCGAACGCCTCTTCGAGGAGGGGCTCGACCATGCGACCTTCGGCCTCGTCGAGTCCCGCGCCTTCGACACGGGCGCCCTCTCCGTCACCTACTCCACCGCTCCGCGCCCGTAACCGGGCCGCGCGAACCGGAAGGAAGCACGATGTCCGGCGACAACGTCCCGCCCGGTCCCAAGGCGACCCGGCGGGAATGGATCGGCCTGGCGGTCCTCGCCCTCCCCACCGTCCTGCTGTCGCTGGACATCAGCGTCCTCTACCTGGCGCTGCCGAGCCTCGGCTCCGATCTCGGCGCCGGCGGCCCGCAGCAGCTCTGGATCATGGACGTCTACGCGTTCCTGCTGGCCGGGTTCCTGGTCACGATGGGCACACTGGGCGACCGGGTCGGCCGCCGGAGACTGCTGCTGATCGGCGCCGCCGCGTTCGGCGCCCTCTCGGTGGCGGCGGCCTACGCCACGTCCCCGGAAATGCTGATCGTCACCAGGGCCCTGCTCGGCGTCGCCGGCGCGACGCTGATGCCGTCCACCATGGCCCTGATCCGGAACATGTTCACCGACCCGCGGCAGATGGGCACCGCGATCAGCGTCTGGTTCGGCTGCTTCATGGGCGGCATGGCCCTCGGCCCGGTCGTCGGCGGCCTGCTGCTGCAGAACTTCTGGTGGGGGTCGGCGTTCCTGCTCGGCGTCCCCTGCATGGCGCTGCTCCTGATCGTCGGCCCGTTCCTCCTCCCCGAGTACAGGGACGCCGAGGCGGGGCGGCTCGACCTGACCAGCGTCGCCCTCTCGCTCGCGGCCGTCCTCCCCGCCATCTACGGGCTCAAGGAACTGGCCCGCGAGGGCGTGCACCCCGTCCCGGTCGCCGCGCTGGCCGCCGGGGCGGTGTTCGGCGCCTTGTTCGTCCGGCGACAGCACGGCCTGGCCGACCCCCTGCTGGACCTGCGCCTGTTCCGTGACCGCGGTTTCAGCACCGCCCTGGGGATCATGCTGATGGGCGGGATCGTGATGTCCGGCGTCACGCTGATGTCGACCCTCTACCTCCAGCTGGTCGAAGGCTTCTCACCCCTGCGCTCCGGCCTGTGGATGCTGCCCGAGAACGCCGCCCTGGTCGCCGGCTCGCTGCTCGGCCCGGCCCTGGCACGGCGGGTCCGCACCGGCCACCTGATGGCCGCCGGGCTGCTGCTCGGCTGCGCGGGGTTCCTCCTGCACACCCAGATCGACGGCGCCGGGCAGACGCCGCTGCTGGTGGCCGGTCTCGTCCTCGCGTCCGGCGGGATCGCCCTGCCGATGACCCTCACGATGAACACGCTCCTGGCGTCCGCCCCGCCGGAGAAGGCCGGAGCGGTCGCGGCGATGTCGGAGACCGGCGGCGAGTTCGGCGTCGCCGTCGGCGTGGCCGCGCTCGGCAGTCTCGGCACCTACGTCTACCGGGACCGGCTGAGACTGCCGTCCGGCCTCCCCGCCCGGGCCGCCGACGACGCCCGCGAGAGCATCACCGGAGCCGTGACCGCGGCCCGCCCTCTGCCCGGCGCACCGTCCGTCGACCTGCTGGACGCCGCCCGCTCCGCCTTCTGCAGCGGCCTCAACGCGGTCGCGGTGACCGCCACGCTGACCTTCTTCGTCCTGGCGATCCTGACCGTGGCGATCCTCCGCGACACCTCCGCTCCGGCCCCGGACCCCGCTCCCGACGGCCCCCCGAAGCCCCTCTCGAACAGCGACGCGTAGCGAGCACTGGGCCAATCCGCAACCCCAGGGGACACAATCCTCCCGGGCAGTTGCGGATTGGCCTTTCTCGTCGCCTCCCACAGCGGCGTTCGACAAATCTCACCATTACTGCTTCATCCCCCTCGGCCGCATCCGGCCGAACCGAGACCGCCGGCGGCAACGTGCCACCCTGGTCGGCGCGACTTCACAAGGACGCCCCTCCAGAAGGGGCAATCCGCAATCGCCATTCTCGGGCGCACACCCGCCCGGCTATCGTCTGGGCATCGGCACTTCAGCAGGCCAGAAACGCGCTGGAACGATCCGCATGCGAAGAAACGGTGCCAACGGAGAATAATCGTTGATCAAATTGGAACGGAACAGCATCCAAAGTTAATAAACTGCAGATAGAAATATGTTGAAAACTTCGCGATTGACAGCCCTTTGTCGCGAAAGTTACTCTCCGTTGAGATCCCGGATCTAAACCTCCTTACAGTGACCGTCCAATCCAGACTTCCCGGCGCCCGAATTGTCGGTCACCGACAAAAACGCGCTCACTCTCCAGTGAAGGGGAATCCGCATGCGTAAAAGGATCGCCATTCCCACCGCCGCCGCTGGCGCGCTCGCCATGATCACCGCGGCCGTCGCCCCGGCCAACGCCGCCGGACCGCACCTGGTCACCGCCCCTCCCACCCTGACCCTCACGATCGTGAGCGTCAACGGCTCCGGCTGTCCGCTCGGCACCGCCGCCGTCGCCCCCTCGCCCCTCAAGGACGCGTTCACCATCACCTACAGCAACTACACAGCGCAGGCCGGCGGGAACTCCAAGCCCCCTGACGCCCGGAAGAACTGCCAGATCAACTTGAGGGTGAACGCTCCGGGAGGCTTCACCTACGCCATCTCGTCGACGGACTACCGGGGCTATGCCGCCCTGCAGCCCGGCGCGGAAGCCATCCAGAACTCCAGTTACTACATCGCGGGCCTCCCGACCACCAAGGAGGTCCCGCACCGTCTGAACGGCGCCTACAAGAAGAACTGGCAGTTCACCGACACGGTGTCGGCGCCTCTGATGGTGTGGAAGCCGTGCGGCGAAGAACGCAACTTCAACATCAACACTGAACTGCGAGTCGACGCGGGAGAACAAAACCCGACAAAGGTCAGCCTCATCACCGTGGACTCCATCGACAGCGAGATCAGGACGACCTACCGCTTCGCCTGGAAGACCTGCCCATAATCCGATTACCCATCGTGAAGGAGGAGGATCGATGCGCAAGGGAATGACCACCACGGCAGCATGCGTCTCCGCTCTGGCGCTTTCCGCGGGGATGGTCCCGGCTTCTTCGGCGGCGGCGAAGGAGCCGCCGGTCGGAAAGATCACCCTCGATGTGCTCACGGTGAACGGCTCCGGCTGCCCCGCCGGCACCGCCGCCGTGGCCGCGGCGAAGGACAACACCGCCTTCACCGTCACCTACAGCAACTACACCGCGCAGGCCGGTGGAGACTCCAAGCCGACCGACTTCCGCAAGAACTGCCAGCTCAGCCTCGGCGTTCACATTCCCCAGGGCTTCACCTACGCGATCGCCAGCGCCGACTACCGCGGCTTCGCGAGCCTGGCCGAGGGCGCGTCCGGAGTGGAACGCGCGAACTACTACCACCAGGGCTCGCCCCAGTCGACGCCCGTCAGCCACACCATCAAGGGCAAGGTCTCCGACAACTGGCAGTTCACCGACTCGACCCCGGTCGCCGAACTGGTGTGGAAGCCGTGCGGTGTGGACCGCAACTTCAACATCAACACCGAGCTGCGCGTGGACAAGGGCAGCTCCAAGCCCGGCCAGACCAGCTTCCTCTCCTTCGACTCCACCGACGGCAGCGTGAAGACCATCTACCAGTTCGCCTGGAAGAAGTGCCCCAAGCGCTGACCCGCCCCAGCCGGGCCGTGCCCTCCCCAGCAGAGGGCACGGCCCGCCCCACCACGACCAGGCAACTCACCGACGTGAGACGGTCGAGAGGTTCCGCGCCACATGCACCGCGTCTGTCCGCAGCACCACCGCAACTTGGCGATGAGTTCTCAGGTCCTCATCGGGGCGATCAGATCGAGGGAAAGGTCGCGATCTCGCGCGAGCGTCTCCAGCGGACTCCAAGAGCCCGGAGAGACGAACACATAAACTCCGGGGCGAGGGTAGTCGAAATGATGTTGGAGTGCATACCAGGTCTTCGACTCCGCACCGTGGGCCGTGGCATAGGCGGCCGGGCCGGGAGCCTCCCACTCGTCGTTCTCCTCGAACGGCACTCCCCATCGCTTTGAAAATTCGCGCCATGGAACCAGAGCCAGAGCGACCATCCTCCAGTCGCGCTCGCGTGGCCGGGGTCGGCCGCGATTCCGGTTGTCGGGCGGCGGTCAGGCGGCCTTGTGCTTTCGCTCGAAGAGCGTAAGGAGAACGCCACCGAAGTTCCATCCCGCGGCGGCGTGGAATCGCGCGTCGGCACGCAGCGCTTTGCGGTTCCCCATGGGGACGGGCGTCCGGTACCGGTGGCCCGGCGGCGGGATCTCCACCACCCAGATCCGGGACTGCGCGGCGAGTGCGGCCTTGAACCGGGGCGTGGGCAGGTCCTTTCCACCGTCGTGCAGCGGCGCCGCGTTCAGCCGGGCGAAGGCCCCGGCGTACGCCGTGGCGAACACGCGGCGGTCGGCGGGCAGGTAGACGACGGCGTCGCCGGGACGCGCGCTCCGCCGCAGCACCGTCGCCAGGCCGCGCAGGTCGTCCGGGCGGCTTCGCGGCCCGCGCATCGCCACGTGGTCGGGAAGGACCGCCGCCGCGAGGCACACCAGCGCCACCGCGGTGGCGGCGGGCGCGACCCACGCCCGCCGGGCGGGTACCCACGAGCCCGCCGTCGCCAGCCCCATGCCGGCGAGGAGCGCGAAGGCGCAGACGCTGTAGAGGACGTAGCGCGGGTGGTAGACGGGATGGGCCTGCGAGATCGTCCACGCCACCGCCACCGGGACGAGCAGCCACGGGACGACCAGCGCCACCGCCTCCCGCTGGCCGCGCCCGACCAGCCCCGCCGCGACGGCCGCCACGAGAAGGGCCAGCACGACGCCGCTTCCGGCGATCAGCAGGCCGAAGTCGTACAACGCTCCGGCGCCGGGGCGGCTCAGCCATGACACCTGCGTTCCCTCCTGGCCCCGCGCGGACAGGACGAGCGGCACGACGGCCAGGACCGACACGAGCGCCGCCGAGCCCCAGCACGCGAGGCGGCGAATCCGCCCGTCGCCGTTCCAGATCGCCACGGTCAGCCCGTGCGCCGGCAGCAGGAACAAGGCGTACAGGTGAAGCCAGCCCAGCAGTCCCATCGCACCCGCATAGGCCGCGTACCACGCGATCCGGTGACGCGGACCCTGCAGTGCCCGCAGCAGCAGATAGGTCGCCAGGACGGCGCCGGCGCTGACGATCGCGTACTGCCGGACCTCCTGTCCGTACCGGCTGGTGATCGGCAGCAGCCCGTACAGCAGCCCCCCGTACAGCCCCGCCCGGGCCGAGTGCAGCCGCCGCCCCAGGACGGCGATTCCCACGGCCGCCAGCGCGGCGGCCATCGCGGAGGGCGCGCGGGTGACGGCCTCATCCGTCCCGAACAGGGTCACCAGATCCATCAGCAGGTAGTACAGCCGGTGAACGGCGTCGATATGCTCGGTGAAGTCCCGGATTCCGCCAACACCGGAATGCCCGACGACGACGCTGACCGACTCGTCCCGCCAATAGGTGGGCGTCCCGATTCGCCAGAGGCAGATCCCGAGCGTCACCGCTCCGGGGATCGCCCAGCACGCCCCGGAGAGATATCCGGGGCGGTTCTTCTCCGGCGATGCGGTGGACAGGCGCCGACCGGCGACTGACGTCATGAGTCCTCTCCCCTGAGCGCGACGGCCGCGGTGATCCGGACGAGAGTATTTCACCGGACCGGGCATGGTGCGGCATTTGCCGCACCGCCGGGGCGCTCCCCGATCGGAAACGCCTCCGCCGGGGTGGAGTGGAACGCGGCCGGAGTCGACTATCTCACGACCACCGAAATCAGTGCCTTTTCGGACGGCCGCTCGCAAGGCCGCCGGGCCGATACGGAAGGCGCCGTCAGTGGAACTGGGGGACGATCAGGTAGATGCCGTAGAGGACGATCACGGCGCACGCGCCGAAGCACAGCGCGGCGGCGGCCGACGGGACGGCGGCCGGACGGCCCCGCTCCAGCGCGACCTGGCGCGCGGACGCGGCCAGGACGCCCAGGGAGAAGATGACCACCACGGCGACCGTGACGCCGAGGCTGACCACGAACACCTGGCCGAGAGAACCCCACTTGATGTCCATCGTGTCTCCTCAGGCGGCGGCGGAAAGGCGCTCGGACGGCTGCCGGGGCGCCTCGGTGACGTTGGAGGCGCCGACGGGATCGCGGCGCGACGCCGCGTAGATCCCGGCGATGACCGCGACCGCGACGATGGCGGCGACGAGCACGCCGATGTTGCCGTGAGTGGCGACCGAGGCGGTGAGCGCACCGGCCGTGGCAGCGGCGGGGACGGTCAGCAGCCACGCCACCGCCATCCGCCCGGCCACGCCCCAGCGGACCTCGGAGAGCCTGCGCCCGAGCCCCGATCCGAGGATCGCCCCCGAGCACACCTGGGTCGTCGACAGGGCGAAGCCCAGGTGCGAGGAGGCCAGGATGACGGCGGTCGAGCCGGACTCGGCCGCGAAGCCCTGCGGGGACTCGATCTCGGTGATGCCCGTGCCCATCGTCCTGATGATCCGCCAGCCGCCGATGAAGGTGCCGAGGGCGATCGCCAGGCCCGCCGCGGCGATGACCCACACCGGCGGGTCCGAGCCCTTGTCCAGCGCCCCGGCCGAGATCAGCGTCAGCGTGATGACGCCCATCGTCTTCTGCGCGTCGTTGGTGCCGTGCGCGAGGGACACCAGGGACGCCGAGGCGATCTGCCCGAGGCGGAAGCCCTCCCGCACCGTGGTGCCGCGCGAGCGGCCGGTGATCCGGTACACGAGGTAGGTGGCGGTCGTCGCGACGAACCCGGCGACGAACGGCGCCGCCACCGCGGGGATGAGGATCTTCTCCGCGACGGTGTCGAAGTGCACGCCGGACGATCCCGCGCTGAACCACACCGCGCCGATCAGCCCGCCGAACAGCGCGTGCGACGAACTCGACGGCAGCCCGACCAGCCAGGTGAGCAGGTTCCACACGATCGCGCCGACCAGCCCGGCGAAGACCATCGCCGGACTGACGAGGTGGTCGTCGACGATGCCGCCGGAGATGGTCTTGGCGACCTCCACCGACAGGAAGGCGCCGACCAGGTTCAGCGCGCCCGAGATCGCGACCGCCCATCGCGGGGACAGCGCCCCGGTGGCGATGGAGGTGGCCATCGCGTTCGCGGTGTCGTGAAAGCCATTGGTGAAATCGAAGACGAGGGCCGTTATGATCACGACGATCACCAGGAACGTCACGTGCTCCATGAGCCGCACCTTCCGGAGGGGTTCTCGCGACAGTAAGCCGGTCGGGTGAACCGGCCGTGAACCCCGTGGGGCCGTTCTTTCTCGGCGCGATATTCGTCTCGATCACCTGTGCCGGCCGCTGCTCGAAACCCTTTCCCCCGCGCCTTTCGAAAACCCACGAGGCGTTCCCGGCACAGGAGTCCCAACACGCGGCCCACCAGGCAGGGGACCCCGTGGAGCGGTAGGCGCCTGCCCGGCCAGGGCCGCCCCGTGGGCCCTGCCCCGCGAGCCCGGGGCGGCACTCCCGGCACCATGTACGCACCTGAACGCTCCCCAGCCATGGGCCTTTCAGAGGCGAACTGGAGCCTTCGCTAAAAGGTGCCGACCCGTGGTCGTGAGCCGGACGGGTCGGGCCGCGAAAGATTGGACCTGCGCTATTCAGCGCGGCTCGATCCGGTGAACCCGCAGCTCAGCGGTGCGCGGTGTGACATGGACCGTCAAGAGGGGCGGGGCCCGTCTCAGCCGCTTTCGTCGTCATGAGGGTCCGATGGCGCGGACGTCTGTCCGGCGAAGATCGTGGGGATGAGCGCGGTGCCCGGTCCAGCGCGGCCGCCGGGGCCGGGCAGGTACTCGACCTCATCCGAGGTCAGCTCCCCGTGGCACGACCGGCAGGTCACGGCGGCCTGGGTGTCGTGACCGCAGGCGCGGTGCCGGACGGTCAGCGGCGGGCCCGCGTCGCCGGCCTCCCAGCGGTCGCCCCACGCGGTGAGCGCGAGCAGGACCGGCACCAGGTCCCGTCCCTTCTCGGTCAGGCGGTACTCGTACCGGTCGGGCCGCCGCGAGTACAGCTCGCGCAGGAGCAGCCCGTCCCGCACCAGCCGTTCGAGCCGCCGGCTCAGCACATTGGTCGCGACGCCCAGGTCGCGCTGGAGCTCGTCGAAGCGGTGGAGGCCGAGCGCGACGTCACGCATGATCAGCAGCGCCCAGGGGTCGCCCACGATCGCCGCCGAGCGCGCGATCGAGCAGGCGATCCCCGCGAAGTCGGTTCTGGTCATCATCGAGTCCCTTGCTTAAAGCAAGTCAGCAGGATAGCGTGCGCTCCATGTATCACGCGATCGTGCGCTCGATTGTCAGGAAGACCTGGCGCAGGATGAACGCCGGGGACTACGAGGCGGCGGTGTCGATGGCCGCGCCCGATCTGCGGTTCCGGTTCGCCGGCGACACCGCGCTGGGCGCGGACGTGCGCGGCCCGGAGGAGTTCCGGGCGTGGTTCGCCCGGTTCGCCGAGCAGCTGCCCGGCGTCCGGCTCCGGCTCGTGGACGTGGTGGCCGGCGGCTGGCCGTGGAACACCAAGGTCGCGGTGCGGCTGGAGGTCACCGGGACTCTGGCGGACGGGACGCCCTACAACAACATCGCCATGCAGTGGGCCACCCTCCGCTGGGGCCGCATGGTCGATGACCTCGTCGTCGAGGACACCCTCAACCTCGACAAGGCGCTGCGCCGTCAGCAGGAGCACCGTCTACCGGCCGTGGGACTCGCCGGCGACTAGCCCCGTTCACCGCGGCCCGGCCCACGGCCGGGCATCGCTTTCGGGACGGGCCTCGGCCTCCCGCCTACGCGTCCCCCCTGGACGGCGGGCACGGGACCACCGTGATCGTCCGGCCGTTCCCCACTCGTCTCCCGTTTGCTCCTGAATCGTCCCCCACCGACGCGCACCGGCCGGCCGCCGGTGCGCACGAGGGGAACGAGCCCGCCGACGCATCCCCCGTTGAGCTGCTCCGGGGCGTCGGCCCGCGATCTCGGAGCAAGGTCGAGATGACGAAGACCTCGCAGGTCGCGCACTGAGCCTTCCGGCAGCGTGACCGCCCTGGGCGAACAGCGAGATCACTCGGCGCGGCCCAGGCCGCACCGATCGGGCGGCCCGGGCCGGATCCTCACGGCACCGTCAGTCCTGGACGTCCGGCGACAGCACCGCGGCCCAGGTGTTGGCGATGTGCCGGTGGATGGCCTCGGCCGCGGCGTCCGGATCGCCGGCGGCGATGGCGTCGACGACCGCGCGGTGCTCCTCGATGACCGCGGCGTGACGCCGGGGCAGGGCGAGCGCCTCGAAACCCATCAGCCACATCGCCCCGCGCAGGCTGGCCATGGTGTCCCGGGTGCGCTCCAGCCCGAGCAGGTCGGGGATGAGGAGATGGAAGTCCTCGTCCAGCGCCAGGAAGTCGGACCGCTCCTCCTCGCCGGTCAGCTTCGCCTGGGCGTCGACCAGCTCGCGCAGCCGCCGGACGTCCTCCTCGCCGGCGGTCTCGGCGAGCTTGCGCACCGAGAACGGTTCGAGCAGCAGCCGCAGATCGAAGATCTCCTGACGCTGGGCGGCCGACAGCCTGCGGAGCCGGAAGCCCCGTTGCGAGGAGATCTCCACCAGCCCTTCCCTGGCCAGCGCGATCAGCGCCTCGCGGACCGGCGTGCGGGACATGCCGAGCGACTGGGCCAGCTCGTTCTCCGAGTACAGGACGTCCTGGCCGAGCGCGCCGTCCCTGATCGCCTGCTGGATCCGGAGGTAGGCGACCCGAGACAAGGGCGGGGGACGTTCGGCCGCGGTCACTCCGCTGAGCTTGGACACGGGGGGCATCGTACACATCCGTTCCATCCGGGACTTGTATACAACACACTAGTGTACTAGCTTCTCCGTCACATTCACGGCCGAAGGAGCAGCCATGTCCCTCTCCCTCGAGGACAAGATCGCAATTCAGGAACTCGCCAACACCCACGTCAAGCACCTCGACGCGCACGACGTCGACGCCTGGACGGGCCTCTGGATCCCCGGCGGCACGTTCGAGGCCACCTACGGCACCTTCGAGGGCCACGAGGCGATCAAGGAGTTCATCCTCGGTCACATCGCGGCCGGCAAGGAGGACGGCGCCCGGCACGTCATGACCAACTTCGTCATCGAGGGCGACGGGGACCGCGCGACCGTCTACAGCCTGGTCGTCAAGCTCCAGGTGGCGCAGCCGCCGTTCATCATCGCGACCGGCGTCTACAACGACGTCGTCGTCCGGACCGGCGAGGGCTGGCGGTTCGAGTCCCGCAAGCTCGACGTGGACCCCGGCGTCTTCGCCCGGCAGAACTGAGAGGACGGGAACATGACCGAACTGGCCGTCGAGAGGTGGGGCGACTCCGGCCCGCTGATCGTCATGGTGCACGGCAGCCTCAGCTCGGCCGCGAGGGCGTTCAGCGAGCAGCGCGTCCTGGCCGACGACTACCGGATCATCGCGCCGTACCGGCGCGGCTACCCGCCGAGCCCGGCGACGGACCGCATCGACCCGGACCGGGACGCCGAGGAGATCGCCCCGCTGCTCGGCTCCGGGGCGCACCTGGTCGGCACCTCCATGGGCGGTGTGGTGGCCATGCGCGCCGCCGCGCTCGTGCCGGACGCCGTCCTGTCGCTCACGGTCATCGAGCCGCCGGCGCTGCCGAACGCCGTCGGGCGTCCCGCGGCCGACAGGCTGCGCGAGGCGCTGCGGGTGTACTACAAGGAGCACGGTGAGGACGAGCGCGAGGCGTTCGTGAGGGGGTTCCTGCGAACGCTCGACATCTCGCCGGACGAGATACCGTCACCGCTGCCGCCCCTGGTGGCCGAGGCGGTTCGCAACCTGCGCACCGAGCATCCGTGGGACACCGGCGTGCCGGTCGAGAAACTCGCCGCCGCCGCCTTCCCCAAGCTCGTCGTCACCGGGGGCGGCACCCCGGGCTTGGAGGACGTCGGCGACGCCCTGGCCGAGCAGCTGCCGGCGCGGCGGGTCCTGTTCGACGGGAGCCCCCACGCCGTCCAGCGGATCGGCGACCCGTTCAACGCCGAACTGCGGTCCTTCCTCGCGGCGGCGGAGGCCGGCACCCAGTGAGGACCGCACTCGTCCAGGTGGCCAGCCCGCAGAGCGAGCCGGGGCCGGAGCGAAGGGAGCGCGTGGCGGCCATGGTCGCCGACGCGGCGGGAGCCGACCTGGTCGTGCTCCCCGAGCTCTGGCTCCCCGGCTACTTCGCCTTCGGCTCCTACCCGGAGTTCGCCGAGCCGCTCGACGGTGACACCGTCACCGCCGCACGCGAGTGGGCGCGCCGGCTGGGCTGCCACCTGCACATGGGCAGTGTCCTCGAACGGGCCCGGGACGGGCGGCTGTACAACACGGCCGTCCTGATCGGGCCCGACGGGGAGATCGCGCACACGTACCGGAAGATCCACGTGTTCGGGTACCGGTCGCGGGAGGCGGAGCTGCTCACGCCGGGCGACCGGGTCGCCACGGTGCCCACGGACCTGGGCCGCCTGGGCACCACGACCTGCTACGACCTGCGCTTCCCCGAGCTCTACCGGGCGCTGGCCGACCAGGGCGCCGAGTCCGTCGTGGTCTGCTCGGCGTGGCCGCTCGTCCGGCTGGCGCACTGGCGGCTGTTCACCTCCGTCCGGGCGGTCGAGGAGCAGGTCGTGCTGATCGCGTGCAACGCGGTCGGCGAGCAGGCGGGCAGCGGGCCGCTCGGCGGTCACAGCCGGGTCGTCGACCCGTGGGGCGAGGTCCTCGTCGAGGCAGGCACCGACGAGGGGATCACCTGGTGCGACGTCGACACCACGGTCGTCGCGAAGGCGCGGGCCGAGTTCCCCGTCCTCGCCGACCGGCGCCTCGACCTGCCCGTGTTCCGATCCACGTCCGCCGAGGAGGTCTGACCGCATGACCCGAGCGACCCCGCTGCGGCTGCGGCCGGTGACGGGCTCGTCGCCGCTGGAGATCACGCCCGCCCGTCTCATCGTGGCCGGGTACACCGGCCGCGACGAGGAGGCGGTGATGGCCCACATCGCCGAGCTGGCCGACATCGGCGTGCCGCCGCCCCCGACCGTTCCCGCGTTCTACGACCTGGACCCCGCGCTGCTGACGACCGACCCCGTCGTCGCCGTTCTCGGCGCCGCCACCTCCGGGGAGGTCGAACCCGTGATCATCCGGCACGGGGGCCGGCACTTCCTCGCGGTCGGGTCCGACCACACCGACCGCGACCTGGAGAAGACCGACATCTCCGCGTCCAAGGCCGCGTGCCCCAAACCGCTGGGCGAGACCGTCCTCCCCCTTCCGGACGATCTCGCGGCGTTCGACTGGGACTCGGTCGTCGCGACCTCCGAGGTCGACGGCGAGCCGTACCAGAAGGGCGCGCTCGCCGGCCTCAGGCGACCGGGCGACGTGCTGGAGCGGCTGGCGGCCGCGCTGCCCGACACCGACGGCGACCTGGTGCTCTTCGGCGGGACCCTCCCCCTGACGACGGGCCACTTCGTCTTCGGGAGCGGCTGGCGTCTTCAGCTGCGGCTCCCCGACGGGACGTCCCTGACCCACTCCTACAAGACCACTGGGAGCGCGTGATGCGTACTGGAAAGGACTACCTCGCGGCGCTGGACGACGACCGCGAGATCTACGTCGACGGCGAGCGCGTCCGCGACGTCGCCGCGCACCCGGCCTTCGCGCCGATCGCGCGGACCATCGCCGAGCTGTACGACCTCGCCGCCGACCCGGCCACGGAGATGACCTTCACGGCGCCGCAGACCGAGGCGGAGGCGAACCGGGTCTACGGCGTCCCGCGCGGCCGCGACGACCTCACCGCCTACCGGCGCGCCGCCGAGACCTGGGCACGGCACACCAACGGGTGGGTGGGCCGCAGCCCCGACCACGTCGGGGCGTTCCTGGCCGCCTTCGCCGGGCACCCGGAGGCGTTCGCCGCCGGTGACCGCGACCTGTCGGCGAACGTGCTCGCCTACCACCGCAGGACGCTCACCGAGAGCCGCTACGTCTCGTACGCGATCATCCCGCCGCAGGTGTCCCGGGCGACGACGGCCCACGCCTGGGACGGCGACCTCGTCCAGGTCGGCGTGGCCGAGGAGCGCGCGGACGGGATCGTCGTCCGCGGCGCGCAGATGCTCGCCACCGGCGGGCCCGTCGCCGACGACATCCTCGTGTCGTGCATCAAGCCGCTCACCGAGAACGACCGGGACTTCGCGCTGAGCTTCGTCGTGCCGGTCGGCGCGGACGGCCTGAAGCTGTACTGCCGGCGGCCGTACGCGCCGGCGGCGACCAGCGGCTACGACTACCCGCTGAGCACGCGCTATGACGAGACCGACGCGCTCCTGGTCTTCGACGACGTCTTCATCCCCTGGGAGAGCGTCTTCGTCTTCCGGGACGTGGCGGGCCTGCGCCGGCAGTTCTTCGACACCGGCGCGCACGTCCTCGGCAACTGGCAGGCGCAGATCCGGTTCTCGGTGAAGCTGCGGTTCCTCGCCGGGCTGGCCCGCAAGGTCGCGGCGGTCAACGGCGTCGACAAGTTCCCCGGCGTGGTCGAGAAGCTCGGCGAGATCGCCAGCCTCGCCGCGGTGGCCGAGTCCGGCGTCCTGGCCGCCGAGTACACCGCGGAGCCGGACGCCAACGGCGTCTGGCTGCCCGGCAAACGCGCCGTCTACGGGGCGATGGGCCTGCAGGCCGAGCTCTACCCGCGCGTCCTGGCGATCCTGCGGGACCTGGTCGGCGGCGGCGTGCTCCAGGTGCCGTCCAGCGTGGAGGAGATGCGCAACCCCGAGACGCGCGCCGACATCGACCGGTACGTCTTCTCCCCCACCGCGCCCGCCGAGGAGCGCGTCAAGCTGTTCAAGCTGGCGTGGGACGCCACGGGGAGCGAGTTCGGCGGCCGGCACCACCAGTACGAGATGTTCTACGCCGGGGCGCCCTTCGTGGTGAAGGGCTACGCCTTCCGCAACTACGGGTTCGAGGAGCCCGTGGCCGATGTCGAGGCGTTCCTGGCCGGCTACGACGTGGATGGCTGAGCGGGACCGGCACGCGGCGCCGGCCGGCATCGCGACGCCCGTCGACGCGGCGGCCATGCGGCGGACGATCGGCCGGTTCGCCACGGGCGTCGCGGTGGTGACGACGCACGACGGGCAGGGACCGCACGGCATGACCGTCAACTCCCTGACCTCGGTGTCACTGGATCCGCCGCTCCTGCTGGTCTGCCTGACCACGGGCGCGCGGACCACCGACGCGGTGGTCACGTCCGGCCGGTTCGCGGTGAACGTCCTGTCCGACCGGCAACTGGAGATCGCGCTCCGGTTCGCCCGGCGCGGGGCCGACCACTTCGAGGGCCTCGCGCCGGCGTACGGCGCCCACCGCGTCCCCGTCGTGCCGGACGCCCTGGCGCACCTGGAGTGCACCGCGGAACGGCACTTCGAGGCCGGCGACCACGTCGTCGTCATCGGCCGGGTCCACGGCGTGTGCGACCGGGCCGGGGAGCCGCTCGCCTTCCTCGGCGGCCGCTTCGCGGACCTCACCGAGCGCGGCGGCGAACCCGCCCTGTGGTTCGCCTGACCGCCCGCCCGGCGCGCCCCTCTCGCTGAGGGACGCGCCGGCCTGGTCTTCATCGCGGCTTCTCAGGACGGGCACGGCTTCCCAAGGCGGGGGCGGCTTCCCAGGGCGGGCGCGGCTTCCCAGGGCGGGCGTGTCCTGGGAAGCCGTTCCCGCCGCCCGGAGCGTTGACAGAAATACCTACTTTTCCTATCGTTTTGGTTCAGACCTGGAGCAAGGCGTGTCCAGGGACGGCCGTAGGAGCGAACGACCTCTGATGGAGGCTGCGATGAACGCCCGCATGGACGTCACGCGGAGCCGGACCGTCATCTCATCGCTCGATTCCGCCCGCAAGCGCGCTCGTCCCGGGGCCCCCGCCAGCGGACCCCATCACGGCGGCCGATGTGCGGCGATGGCCGGACCCGGCCTCGGCCGGCCCCGGCGCACGGCAGCCGTCCGGGGCCGCTCGTCCACCGGCCGCGAGCGAACGACGCCCGCCCCGTGGCGGAGCACGGTCCCCGCGAACGACTGAGGACCGGGGAAACGGCCACCCGAGACGGGCGGCCGCAATTTTCATGCCCGAAAGGGAATTGCGAACGGTCACCCTGCCGCATTTTCCGCGCTCACCCCGCTGAACAAGATCGCCATCTTCTGCGCGCCTGGCACCCGACACCATGCTGCGCGACTCATTGGCCCATGGATCTGCGGTTCACGTTCCAGAATAAATCGGGCAGCTGGCGACATTGACGCGGAGCGAAGGGTTCATTACCGTTCAATTATGACACCGGGTGAATTCCTCGTCGCCCGCCTGCACGTCGACCTCAAGCGGCAGGCGAGCGCCCTTTGTTCACCCGGCACGCTCTAGCCGGCGGGGACGCCCCGTCCGCGCGTAGGGGACGATCCCCCGAGCCTGAGCGACATTTTTCCTGAGAGCCCCCGTACTCGGTGCTCCAGGCCCTCATCACCGTCCGGCGAGACTCCGAACGCGGCCCGCGAACCCGCGTCATCCGATCTGTGCGCATTTTCGAGCGAGCCGTCATGTCCACAATTGGACGTTCATTCCTGCGCCAGATCAGTTCTATGTGTTCCCGTCCGGAGACGGCGAACCGCCGTCAATGAAAGGAGTGCGGAAAAACATGAGCACGGAACCGACCGACCCGAGGAACGACCGCCTGGAGGTCAGCCGGCGCGGCTTCCTGGCCGGGTCCGCCGCCGCCGTCGCGGCCGCCGCCGCCACCTCGGCGCTGCCGGGCTTCGCGGGACCGGCCGCGGCGGCCACCCGCCCGAACGTCCTGCTGATCGTCACCGACGACCAGCCGAAGCAGACCGACTGGGCCATCCAGAAGACCATCAGCTGGCTCGGCGGGCAGGGCGTGACCTTCAATTACGGCCACGTCACGACCCCGCTGTGCGCCCCGTCCCGCTCGTCGGTCTTCTCGGGCCGCTACGCCCACAACCACGGCGTGCGGAACAACTCGGCGTCCTACAGCCTGAACCAGAACACCACCGTGCAGCGCTACCTCAAGCAGGCGGGCTATCGCACCGGCCTGTTCGGGAAGTACCTCAACTCGTGGACGCTGTCCGACAACCCGCCGCACTTCGAGGAATTCGCCCTGCTCAAGCCCGCCTACGTCGACGCCCAGTGGAACGTCAACGGCACAGTCCAGACGATCAACGGGTACACCACCAACATCGTCAAGAACAGGACGCTGGCGTTCCTGGACAAGGCCGCGACCGACACCCGCCCCTGGTTCGCCTACGTCACCCCGTACGCCTCGCACGAGCCCAACGTCCCGGCCGCCCAGTACGCCGACACGGTCGTCCCGGCGTGGAACGGCCGTCCGTCCGTCCCGGAGGCGGACCGGAGCGACAAGCCCACCTACGTGCAGAACGCGACCAACACCCTGGCCGACGGGAAGGCGGTGCGGACGCGCCAGTTGCGGACGCTCCTGTCGGTCGACGACGCGGTGCAGGCGTTCAAGAACAAGCTGGCCGCCCTGGGGCAACTGGACAACACCCTGGTCATCTACATCGGTGACAACGGTTTCCAGTGGGCGGACCACGGCCTCCTCGGAAAGGGGACCCCCTACTCCCCCGCCCACGAGGTGCCCTTCTACCTGTCGTGGCCCGCCGCCGGGCTGGCCGCCGGAACCACCGACAACCGCATCGTCGGCAACATCGACATCGCGCCGACCATCCTGGACGCCGCCGGGATCACCCCGACCACCCCGCAGGACGGCAAGTCGCTGCTGTCCGGTTTCACCCGTGACCACCTGCTGGTCGAGTGGTGGAAGCAGGGCAGCGGAGGCGTCAAGGACAGCTGGGCGTCCTACGTCGCGAAGAACAAGCAGTACGTCGAGTACTACGACCTGTACACCAACGCGACCGGCCAGGTGTCCGGCACCGGGCAGGTCACGTTCCGGGAGTACTACGACCTCGTCAACGACCAGTACCAGCTCACCAACAAGCTCTACCAGGCGACGCCGGCCCAGGAGCAGGCCCTGGGCATCCCCGCGCTGGCCGCCCAGCTCACCACCGACCGCAACAGCTGACGCCCCTCCCAGGACCGCGGCCTCGCCCGGCGCACCTCCCTCGCCCCTGCGCGGGCGGGGCCGCGGTCGTCCCACGTCGAGCGGAGAGAACCATGTCCACGTCCTGCTGCACCCCTGGCCACGAGCCGAGAGGACTCCCGGTGATCGCACCCCCGCGATCCCCCACGCCCCGTCACAAGCACATGATCCGCCTCCCCGGCGGCACCTTCCTGATGGGCGCCGAGGACGCGGAGGGCTACCGGGCCGACGGGGAGGGACCGATCCGCACGGTCGAGCTGCACCCCTTCCAGATCGAGGCGACCACGGTGACCAACGCCCAGTTCGCCGCCTTCGCCAAGGCGACCGGGTACACCACGGAGGCCGAGAGGTTCGGCTTCTCGTTCGTCTTCGAGGGATTCCTCACCGAGGAGAACGCGCGCGCCTCCGAGATCGTCCACGCCGCCCCGTGGTGGCGTGCGACGCCCGGCGCTTTCTGGAAGCGGCCCGAGGGACCGGACTCGTCCATTACTTCTCGGCAGAATCACCCCGTAGTGCACGTCTCGTGGCACGACGCCCGCGCCTACTGCGACTGGTCGGGAACCCGCCTGCCCACCGAGGCTGAATGGGAGTACGCCGCGCGCGGGGGCCTGGAACAGCGCCGTTTCCCCTGGGGAGACGAACTGACGCCGGGCGGCCGGCACATGTGCAATGTCTGGCAGGGCGACTTCCCGCACGTCAACACGGGCGAGGACGGCCACCTCGGAACGGCGCCGGTGAAGTCCTACCGTCCCAACGGCTACGGCTTGTACAACACGGTGGGGAACGTCTGGGAATGGTGCGCCGACTGGTTCAGCCCGACCTTCCACCGCACCGCCCCCCGCGACAACCCGACCGGCCCACCCGACGGCTCGGCCCGCGTCATGCGCGGCGGCTCCCACATGTGCCACGCCTCGTACTGCAACCGGTACCGCGTAGCGGCCCGCTCGTCCAACACCCCGGACAGCTCAGCAGGCAACATCGGCTTCCGCGTCGCCGCCGGAGGACCACCGGAAAACAAGCACCCCACCACCCACCACAAGCCCCAACACGCAAACCCAAGCTCCCACCACCGAGGCTCATGCACCTGGTGAACAACAGCCACCACACGTCTTCGAGAGAGAAAAGGAACCCGAACATCCCCGTACACGGTGACCGCCCCATACTCGCCACGAGCCCACCCCTTTCTCAGCGAGAGATGCATCAAGACCCCACAGCAGCACGCAAAATAAAGCGAAGACCCCTCCGAAGGCGATCAGGGTCTGACGCAAGTCGGGCGTGCCAGCCTCCTGGACATCGTGTTGCGCCCCCAGGCACAACGAGAACGACGTTGCGATGGTGACACCCGCGCACCCAGAACTCACGTTGCAACCCCTTAGGAGGCCATAGGAACCGCTCTGGTCCCCGATGCACCTACCACTGATCACCTCAACCTTCACAAGGGCGATGGCGGTCTGGAGGCAGCCGAGGCATCCGAGATCGTGGCCTGGTTGCGAACCCTAAAGGAACTATGAGGACGGCTTACTGCAAGTCGCACCGGGGGTTTTCGCGGCCATGTCGCGCCCCCTCGTAGAGGCTTGAGGACGCGGACACCCGTGGTCACCGGAAATGCACCGGCTGACGTTGCCAACCCTCGTAGAAGCTGTGAGGACCTAGGTCTCGGTGGCGCGTAGGAGGGGCCGAGATCGTTGCGAACCCTCGTAGGGGCTATGAGGACGCGTTGGAGGGCCGCTGATGTCGGGCTTGGCGGCGGTGGGGTTGCGAACCCTCGTAGGGACCATGAGGACCCCCAGGGTAAAGCCGCAGGTGATCCACAGCCTGGGACCGGGGATGTCGGTTGATTTTTCAGCGACCCTCCGATTGTGCAGCATACCCCGGGGTCCCGCTGAAAAATGGAGTGGTGGGACGGGCTTCGCCACGATGCATCAGCCGCGCCTGTTCCGCTGAACTAGGCTCGGGTGCTCGCTTCCGCCCTGCCAAGCCCCCACCGCCTCCGTTGAGGCCCCGACCTGGGCTCTGGATGTCAGAGACCAGCGAGTCACAGCGCGCCGCGATGGCACAGCGCCCAACGCCGCGCGGCGGCCACCGTCGCTCGTCCGCGATCAGGTTGATCATCAGATCGGCGAGGTTGGCGCAACCGGTGCCGATCGACGCCATGCTCCAGTCCACCAGGCTCGCCCACGGCGGCGTCCAAGCCGAAAGGTGAGCACGGCTGCCACGCGGGTCAGGCCACGCCGGATCTCGGGTTATGCGCTGGTGTCGCGGTAGGTCCACATTTCGGCGAGCCGCCCCTCTTGCAGGTGCATGAGCCAGACCAAGCGGGGGGTCGGCTCGTCTCGCGCTCCGCGGCCGACACTCCCGACGACGGCCACCGTGTCGCCGTCACCGAGTACGGTGTCCATCTGAAACCGCAGATCCGGCTGTACGGCGCGGGTACGCTCGACGGCCTGCCGCACACCGCGTGGGCCGGTCACTTCGGGGTGTGCGTGGTCGGTCCAATCGGGGCTGAGGATCTCATCGGCAATCGAAGAGTCGCCGGTGTTCCACATCTGGAAGTACTGCAAAGCGATGCGCTGGGAGGACTGGGGCGTGTCGCTGTTCACCTGTGCTCGATTCATCTCGCGCCGGCGAGCTCTCGCCGACTCGACGGTCATTTGGAGAGGGTTCTTGGCGGATGTCGCCGAGGATCAACGAACTCTGGGGCCGACGTGCGGATGGAGTTCGCCTCGACGGCGGCTCAGAGCGGCCTGCATGATCAGGCCGGTCATCAGCGGCATGACCACGCCGACGCCGGTGCTCACCCACTGGCTGGTGGTGAGGAGGCGTGCAGCCGATCGGCGAGAGCGTTGACGGCGACACTGAAGCCCATCCGCCGCACAGCGGGATCGACCGGGGCCGACGGCGTCCGGGCCCGGCTGGGGTTCACATCAAGGCCGCCTAAGATACATAGGTGTTTCTTATGGCGACCGATACTACGCGGCACCGTTAAGATACGCAAGTGTTTCTTAGCTGGGGAGGCGGAATGGCGGAGCGGCGCCGGGGGACGGAGCTGGAGAACGCCCTGCTCGAAGCGGCTTGGGACGAGCTGGCCGAGAACGGCTACGCCGGCTTCACCATGGACGCCGTCGCCCTGCGTGCCGGTACCAGCCGGCCCGTCCTCTACCGTCGCTGGAACGACCGGCACGAACTCGTGCGGGCCGCGATCGGCCGCGCCCTGGACCGCGACCGGCCCGAGATCCCCGATACCGGTTCACTGCGCGGCGACGTCCTCACCTTGATGCGGGAGCTCAATGCCGGCCGAGCCCAGCTCACCACTGTCCTGAGCATCCATTTGGCCGGCTACTACCAGGAGACGGGCACCAGCCCCGCCGATCTGCGGGGTGCCTTCGCCAAGGGAGGACCGACGCGCTCCGACGTCCTCTTCACCCGCGCCGCCGAACGAGGCGAGATCAAACTGGAGCAGGTGACCGAACGAATGAAGACCCTGCCCTTCGACCTCCTACGCCACGAGTTTCTACTCACCTTCGCCCCCGTGCCGGACGAAATGCTCGTGGAAATCGTGGACACCCTCTTCCTACCTCTCGTCCGGCCATAGGAGCCCCGCACTGCAGGAGCGTCCCATCAGTCCTGCGAGTTGCGTAGGGCAAACTGCTTGTGGTAAGCCACCCAGGGATGAAGCCGTTCTCGCGGTGACGGCGTCCCGCACCGGAGTTCACTTTGTACCACCGGAAGAGGTAAGGGACCGATCGCCGAGGTGCCCGCCACGGATCACCCCTGGGGGGGACTCGCGAACCCCACGAACGGATGAGGACGCGGTGATCTGAGCCGCCGATCACGAGCCGGACGCACAACGCGCCCCCTACCAGGGCGATGAGGCCTCGCCACGACCACCCGGCAGGGCCAACTCCAAGTTGCCGGCCCCCGTAGGAGCTACGAGGACAGGTGACTCTCCACAAGCTCCGGCACCGGTTCGGGACGTTGCCAACCCTCGTAAGGGGCTATGAGGACGTGGGGCTCCAGATAGAGATGAGCCTCGTGGCGCTGTAGTTGCGAACCCTCGTAAGGGCTATGAGGACCGCAAATGGAGCTGACCTGGATCCCGCTCTACCAGTTGCGAACCCTCGTAGGGGCTATGAGGACCCGCGGGCAGCACCCACCCCGCCGAACCCATGGTGAGGTTGCGAACCCTTGTAGGGGCTATGAGCACTCGCCCGGTGGTTCTGGGGCACCCGCACCCCCGAGACGTTGCGAACCCTTGTAGGGGCTATGAGCACCCCAGGCTAAAGCCGCAGGTGAATCGCGCCCTGGGACCGGGGGGCGTCGGTCGATTTTTCAGCGACCCTCCGGTTGAGCAGCATACCCTGGGGTCCCGCTGAAATGCGGAGTGGTGGGACGGGCTGCGCAGCGATGCATCAGCCATGCCCCTTCCGTGGAGATCGACTCGGGCGCTCGCTTACATCCCGCCACCGCTTCCCCAACGCCTCCACTGAGTACCCCGACCTGGGCTCTTGATGTCAGAGACCCTTTGGTCACAGCGTGCCACGACGGTGAAGTGCCCAGCGCTGCGCGGCGGCCACGGTCACATCGGTCCAGGGGTGGCGGATGCTCCAGAACGCGTAAAGCCAGGTCGAGGCGATGAGGCGGGCGTAGCCGTCCAGCGTCTCCGGCGCTGTGCTGGCCCAGGCGGGAAGGCCGGCGACGGCCGCTTCGGCGTCGCGCGGGTGATGTCCGGCGGCGATCAGGTTGATCACCAGGTCGGCGGGGTTGGCGTAACCGGCGCCGATCGAAGCCATGCCCCAGTCCACCAGGCTCGCCCGGCCTCCGGCGACCAGGATGTTGCCGGGGTTGAGGTCGGTGTGCAACAGCGTCGCCCCCGCCAGCGCGGCCAGGTCCCGTGCGGCCGGTGCGTAGTGCGACCACCGCTTCTCGAACCACAGCAGCCCACCGCGATTCTCGGCGGGCACGGTGACAGAGCCGAGGTGGGCCAGGGCCTCCACCACAGCCTGCACGTCCGGGGACCCCGGTGAAAGGCTCGCGCGCTGCCCGTCCACCACCTCGTGCCCCAGCAGCCGCCAGCCGCCCACCGTAACGTCCAGGACCAGCGGCGGAGCGACAGTGGCCGCGAGCGCGCCGACGGCCGCCTCCCGGTCGAGCTGGGCGGCGGCCGTCGCGTCTTCTCGAGGGGCGCCCTTGATGAAGGCGCGGCCGGTGCCGGTGTGGACGATCACGGCCACCGCGGACCGGCGTCCCTCCCGCACCGCCTCGACCTTCACCACAGGCCCGATGAGCTTCTCAACAGCGGCCCGGGCCTCGGCGGGCAGCTGCTCCCAGGTGATGTGTCCCATGCGGGACAGGCTGCCAGGTGATCACCCGGCGGCGGGGGAGGTTCCCGTTCCCGGCATGGCCGGTGCGGGCTCGTCCGGACGGCGCCGGGTACCGGGGTTCTCCGGGCAGCACCCGTAGCCCGGCCCGGCCCAGAACTCCTCCCGCACGGCGCGCCCGTACAGGGTGCCGCGCAGCGCGGGCAGCGTCCCGGCGATCTCCTGCGCGGTCATGGCCTGGCCGGGGGCGGGCGGAACGTGGTCCAGGTACCCGCCGAAGAAGATGTCGCAGAACTCCCGATACTCCCGGCTGTGCAGCAGGAACGCGTGCCAGGCCGGGTCAACGGCGTCGGTCATCCCGACTCGCCGCCCGAGAGTCTCGCGGGTCGCGGCCAACCAGATGAGGGCCTGCCGGAGCATCTGCTGAGCGTACGCGAGCGTCACCTCTTGGTGCCGGGCGATGTAGCCGGCCAGGTCGACGAACAGGCCAGGCCACCGGTCCAGCAGCTCACTGGGGTCCGGAGCAGTGACGGCGGTCGTCTCGGGGGCGAGCATGACGGTCATGTTTCTGTCCTTTCTGGATGTTGGTCGTGCCGGTCGTGTTGATGAAGCCAGTCGGGCGGGTCGGGACGCACGTTGAGGATTCGGGTCAGGTGGCGGCGCCACGCGGCACGGACGGCCAGCAGCGCCGCTCTGGCGTCCGGGAATCCGCAGTCGGGGTGCAGCGCCTGCCCGTAGGTGTCGAACGCCTGATGCAGCCTGGCGGTGTGGAGGTGATGGCCGAGATGGATGCGCCCCAGCCACAGCGAGTGCACGCCGTGAAGGCGGTCCTCGATCCAGTAGTCCTCGCCCAGGAGGCCGCTGGTCCAGACCCGGCGGGCACGCCACGCATCCCGCACGCAGATCAGCGCGGCGGTGACCGTGGCGAACGGCTCGCCGCCCGATCTGGGCAGGGAGACCTCATCACGGCCGAAGGCCACCCACGAGTCCGCGCCCGGGCTCAGGTCTGCCTTGGCTCGCAGCGCGCGACCCACCACCTGGTTACCCCACCATGCGGCCCATTCCCCGTCAGCGAGCAACTCGACCTGGAACGCGTCCGATAGCGCCGGCTCGTGCACCCAGGTCCGCGGAGTCTGCTGTTGGACCACCCTCTCACCTCCACTCCCCCGTAGCCCGGGATCGCCTGCCCTTTCACTGAACGCCGCTTCGACGCGAAACCCCTGATCAGTTGCGGTTCCTGCAAGGCATTTGCGACTTGTGGAATCTGCCGTGGTTTCTTACCCCGGGCCTTTACGGTGGAGGGTGAGCTGCGCGAGGAGCCCGAGATGCACCCTCCTGAGTTCTGGCGAACCACCCTGGTCCGCACGCTCATAGCCGAGGGCGACTTCGGAGGGCTCGTGCGCGCCGTCCGCGAACGCGCCGGCTGGCGCCAGGCCGACCTCGCCCACCTCGTCGGCTATTCGATCGCCACGATCTCCCGGCTGGAGAACCGTCGCGGCCCCTCAGGGGACGTCGCCAAGCTCCGCGCCATCTCCGAGGCCGCCGGAATCCCGGCCACCGTCTTTGCCGCCGTGCTCCACATCCCTCACCCCGCCCTCGATACGGTGGGCACGTCCCCGCCCAGCCTGGGAGAGGAGGAGGATCCGATGCGACGCCGCGCGGTGCTGGCCGCCGGGCTCACCGTCCCGTTCGGCGTCCTGGCGCGGGTGGACGACGCATTGGCCTACCTGCCCGACCCCGCCCGGCCTGCCAGCCTCACCCAGGTCACCCGCCGCCTGGCCACCGCCCGCGCCCGGTTCGACGCCGGCGACCTCACCGCGCTACTCGAGGGACTCCCGGACCTGATGGCCGCCGCACACCGGGCCACCACGCGCCGCGAGGACCCGGCCGCGGAACAGGCCACCGCCGCGGTGTACGCGCTGGCCGCTGAAGCGCTCAACAAGGTCGGCCGCACCGAGGCGTCCCGAATCACCGCCGACCGCGCCGTCCAGCACGCCGAACGGTCCGGCGACCCGATCGAGCAGGCCGCCGCCGCCCGCGCGCTCGGCATGGTCCTGCGCCACCAGAACCGCCCCGAACTCGCAGAACGCGTCACCCTCGCCGCAGCCGCCACCCTGGAACGGACCGGCCTGACCACCCCGGACCAGCGCACCGCATGGGCCCAGATCTTGTCCACCTGCGCCTACAACGCCGCCCAGGCCCGCGACCGCACCGGCGCCATCGACATGATCGAGGCCGCCCGAGATCTCGCCGGCGCTCTCCCCGAACGGCCGTCACCTGCGGCACGGTTCGCAATCTCCGGCGCCCAGGTCGGTCTCTACGAAGTCGGGACACGGTGGGCGCTGGGCGACCCCGGCCGTGCGCTGGAAGCCGCCCGCGGACTCCGCCTCGGCATGTTCCACACCGCCGAACGCCGCGGCCGGTACGCCACTGACCTCGCACGCGTCCACCGCGACCTCGGCAACCCTGAGCAGACCACCCGCTACCTCCTGCTCGCCGCCGCGCACGCCACCAGCGAGGTCAACGGACGGCCGTCGATCCGAGCCGTCGCCCAGGACATCGTCACCCGGCACCGCAACGTGCCCGGCGCCCCCAAACTCGCCGCAGTCCTGAACAACTCGTCGACACCCTGACCTCCGCGAGACGCATCCCGCCGAGGGAAATGAAGGGAGGATGCTGGCCCGCCAGCCGTCATGCCGCTGAGCCCGCCGCTGCGGGCCGCTGCGGGCGACGCACGATAGTTACTACGTACGGCGTCACCTCGCGTGTTCTCGCGTTATCCGGCGCGCCTGTTGGCGGCCGTCATCGAGCCCCCGAGCAGAGCCCATTGCCCTGCCGCTTCGTTCCCCAGGTCGTGCCGCGGGTGTCGCGGGCGAGCCTGGCCCGCAGCCCGCCCGCGGCCGCCCGGGTCTCCTATGGCATGGGGCGCATCTCGTCCAAGTCGGCTAGACGCTCTGGTCCACCTGGCGTTGCGAACCCACGTAGGGGTTATGAGGACACGATCATGCGTTTCGACACCCCGCGACCGCATTGTTGCGAACCCTCGTAGGGGTTATGAGGACGTCCATAGCCTGGTCGTCTCCCTCGCCCTCGAGATGTTGCGAACCCTCGTAGGGGGCTTTGAGGACGCGCTGATTGAACCGTGAGTCAACTCACGGTTTGGGTTGCGAACCCTCGTAGAGTTATGAGGACCCCAGGGTAAAGCCACAGGTGATCCGCGGCCTGGGATCGGGGATCTCGGTCGGTTTTCAGCGACCCTCCGGTTGTGCAGCATACCCCGGGGTCCCGCTGAAATATGGAGTGGTGGGCCGGGCTTCGCGGCGATGCATCAGCCACGGTCGTTCCGTCGAGATTGGCTCGGGCGCTCGCTTACATCATGCCACCGCTTCCCAACGCCTCCGCTGAGGACCCCGACCTGGGCTCTGGATGTCAGAGACCGGTGAGTCACAGCGTGCTGCGGCGGTGCAGGGCCCAGCGCTGCGCGGCGGCCACGGTCGCATCGGTCCAAGGGTGGCGGATGCTCCAGAACGCGTGCAGCCAGGTCGAGGCGATGAGCCGGGCGTAGCCGTCCAGTGTCGCCGGGGCTGTGCCCGCCCAGGCGGGAAGGCCGGCGACGGCCGCTTCGGCGTCGCGCGGGTGATGTCCGGCGGCGATCAGGTTGATCACCAGGTCGGCGGGGTCGGCGTAACCGGCGCCGATCGAAGCCATGCCCCAGCCCATCAGGCTCGCCCGGCCTCCGGCCACCAGAATGCCGGGGTTGAGGTCGGTGTGCAGCAGCGTCGGCCCCGCCAGCGCGGCCAGGTCCCGCGCGGCCGGTGCGTAGTGCGACCATCGCTTCTCGAACCACCGCAGCCCCCCGCGATTCTCGGCGGGCACGGTGACGGCGTCGAGGTCGGCCAGGGCCTCCGGCATGGCCTGCACGTCCGGGAAGCCCAGTGACAGGCTCGCGCGCTGCCCGTCCACTACCTCATGCTCCAACAGCCGCCAGCCGCCAGCCGCCCACCATGAGGTCCAGGACGAGCGGCGGCGCGACGGTGGCCGCGAGCACGCCGACGGCCGCCTCCCGATCAAGTTGGGCGGCGGCCGTCGCGTCGTCTCGTGGGGCGCCCTTGATAGAGGCGCGGCCGGTGCCAGTGTGGACGATCACGGCCACCGCGGACCGGCGTCCCTCCTGTACTGGCTCGACCTTCACCACAGGCCCGATGTGCTCTTCAACCGCGACCCGGGCCTCGGCGGGCACGTGCGTCCTATGCAGGACAGGCTGCTAGGTGATCACCCAGCGGCTTGGGACGTTCCCGTACCCGGCATGGCCGGTGCGGGCTCGTCCGGACTGCGCCGGATACCGGGATCCTTCGGGCAGCACCCGTAGCAGGGCCCGGTCCAGAACTCCTCACGCACGGCGTGCGCGTAGGGGGTGCTGCGCAGCGCTGGCAGCGTCCCGGCGATCTCCTCCGCGGTCATGGCCTGGCCGGGGGCGGGCGGCACGTGGTCCAGGTACCGCCGAAGAAGACGTCGCAGAACTCCCGATACTCCCGGCTGTGCAGCAGGAACGCGTGCCAGGCCGGGTCGACGGCGTCGGTCATCCCCACGCGCCGACTGTGTGTCTTGGCGGGTCGCGGCCAACCAGATGAGGGCCTGCCGGAGCATCTGCCGGGCGAGGCCGTCGAGCAGACCGGGCCGCGGCCCAGCAGCTGACTGGGGTCAGGAGCGGAGAAGGCGTTCGTCTCGGGGGCGAGCATGACGGTCATGTTCAGCGTGTTCGCGGGAGCGTGGACGCGATTTCGGTCGTGCCGATGAGTTTTGTGTGGATCCGTGGTCGATACGGCTGGGCACAACCGGCGGCGGTGGGCCTGTGCTGGGAACGTTCAGCGCGGGAGGAAGCACATGGAGGCAGTGATGAGCGTCGACGATTCCGAGCGGGAGCACACCGTCCGGACTGGCGAGCAGGGGACGCGGGTGAGCGGTCCGAGGGTGCTGGTGGCGGGGGCGAGCATCGCGGGACCCGCGCTGGCCCACTGGCTGCGCCGGTGGGGGGCCGAGGTGACCGTGGTGGAGCGGGCTCCTGAGCTGCGTCCCGGCGGGCAGGCGGTGGACGCGCGCGGGGTCGCCAGGGAGGTCATCGGGCGCATGGGGCTGGACGCGGCGGTGCGTGCGGCGTGCACCGACACCGCCGGCGCGTACACCGTGGACGCGGACGGGCGAGTGCTGGAGACCTTCCGTGCCGACGACGACGGCGGCGACGGGTACATCGCGGACATCGAGATCCTGCGCGGGGACTTGGCCCAGGTGCTCTACGACGACACCCGCGACGGCGTCGAGTACGTCTTCGGCGACCGAATCGCGGGGCTCACCCAGGACGCGGACGGGGTCGACGTGGTCTTCGCGGGCGGCGACCGGCGGCGCTTCGACCTGGTGGTCGGGGCCGACGGGTTGCATTCTGAGCTGCGAGCGATGGTCTTCGGGCCGCATGAGCGGTTCCTGAGCCACCTCGGGCACGTCCTGGCCTTCTACAGTGTGCCCAACGAGTTCGGGCTGGAGCGCTGGCTGATCGAGCACCAGGACCAGGAGTCCGGGCGCTCTGTCCTCCTGCGGCCCATCCAGGACGCCACCCGGGCGATGGCCATGTTCTACCTCGCCTCGGCCGACTTCGACGTCGACTACCGTGACGTCGCGGCCCAGAAGGTCCTGCTGCGCGAGCGGATGGCGGGCCTGGGCTGGTTGACCCCGGACATCCTCGCGCACCTGGACGACACTCCGGACTTCTACCTCGACCAGGTCGCCCAGGTGGTGATGGACCGCTGGTCGAGTGGACGGGTGGGGCTGCTCGGGGACGCGGCGTTCAGCTCCTCGCCGATGTCGGGGCAGGGCACCGGGCTGGCGCTGGTCGGCGCCTACCTGCTCGCCGGGGAACTGGCCGCCGCCGGATGGGACCCCGACGCCGGGTTCGCCCGCTATGAGGCGCGGATGCGCTCGTTCGTGGAGGCCAACCAGGAGATCGGCCGGTTGAACGCCCGCAGCCGCGACGTCCCCGGGCCGGACGCCGAGCCGCAACCCGATTTCGCCGGCGAATGGTTCGCCGAGCTGGCCGGGCGCGCGATCAACGGCGTCGAACTGCCCGACTACGCGGGGGTACCGGACTCCGCGCCCCCGACCGGATCGCCGATCACCTCGCCGGCCAGGCCGTAGGTCTCACATGACGCGTCGAGAGGGACCACGCTTCGATAGGACACCGCCGAGCGGTCTCCGATGAGGCGGTGTCGACGATGAGAACGGGGCCTCAGGGCGCGGTGAAGCCGGCCAGGCTTGGTCGTGGACGTCCGTCCGAATTCCCTGGTGCAGCCAGATGACGAGGTCGTGTTCACCGTGACCGAGACTGCTCGCACGGAGGTCGGCTAGGAGTTCCGGAGGCCGCGGGGCCCGGCTCCGTCTTCACGGCGAATCGTCACTGGCTGGCCGGATATCGGTGACCTCGCTGCTTTCACCTGGATACCGCCGAGAGGCTGATCGAGGCGTTCGACGAGCCGCCGATATCGGCTCGAGCGCTCGCGTCCATCCCGCCGAAGCCCCAGCGCCTCCGCTGCGGTGGCCTGCTTCGCCGCGGCGGCGCCTTCGCGGCCAGAGTCGAGGCAACGCGGTTGTGCGAAGGTGCGATGCATCCAAGGTCGGCCGGTCAGGTGCTCGTGGGCACTCATGGTGCGGGGTTGGTTCGTGTGGAACCGTGGTCCCCGGGCGCGCGCCTTCAACCCGGGGACCACGGAGCCTAGGACGCTGTGGAGAGTCCGAGCAGCCGGCCGATCTGCTCGGCCGCCTGTTCGGCGGTCGTGCCGAGTTGCGCGCCGTGGTCGGGTCCGCAGTACCAGACGTAAGACGAGCGGTGACGGGCCCAGACGACGTAGTGGGGACCCTTCCCCGGACGGATGAGATGCAGAATCTCCGTGCCCCGCGGCAGCATCGGCGCCACGCCGCAGAAGCGCCTGCGCACCAGTGACGCCAGTTCTTCCAGGCGCTCACCCGGTGAAGTGGACGCGGGGGGATCTGCCGCGTCACCCGTCCCCCCGCGTCCACGCTCGATATCACTCATCGGCACTGCCCTGGGGCGTGGGTGCCCTGAGGGTCGTGGCGACGGTGAGGGCCGCGTCAATGATGTGGTTCGCCTGGGCGATGGGCTCGCCCCAGGACGTGTGAAACCACAGCCTCCCGCCGTCGTCCTCTCGCGGCCGGCATGTGATCGTGTCCGCCGCACGCGGTAGGTCCACACAGCACCCCGGCACCTTCGGATTGATCACGACCAGCTCACCCCGCCGAAGGTCGGTCTCCAGCCCGTAGGCGTGCAGCCGCGACATCAACGCGCCGAGCCGCCCGTAGGCGTCCGGATGCTCGGACTCCGATCGGGCGTCACTGCCCTCCGCCCTGGTCTCCATGCCGTCTCCTGAGATTCGCTGTGGTTGTCCGGTCACTCCAAGTGAATCCGTGGCGGGTGCGCGAGGGCAGAGAGATAGTGGGGGACGGCAGGGGATGACGTCCCGTCCCCGGCGCGGACATTCCGGAAGGTGCATCGCGAATGACCCCCGGTAAGAAGGCCATCGGTGCCCGCCTGCGTGAGGTGCGGGAGGCGCCGCCGTATTGGTCCCGGCCCGAGCTGGCGCGGCTCTTGCGTGGGGCGGCCGACCCGCGGGATCGGCCCGGACTTCCCCACGTCAAGACCCTCGCCGAGATGATCAAGCATTGGGAGGCGGGCAAGTGGACCCCGAACACTCGCTACCGGGCCCTCTACGCCAAAGCCACCGGGATGAGCGAAGAGGTGCTGTTCGGCGAACATCCGCCTGTGCCTTGGCGCGCGGCCGGACTCGATGAGGCACTGACCCCCGACGATGAGGAACGGCTCACGCTCGCCACGCGGCGGCCGATCCGGACTGATCTCGCCGTGATCGACTCCCTGGCGACGGTCCTGGCCGCGCAACGTCGGCTTGAGGACGCGATCGGGTCCGAGCCCCTGATCGAGCCGGTGCGCGCGCAGCTCGGCGCGATCAGCGGCATGGTGGCCAATGCGAGGGGGCCCATCCGCACGCGGCTTCTGGACGTCGCCGCGCAGTGGGCCCAGTTCGCCGGGTGGCTGCACACCAGCGTCGAGCGGCCACGTCAGGCGCTGGTATTCCTGAACCGAACGCTGGCGTGGGGCACCGAGATCGACGACCGGCAGATCATCGGGTCGGTGATGTCCTGGCAGGGCTACATCGCCGACACGCGCGGGGAGATCGGGGCGATGATCGGCTTATCGCAGGCCGCGCAACGGGTCCGCCGCGACTCGGTCGGCCGGGTGTACGACCTCTATCAAGAGGCGAGGGCGCGCGCTCTGCTGGGGGAAACCGAGCACGTCAACCGGCTCACCGCCATGGCGGCGCAGGAGGCCGACGAGGCGCGTCCGGACGCCGCGCGACCGTGGGAGTACTACTATTTCGCGCCTGGATTCTTCGGCCTGGAACACGGCCTCACGTACCGCATCCTGGGGTGTAGCGACCCGGCCTACAACGGTCCGGCCATCGAGCACCTCACCGCAGGGCTTGAGGGCCTTCCCGCGGACATGCGCAAGTCGGAGTGGGCCGGTGACTTCGTGTATCAACTGGCACGAGCTTATGAACAGGCCGGCGAGGGCCAGGAGGCGGCGCGAGTGACAGCCGAGTTGAAAGAAATCGCCGCCCAGATCGGCTCCAACCGCCTCACGCGCCTACTCGCCGAGCTGCGCCATTGAGCTCCGCATTCGAGAGCATGCGCGACCATTGGTGGTGGCGGCCCGGTTGGCGGATCGGGCGCCGCATGTACACCTGGCATTTCACCTTCGACGGCCAGCGAGACCTGCATCGGCTCGTGTTGGCCTACCAGGGGCGACTGGCGAACGTCGCCGGGCTCGACCCCATCCCCCTCGAATGGCTGCACTTGACCACGCAGGGTCTGGCTTTCGCCGACGAGATTTCCGGCGTTCTGCTACACCTGGGAGACGAAGGCGGTCGTTCCACTGGCCGAGTAACAGTTGCCCACACCCTTGACACGCGCGGCGCTCACTCACCGCAGTAGGGCCTCCAGGCCATAGGCGTGAAACCTCGATATCAATTCGCCAAGAGGCGGTTACTGTAGACGTCCGCCTTGTCTCTCCATGGTCACCTCTTGCGATGCGCTGTGGCGGCCCGGTCGCTCCAAGTGAATCCGTGGCGGCAAACTCCGTCGGGGGTTCGTGGACGCCCGGTGTGGGTTGGCTCATACGAGCCGTGGTCCCCGACCGGCAGGCCGCCTCGGGCGGCCTGCCGGTCTCTGGCCTCAGTTCGATGCCGAGCGGGCCTTTTCCAGAGCCGGTGCGATCAGTACCAGTTGGTACAGCCGCCGATCATGTCGTTGGTGCCGAACGGGGTGGCGTAGGAGCAGACCCGTGCCTTGTACGGAGACCGGTCGTCGACCCACGGCCCATCCATACTCACCGGATTCCCGTAGCGCGCGTAGGCCAGCCTCTGTGTTCCCGCGCTGCTGGTGCGCTCGACCCAGATCGAGCAGGTCGCGGTGCCTTCGCCCTCCAGATGCCAGCGCGCTTGGTCGTGGCCGTTGATATTGATGGTCCAGAAGCTTCCCACGCAGTTGTCAGGGCCGGCGGAGCCTCGGTAGACCGGGCCGGAGGCTTGGGCCGGTGTGGACAGGATTCCCGTGATGGCAGCCGTTGCGGCGGCCATGACCGCCAACTTCTTGACCATTTTCATGATGTGCTCACTTTCGAACTCGATGGTGATCCCAAGGCCGCTGAGAAGAGGTTGACGATGTATCACTGCTGGTGCCGGTCGGCAGGGTTACAGCCGCCCGTGCTGGGGCGGGAAGCTTGGTCTGGCCGGAGTCGAGGCAGCTTTGGGCTTCGAGCGACGGCTGTGGTCGGGGCGTCGGCAGGGAAGAAGGTTCGGCCGGTTCCAAGGTGCCGGGATCGTGGGAGCGGGCTGGGAGAGAACTGGGGTTCAACCTAGTTCGAGGGGACGCGCGGAGTCTTGAACGAATGGGACTTCCGAGCTCGTCGGCGTCCTCACGCAGGCGTCTGCGAGGTCGGGGAGTGGCCTCGACGGCGTCCGCCCCGTCAGGGCGTCTGTCTCGCGTACCAGGTAGGACGTCGCCGCCCGCCTTGGCAAGCTTCTCCACCGGTGTCCGGAGATCGCAGGGCTCGCGGGGGCGTACGCCGTCTTCGCCGATCGTCTCAGGCGGTGATCTGCTGGTGCATCGTCGTGAGCTCGTGGGTGGCGGCCGGATAGTCTGCGAACTCGGCGTAAGCGTCGGCGTCCTCCCAGCACCAGTAGCTCTGGTTCGATCGGGTCCAGGCCAGCAGGTCCACTATCCGCGTGAACCTCGATGGGGCGTAGGGAGGGAGCGGTTCTTCGTCTGGGACGAGGATCGTACGCAGGTCCCGTCCCACGAGCAGGCTCAGCCATTGCGCCGCCACCACGGCCGTCTGGCCCATCACGTGGAGATCGACGTCCTGATCCTCGACGAAGCCCACCAGGCACAACCGCTCGTGGACCGCATCGGCGTCGACCGGTTGCCCTGCGGCGGCTCTGCGTATTGCTCGCACCGCTTCCGGGGTCGACATCATCGGCTCATCGGTGAGTTCCTCGTCCCATTGCTCAACTCGGTCGAGCAGTGGGGCGAACAGGCCGTAAAGGCGATTCGCCTGCTCGCGCGAGTCCAGGTCCCTCGCGAACTCATCGAGGTCACTGAGCAACTCGGCGTAAGTCCGGTCCGTCACACGAGCCTGTCTAGCAGGGCGAGCGCCGGCAGAGGCACCGATCGATGAAGATCATCCGAAGAACGGCACCCAACACATCGGTCAGGAGGACCGCGATCTTCTGCCCGGTGGCGGGGAGCGGCGGGGGGGACGTCCTCGGGGGGTGTCAGGACGGGTCGCGGTGGCGTTGGTAGTGGCGGCCGACGCGGGCGCGGTTGCCGCAGCCGGGCGAGCACCATTCGCGGCGCGGGTGGTTCTTGACGAAGAACAGGACGCAGCCCGGGCCGCCGCAGGCGCGCACGGCCGTCCGCGACGGCCCGCCGAAGATCGTGATCGCCGAGCGCGCCACCAGCGCCAGTGCCGCGTCGGCGGCGGGGGCCGGGGTGCTCACGAGGACGCGCGCCCCGTCCAGCGGCCAGGCGGCCGGCTCGCTCCTCTCGGCCCGCAGGACGAGCCGGGGGCAGCGCGGG
>NZ_CAACVB010000055.1 GCF_900659635.1 Actinomadura roseirufa | reverse complement strand
CGGGCCGCGGCCGGGCGCGTCCGGCGGCGAGGCGTTGGCCGCCGCGCCGACCGCGTGCCCCGGCCCGCCCGTCGGCGGCTGCCGCTCCAGGTCGACGACGTCCGCGACCACACAGGTGATGTTGTCCGGGCCGCCGCCCCGGTTGGCCAGGTCGATGAGCTGCCGGACGGCCTGCTCCGGGTCGGCCACGTCCGTCAGCACCTGGAAGATCGTCTCCGCGGTGACGACGCCCGACAGGCCGTCCGAGCACAGCAGGTACCGGTCGCCGACCTTCGCCTCGCGCAGCGACAGGTCGGGATCGACCTCACCGCGGCCGTCCAGCGCCCGCAGCAGCAGCGAGCGCTGCGGGTGCGAGGCCGCCTCGTCGGGGCTGATCCGCCCCTCGTCGACCAGCGACTGCACGAGCGTGTGGTCGTGCGTGATCTGGAAGAGGCTGCCGTCGCGCAGCAGATAGGCGCGGGAGTCCCCGATGTGCACCAGCGCGACCTGGTTGCCCGCCCACAGCATCGCGGTCAGCGTCGTCCCCATGCCCTGCAGGGCGGGGTCGGACTCGACGATGCGGTGCAGGTTGTCGTTGGCCGTCTTGACCGTGTGCTCCAGCGCGGCCAGCAACTCCGTCGCCGGCAGGTCCTTGTCGAGCCCCCGCAGCGCCTCGATCGCGGCGGCGCTGGCGATCTCCCCGCCGACGTGGCCGCCCATCCCGTCGGCCACCGCGAGCAGGTGCGCCCCCGCGTACGCCGAGTCCTCGTTGCCCTCGCGCAGCATGCCGACGTCGGAGCGCGCGGCGTAGCGGATTCCCAGGGTCATTTGCGCAACTCGATCACGGTCTTGCCGATCCGGACCGGCACTCCCGGGGGCACCGGCATCGGCCGGCTCACCTTCGTGCGTCCGAGATAGGTCCCGTTGGTGGAGCCGAGATCTTCCACGATCCACTGACCGTCCTGCGCATAAAGTCGGGCATGCCGGCTCGAAGCGTAGTCGTCGGTCACCACGAGCGTGGCGTCATTCGCCCGGCCGATGGTGATGGGCACCCCCGTCAGATCGATGACGGTCCCGGCCCGCTCACCTTGGACGACGACGAGCTTCGTCGGGGCGCCCTGCTGGGCGCTGTGCGGCTGCTGGGGCGGCGCCGCGCTCGGAGGCTTGGGCTGGCGGGCGGCCTTGGCGGGCCGGGGCGGCTGGGCGGCCCGCGACGCCGCCTTCGAGGCCGCCTTCGAGCCGAACAGGTCGGCCCTGATCACACCGACGGCCGCGATGACGAAGAGCCAGAGCACCGCGAGGAACGCCAGCTTGATCAGCGTGAGGGTGAATTCGGACATCGGAGTCGGGGTTACTCCCTATCGCGGCGGAACACAAGGGTTGTGCGGCCCATCGTGACGCGGGAGCCGTCGACCAGCGTGACCCGCCGGATCGGCTGCCCGTTCACGAACGAGCCGTTGGTCGACCCTAGATCCACGAGCACGACTTCGGGACCTTCTACGCGGATCTCGGCATGGTGCCGGGAGACGCCCGGATCGACGAGACGCAGGTCGCAGTCGGTGCCCCGGCCCAGCAGGGTGACCGGAGTGTTGATCTCATAGGTGCGCTGAGTGGTGTCGGAGCCCTCCACCGCCGTGGTCACCAGCAGCCGCGGATGCCCCCCGAAAGCGCCGCCCCGCCCCCCCTGCGGTACGTCGCTCACCGGCTGGCGGATCTCCCCGCCCTCGACGGTCGAGCCCCGGATCACACCGGACCTGATGCGGAACATGCCCGTGGCGAGATCCCCGGCGTTCTCGAACCGCACGCGCACCGGGCCCACGAAGGAGTACCCCTGCTCCTTCGCGTACTCCCGCGCGAGGTTCGCCAGCTCCTGGCTCAGGCTGTCGGCGTACACCTGCAGCCGCTGCCCGTCCTGCTGAGAGATCTCGACGACGAAGTCGTTCGGAACCAGCGTGCGGCCCTGTGCCACGATCGCCGCCCGATCGTCCATCTCGCGCTGCACAGCACTGGCCACCTCGACCGGCTGGAGCTCGGACTTGAAGGCCCGGGCGAAGGCTCCTTCGACCATGCCCTCGAGCCGTCGCTCGAAGCGCTGAATGACGCCCACGGGCACCTCCCTTCCTCACTGGTAGACGATCGTATCGGTGTGAAGGTTCGCTCGAAGTATCTGGATACCTAACCACCACCGCGACCGTGCTAGCCTTTTCGAGCACCCGGGGTGACCGGGAGCGACACCCAAGGGCGGGTGGCGGAACGGCAGACGCGCACGGTTCAGGTCCGTGTGTCCGAAAGGATGTGAGGGTTCAAATCCCTCCTCGCCCACTCGGGGGTGGTGACGCAAGTCCTGCTCTCAGACTGACGGAACGAGCCCCCCGGCGACAAGCTGGGGGGCTCATCTTGTGTGACCGAGGTTCTCCCTGGTCCCGCGGGTCCGCGACCAGCCGATCCTGGGAGTCGCGGGAGCCCGTGGGCGCGCGCGGACTGTCTTCAGTACATCCCTGCCAAGGTGCTGGTCATGTGACCGGTGGTGCTGATGATGTTGCGGTGCCCGGTGGTCGTCCCTCCGGGCACCGCGGGTCATCGCTCACGTGGTGGCATCACCGGTTCCGCCGCCGCGTGGGTGTCAGGGGTGGAAGGTGTCGAAGTAGTTCGCCGGGAGCTTGTTGAGCCAGGCGTGCGTGACGCCGGTCCAGCCGATGCGCAGGAAGTCGGCCTTGCCGTCGCCGTCCATGTCGGCGAACTGGACGTCCTTGGGCGGCACCTCCGCGTCCCCGGCGATCTTGCCGATGTCACGGTAGGTCCCGCCCGAGCCGCCGGGGCCTTCGTTGAGCCAGGCGCGGGCACCGCCGTTGGCGGTGATCAGGATGCGGTCGGCCCGCTTGTCGCCGTTGATGTCGGCGTAACGGATCTCCCGGGGCAGCTGCAGGGGGCCGCTGATCCTCTGCGGGACCTCCCACTCCAGGTACTGATAGGTGCGGTTGACCTGGAAGCCCTTGTTGTACCAGGCGGTCGTGGTGCCGTCCGGTTCGATCAGGAGATAGTCGTCCCGGCCGCCCCCGGTGACGTCCGCGATACGGATCTTGGTGTTCGGGTCGATGTTCAGGGGCGGTCTGTCGCCGTCGTTGGAGCCGTTGGCGAACACGTTGGCGACACCCTCGTAGTGGTCGGTGCACATGCGCGCGCCGGAGGGGTTGTCGGCCTTCCATGTGTACAGGTCGATCGTCCCGTTCAGGGAGACGACCATGCAGTCGGGGAAACCGTCACCGTCCATGTCGCCGAAGCGCAGCATGTTGCCCACCGCCCCGGCCTTGGGCGTGTAGGAGTTCTGCCCTTCGACGAAGGGGACCCAGTTCTTGCCGGACGGTCCGCCGTTCCACCAGAACCGGAACTTCTGGTCCGGACCCACCACCACGAACTCGGCCTTGTGGTCCTTGTTGATGTCCGTCATCCAGAACCGGCTGTTGGAGGGGAACTGCTGGGACTGGACGACGCCGCGGTCATCCCAGCCCTCGCCCAGCTTGCCGGGGCCGTTGTCGCCCGTACCGCCCGAGCCGTCGTCCTTCGTCCCGCAGGCGTCGGACACCTCATCAGGATCCTGCTCGGACGGTTCCGGGATCAAATGCTGCTCGCTGGCGTGCTCGGCCGCCTTGACGAACGCATCACCGATCTTCTGGTAGCCCTGGTCGGTGGGATGAATGCCATCAGAGCCGATATCGGATGACCCCAGGGCGCTGATGTCGACGTACACGACGTTCAGTCCGCGTCCCGCCAGCCGGTCCACCATGGAGGGGATCTGGGCGGAGAACGCCTTACCGCGGGTGTTCATGGCCGGATCGCTGAAGGGCTGCACACCCGACACCAGCACGGTGACCTCTTCGGCGTCCCGGTCGATCTGCTCGATCAGCGACTCCAGCCGGCCGACGGCCCCGTCCATCTGGTAGTTCTGGACGACGTCGTTGCCTCCGGCGATCAGTGTGACGACGTTGGGCCGGTAGAGCTTGACGGGGCAACCGGCCTTGCCGGCGATCTCGTTGATCTTCAGCCCTCGCCAGCCCTCGTTGTCCCGGTCGGCCATCGTGCCCACCCGGACCGTGCCGACCAGGTCCACCTGGGGCGTGTCGTCGGTGTCGCTCTTGAGCGCAGCGGCGGTACGCGACTCGCCGGTCTCCTGGCCGTTGCGCTCGGCGATCTTCTGCAACCCCTGGTCCAGCACCTGGCGGTAGCCGTTGCCATGCGAACTGCCCTCACCCCACGTGGTGGACGATCCCAGGGCCATCACACGCCAATTCAGGTTATGCGTCGGCGGCTGCCCGCTGATCCGCCTGACCCATCCTCTGATGGCATTCAGATTCACTCCATATCTCGCACTCGTCGCGTCATCGCGAAGCCCGCTGGTGAAGACCCCCATGACCCTGTTGCCGTAGAACACTCCTGCGCCTGAGTCACCGCGGTAGGGGGCGCCGTGGAGCGAGGTCATCAACAGCAGGCTCCCGGCAAAACCCCAGTCGTCCCCGGCACCGGGCGGGGGATCGGCATCGTTCTGATCCACCCTGAGCGTCGCGCTCTTGAGCACCGGCGAGGGAGTGGTCCCGAATTCGACTGTGGCTCCCCAGCCGTGGACCCCGACGTTTCTCATGGGGGGCACTCGCCAGGTGTCGTCGTAGGGGACGACGTAGTTGGCCTGGCTCACCGGACTGCTCAGGTGGAGCAGGGTGACATCCACGTCCGGATGGCGCGCCTGAATGTCCACCGTCCTGACTTCGCCGCCCTGGCCCTGCTGCAGGGTGCCGATGCGCACCTCATAGAGACTGCCCGAGGGAGTGCAGTGCTTGGCGGTAAGAACCCACTCCCGATGGATGAGTGAGCCGGTGCACTCGTACTCTCCATCGCCGAATATCTGGACCTGACCGAACAAGTGTCCGGCGACGTCGCCGCCGACGATCCTCAAACCGGCGTGCGCAGGGGGAGTCTGCAAGGCGACCAGGGCGGCCGGGGCGGCGATCAGTAAAGCGGCCAGGACGGAGGTCCAGCGGCGTAAGCCGGTCACCGAACCCGGTGAGCGACCCCGGGGCACGGACGCGATTCCTAACGATCTTTTCAAGAATCCCTCCAGGGCAGGGTTTTTCTCTTGTATTGCTTTTTTCCTCCTCGTTCTCCAAAATGTATTTCCCGGGAAAAAATATGCCGTGCAGGCGGTACCGTGGTCGATCCCGCCTGCTGCCGGTCTGAAGTACAGCCTGTGCCATTGATCCGGCCCCGAGCGGCGGCGTCGAAGGGCCGTGGTCAGTCGAAGGGCCGTGGTCGGCGGAGGCGGCGCCGTCCCCGTCGCGAGGCCGCCTCAGGTGTTCTGAAGCTCTGGTCCTGCCGTGTTCTCGTAGGTCACGAGTGGGTGGCGGTCAGCCAGCGGCGGACGTCGGCCATCGCGGTGCCGTCGCTGTCGGCATCGATCGCGGCGGCCAGGTCGGCGATGGAGATGTCGGCGAGTGCGCGCGACCACGCGTCCTGAGCGGACGTCATCGCCCGGGAGATCGCGCACGGACGTGCGCATCGCTCGGCGGGGACGCCCAGCGGGCCGCGCTGCCTGATCTCGGCGCACCGGTAGGCCGGTTCGTCCCCGTCGATGGCCCGCACGACCTCCAGCGCGCTGATCTGCGCGGCCGGTCTGGTCAGCGTGTAGCCGCCGATCTGCCCGGCGACGGAGCCGACGATGCCCGCCCGTGACAGCGCCTGCAGCTGCTTGGCCGTGTACGCCGGGGGCGTGCCGTGCAGTTCGGCCAGCCGCGCCGCGGGCACCGGCCGCCGGGTCTGGCTGAGGGTGACGCAGCTGTGCAGCGCCCACTCCACGCCGTTCGACATCCTCATGCGCCCACCCTACCCAACTCGGACAGCGTGTATCCGAGTTGTGGTAGAACTCGGATAGTCAATGTCCGAGATCACTCTGGTGGTGCCGATGACGCACATGAAAGATGTCTCGCCCGGCCGCGCCGTCCCGGCCCGCGCGTCGCTGGGACTCGCGGCCGTCGCGCTGTTCGCCGCCGCGGCGAACCTGCGCCCGGCCATCGCCGCGGTCTCGCCGCTGGTGGACCGCATCCGCGAGGACCTGCACATGTCGGCGACGGAGGTGTCCCTGCTGACCACCATCCCGACCCTGGCCATGGGAGTGTGCGCGCCCCTGGGCGCGTACGCGGGCCGCCGGTACGGACTGCATCGCGGCGTGCTGCTGGGGCTGGCGGTCATCGCCGTCGCCACGGCGGCCCGCGTGTTCGGCGGCTCGACCTGGTCGCAGCTGAGCAGCGCGGCGATCGTCGGAGCCGGCATCGCCGTCGCCCAGACCCTGCTGCCGGCCGTGGTGAAGACGCGCTTCGCCGCGCGCGCCGGCCTGGTCACCGGCATCTACACCGCCGGTCTGGGGCTGGGCGGCGCGGTCGCGGCCGGGGCCAGCGCGCCGCTGGCCGACCTCGTGGAGTCCTGGCCGGGGGCGCTGGCCTCGTGGGCGGTGCTCGCGGTGGCGGGCCTGGCGCTGTGGTCGGCCGCGAAGGGCTCCCTGAACCTGGACGACGTCACCGGCCCGGCCGGACCGGCGACCCGGGGACTGCCCTGGCGCAGCGGCGTGGCCTGGCAGATCACCGGGTTGTCGGCCGTCAACTCCGCGCTGTACTACTGCGAGCTGGCCTGGGTGGCGCCGTTGCTGCACGATGACGCCGGCCGCAGCACCGCGACCGCCGGGATCATGCTGACCGTGCTGATCTCCGTCCAGGTCATCGCGATGCTGGCCGTCCCCGCGCTGCTGGGCGAGAACCGGGACAAGCGGGTCGGCCTGGCGCTGACGATGGCGCTGACCGCCGCCGGTTTCCTGGGGCTGGCGTACGCGCCGGACACGACGGCATGGCTGTGGATCGCGGCCCTGGGCGTGGGACACGGCGGGCTGTTCACGCTCGTGCTGACCCTTCCCGTCGTCGTGAGCCGCGACCCCGCCGAGGCCGGGCGGATCAGCGCGATGGCGTTCTTCGTCGGCTACGCCTGTGCCGCGCTGGCGCCCCTGCTGGTCGGCGTCCTCCGCGACGGCCAGGGCGACTTCCAGCTCGCCTTCGGTCTGCTGGGCGGCATCGGGCTACTGACGCTTCTGCCCATCGCACGCCTGCGCACGACCGGCAACTCCCCAGCATGAGAGTCGAACCGTTCTCGAAAGGGATGTGCGGGTGATCGGACGGCACTAGGTTCTGGCTGATCGTGGGTGACACCGGCCGGGCGCTGGGAAGGGCGGGGTGCGGCGTGGGCGGCGGGTTCGACTGGGACGGCTGGGCGGTGCGCGACGACTGGGACGTGCCACCGGAGCTTGTGGACGGTGGCCAGGACGCGGTGGACTCCCTGTGCCGATGGTGGCGGCGGGCCGGAGGCGAGAACCTCGACGCGCTGCGGGAGTGCGGGCGGGTGCTGGCGAGGATGCTGCGCGCGGGAGACGGCCCGGACGTCGTCCTGCGCGGCGCCGTGGTGGTGGACGGGCGGTTCGCGGACTGCGTGTTCGGCACGGTGGACTTCTCTGACGTGCGTTTCGTTGGAGATGTTGACTTCGCGGGGGCACGGTTCGAAGGTCAAGCGGTGTTCCAGCGCATTCTGTGCGAGGGCGACGCTGATTTCGGCGGCGCAGCTTTCGCGGGGGCGGCGGTGTTCGGGCGGGCCCGGTTCCGGGGCGCGGCCGGGTTCGCGAGGGCACGGTTCGGTGATCTGGCGTGGTTCGGGCGCGGCGAGGACGGGCTGCCGGAGGACGATCCCGCCTGGGAGGAGATCGAGGACGCGGTCACGCCCGCCTGGCAGGAGCCCAACGAGGGCGATCCGCACTGGCCGCTGGCCGTGCTGGACTTCGACTATCAGGAGTGGATCGAGGGTGGTGACGGCGCCCGTTTCGCCGGTCCGGTCACCTTCCGGGACGCGGAGTTCGCCGCGGACGCCTGGTTCGGCAAGGCTCGGTTCGGCGGCTCCGCGGACTTCATCGGCGCGGTCTTCGGCGGCCCCGTCCACTTGGTGGCCCCGGCCGCCGACCTGACCGGTGCCCGCGCTGAGGGTGCCGGGCACGAGTGGCCCTTCGGCTGGCGCTTGCACGACGGCGAACTGGCCGCCGTCCCATATCGGCGTGAACTGGCCGACCCCGACCCGTTCGCGCGTCTGGCGGGCGTGGAGTTGCTCGCCTCGGTCGGCGACGCCGAGCCCGCGGCCCGCGCGGCGGTGGCCCGCGCGTTGTGCGAGTACCTGCGCGTGCCGCTGCCCTTCGCCGTCACCGGGTCCTTGACGCCGCCGCAGGACGCCGAACTGCGAGCGCGCCGCGCCGCGCAGGAGACGCTCGCGTCCCGCGCCCGCCCCGGCGGCTGGCCGGGCCTGTCCCTGCACCTGTCCGGCGCGACGCTCGTCGACATGGACCTCAGCGGTGTCTCGGTCGCCTACGGCGACTTCTGCGGCGCCCAGTTCCACGGCCGGACCGACTTCGCGGGCGCGGTCTTCGAGCGCGCCGACTTCTGCCTGCCCGGCTCGGCCGAGGGCCGCGCGACGTTCCACGGCCCGGCCGTCCTCGCGGGCGCGCGCCTGACCCGCCACGCCTCGCCCGCAGACCGCGAGCGGTCCGGCCTGGACCGCTGCCGCTTCCGCGCCGGCGGCCCCTGACCTCGGCGGTACCACCTCACACGCGAGGCGAGGCGGGGCCGTCGATCCGGCTCGCCGGTGCGGTGGGCGACGGCGGGTAGTCGTCGACGGTCATGGAGTTGTAGAGGCGTGCGCTCTTGGTGGTGAGGCGGATGAGGGCGCGGGCGGGTACGGCGGGCAGGGCGGAGATCAGGCGGGCGCCGTGGGCCAGCCCTCGGACGCCGAGGCGCGAGGTGGGGATCAGGGTCTTCGCCACGCTCGACGCGACCGCGCGGCTGCCGCGCACGTGCTCGATCATCGCGCTTTCGTAGGCGGGAAAGGCGCGCTCGTGGTCGCCGCCGGCCCGAGCCAGCTCCCCGGCCAGGACGTACGCGCCGACGACGGCCAGGGTGGTGCTGCCGCCCACGGCCGGGCCGGGACAGTAGCCCGCGTCGCCGACGAGCGTCACCCTTCCCTTCGACCAGGTGTCCATGCGCAGCTGGGTGATCGAGTCGAAGTAGAACGCCGGGGTGCGGTCGAGCTCGTCCAGCCAGCCGTCCACGTCGGCGTGCATGCCGCCGAAGGCGCCGCGCAGCAGCTCCTTCTGCCGGGGCACGTCGCGGTGGTGGTAGTCGAGCTCGCCGTCGCTGCGGAACAGGAACAGCGCCCGCGCGTCGTCGAGGTGCCGCGCACCGTACATGCCGACCGTGCGGCCCACGCCGACGTGCATGAGGAGCTCGCCGTCGAGGCCCGTGCTGTTGGGCAGGGTCATCACCCCGAAGTGGGCTCCGACGAAAGTGCTGAGGCCCGAGTCGTCGCCGAAGACGAGACGGCGCACGTTGGAGCGCAGCCCGTCCGCGCCGACGACCAGGTCGAACCGGCGCGGCGCGGCGTTCTCGAACCGCACCTCGCCGTCGGGTGAGATCGCGGTGATCGAGTCGCCGAAGACGTACTCGACGTCGTCGCGCGCGGCGTCGTAGTAGATCTCGCTCAGCTCGTCGCGCATGACCTCCAGGTGCCGGTCGGAGGCGGCGCCGAAGATCTTGGAGAGGTCCGCCCGGACGGGCCGCCGCGCGCCCTCCTGGTGGACGGTCAGCCGGCTGGTGCCGGTGGCCCGTTCCTCGACGCGCCCGAGCACACCCATCTTCTCCGAGATGTCGACCGCGGGCCGGAACAGGTCGACCGCGTGACCGCCGGTCTTGCGCAGGGTCGGCGCGCGCTCGACGACGGTGACGGAGAAGCCGTGCCGGGTGAGCCAGTACGCCAGCACCGGACCGGCGACGCTGGCGCCGGAGATGAGAATTCGCATGAGCTTCCCTCCTACCTCTACTTACTTAACGATAAGTAAGCATAGCAGGGTCACTTACCTACCGTTAAGTCAGGTAGGGTGGCGACATGCCTCGTCCCTCCGACACCAAGCAGCGGATCCAGGAGGCGGCCCGCGAGCTGTTCGTCCGGCAAGGTGTGCAGCGGACCAGCCTCCAGGAGATCGCCGACCGGCTGGGCATCACCAAGCCGGCGCTGTACTACCACTTCTCCTCGCGGGAGGACCTGGTCCGCAGCATCGTGCAGCCGATCATCGATGAGGAAGAGGCGTTCCTGGCGGGCCAGGAGGCGCTGGACGAGGTCGAGCCCATCGCCCTGCTGGAGGGCTACTTCGACTTCCACTACCGCAACCGCGAGGGCATGGTGCTCATGCTCGGCGAGCTGACCACGCTCGCCGACCTGGGGGTGATCGGTCTCGCGCTGAGCTGGCGCGAGCGGCTGGTCAAGCTGGTGCACGGCCCCGAACCCACGTTGGAGCAGGCCGTCCGGGGCGTGATCGCCTTCGGCGGCATCCAGGACTGCACGATCCAGTTCGCCGACGCGCCACGGGACGAGCTCCGCCGGGTGGCCGTCGACGGCGCCTGCGCGGTCCTGGGCATCGAGCCGCGGCGCGAGGCCGCCCGCCGCTGAGCCTCGACCGGCGACCGCGTCGTCACGGATTCCCACCGGGACCGACGCCGTGAAACGGAGGTGCTCCGGCGTGCGCCGGTCGGGTAGCGTGCGGGGCGTGTCGAGTCCCGAGTCGGACAGGTCGGGGGCTTCCGGTCACGCCGTCAGCCCCCTGAACCACTGAGTTCGCCGTTCCGCCGTCCGCCGCGTTCCGCGGCCGGACGAGGGCGCCCCGGGTGCTGACCGCGGTGACGGGATGACGTTCCCGTGCTTCTCCTCACCTCGGAGCCCACTCGATGCCTGTCCCGCTGTACCTGCTCACCCTGGCGATCTTCGCCATGGGCACCTCGGAGTTCATGCTCGCCGGCCTCCTGCCGGACATCGCCTCGGACCTGGACGTCACCGTCGCGACGGCGGGCACGCTCACCTCGGCCTACGCGGTCGGAATGATCGTCGGCGCCCCGCTCATGGCGGCGCTCGCCCGCCACTGGCCGCCGCGGTCCGGCCTCTTCGGACTCGTCCTGGCGTTCCTGGCGGCCCACGCCGCGGGCGCCGCCACCTCGAACTTCTGGATGCTGTTCACCACGCGGGTGGTCGCGGCGCTCGCGAACGCCGGGTTCCTCGCCGTCGCCCTGACGGCCGCCGCCGCGCTGGTGCCCGCCAACGAGAAGGGACGCGCGCTCGCCCTGCTGCTGTCGGGCACCACGGTGGCCACGATCGCCGGAGTCCCCGGGGGATCGGTCCTCGGCGCGCTGCTGGGCTGGCGCGCGGTGTTCTGGGCCGTCGCCGCTCTCTGCCTGCCCGCTGCCGTCGGCGTCCTCATCGGCATCCCAGCACGCCGTGAGAGGGAGGACGCGGCCGACGGGCCGACCCTGCGAACGGAGCTCGCGCAGCTCGGACGGCCGCGGCTGCTCCTGGTCACGCTCCTCGGCGCGCTGGTGAACGCGGCGACCTTCGCCGGTTTCACGTTCCTGGCCCCCGTCGTGACCGGCACCGCCGGGCTGGGCGAGCTGTGGATCTCCGTCGCCCTGATGCTCTTCGGTGCCGGCTCCTTCGCCGGCGTCACCGTCGCCGGACGGCTGTCCGACCGGCGCCCCGGCCTGGTCCTCGCCGCCGGCGGCCCGGCGCTGCTCATCGGCTGGCCCGCCCTGGCCCTGCTGGCGCACTGGCCGGCCGTACTGCACGTCCTCGTGTTCGTCCAGGGGGCGCTGTCGTTCGCGCTGGGCAGCACCCTGATCACCCGGATCCTCTATGAGGCGGCGGGAGCCCCCACCATGGCCGGCTCCTACGCGACCGCGGCGCTCAACATCGGCGCCGCCTCCGGGCCGCTCATCGCCGCGACCACCCTCGACACCGGGGCCGGGGACCTCGGGCCGCTGTGGACGAGTGGACTCTTCGTCGCGGTCGCGCTGCTCGTCGCGATCCCACTGCGCACGGTGGTCGCGCCCGGCCGGAGCGGCGAGGCGACCCGGCGAGGCGTTCGAACGCCCCGCTGACCATCAAGGGACACCGAAGGCTCGCCGGACGCCGCCCCTTCCCAGCGACGACGCGGCATGGAACCGCGCCCTGGTTCGCAGGGTGCCTGCGAACCAGGGCGCGGACGGCCGACATGGCAGTGCGCCGAGGTGATGCCGCTCGTCCTTGGTGGCCTCCAGGAAAGGTGGAAGAGCCATGCCCGAGGGCGCCATGACGCACATGCGCCCCTTCCAGACGTCTGTCGCCGTCCAGGGTCTCGTCGGTGCCCTGGGTGGGGCCGATGTCGGCGGAGAGCGTTGCTGCCGGGGCGTGAACGGGCCGTCCCGATCGCTCAGCCGGTCGCGCGCGCTCCGCCGGCGTTCTCGATCAGGGCGTCGTCGAGCGGGGTCGGCTTGAGGTCCAGGGCCTGTTCGGTCTCGGTGGAGTCCAGGACGAACGGCTCCTGGTACATGTACTGCATCTCCGGGAACTCGTTGACGACCGGATCGGCGGCGGCCGCGGCCAGCAGGTCCTCCTCCGACATGCGGACCAGCTCCGGGGCGGGCGCGCCGGCCACCTCGGCGAACCGCGTCGTGAGTTCGCGGACCGAGACGGTCGCGGTGGAGGGCACGTGCCAGGCCCGTCCCCACGACTGCTCGTTCTTGGCCGCGGCGACCAGCGTCCGCGCGACATCGCCGATGTACGACCAGCTGTGCGGCGCGTCCAGGTCGGCCGGGACGATCGCCGGGTCGCCCGCGAGGACCTGCGGCGCGATCATCAGCGTGAAGATCGAGTAGGCGTCCCTGCCGACGAAGTCGATGGCGCGGACCTCGGTGGCGCGGGCCCGTCCCGCCTCGTGGGCGGCGAGGGCCTCCTCCCACATCTCCGCCCGGACCCGTCCCTTCACCGTGGTCGGGGCCATGGGCAGGTCCTCGGTCGCCGGGCCCTCGACCGGCCCGTACCCGTAGGCGTTGCCGAGGATGACGTAACCGGCGCCCGTGCGTTCGGCGGCGGTCAGCAGCGCGGTGTTGAGCGGTGGGAAGTCCGTGGGCCACCGGTAGTAGAGCGGCATGGCGCAGTTGAACAGCGTGCTCGCGCCCGCGGTCAGCTCGGTCATGCGGGCCGCGTCGGTCGCGTCGGCGGCGACGAGCTCGATGCCCGGGTGGACGGGCCCGCGGCCGCTCCGGGTGACCAGGCGGACCTCGTCCCCGGACTCGGCGAGGAGCAGGGCGGCGGCCACTCCGGACGCGCCCGCGCCAACGATCACATGCTTCTGCACGGTTCTCCTTGGAGTTCTCGGTGAGCTGGAACCGACGTCCTGGGCCCTGCGGCCGCCGGGGGTGCGGCTGGTGGCCCTCCCCTACGGGAGGCCAGGGCCGGCGGCGAGCCCCACCAATGAGCACTGCCTACTTTTTAAGCAGTGCTCAGAATATTAATCGGCGATCAGGTAGTGCACAAGGGCCAGGTCACCGCCGGGCGTGACCCGTGAGGAGGGCCGCTCGATGCCCTGACCACCGCCGACGCACGCGGGGGCCGATGGCGCGCAGCGTCAGGCCCGCCCCGGCGACTGCCCGTCTCGACGGGCCGAGGCCCGTGATCTCGGGGCGAGGCCGAGACCCGGGCGGAGACGAGGCGGGCGAGCGGTGTCCGGCGCGTTTCGGCGGCCTTGGCACGGTTCGTGATGGCCGGCGCCGAGGCTCCGTCGTCAAGGGTGGCCGTTGCCCGCGCGCACCTGCCCGTCCCTCCAGAACACGGGCGGAAGGCGGGGCACCGCGTCAAGGGCGACGCCGCGGCGTGGCGAGATCGCCGGACGCTGCCGTGGTGGAGATCGAAGGGGCCTGAACCCCCGTCCAGAACGCCGCTAGTTCGCCGCGCGTTCCAGTGACCCGACCAGGTCGGCCATCTCGATGTTGTAGAGCTTGGCCGGGTCGTGGGTCTGGGTCCTCAGATGGCCGTAGACCTCCAGGGAGACCAGGCCGTGCATCCGGCCCCACACGCGCAGTGCCAGCCCGGCCGTCTCGGCGGACAGCCCGGGGAACGATCTGCGGAGGCCCTCGGCGAAACGCGGGTAGAAGTCGTCCCACTGGTGCGTGTCGCCCGTTCGGCTCGCACCGTCCGGCGGGGCGGCGGCCGGGCGGGTACCGGCCCCGAAGTCGACGACCAGACCCGCGAGCACCCCGCACGCCCGGTGTTCGGCCTCCGCGGCGGGCCCGCCCTCGGGCACCTGGTAACCCGGGGCCGGATCGCCGTACAGAAGCCGGAACTCGTCGGGGTGAGTGATGGCCCATTGCCGGTAGGCCCGCGCGTAGGCCATCATCCGCCCGGCGGGGTCGCTCGCGGGCACGCTGTCGCGGGCGGCCGCCAGCACGTCGGCGAGGGAACCGTAGACATCGGCGATCAGCGCGGTGAGCAGGTCGTCGCGGGTGTCGTAGTAGCTGTAAAGGGCACCCGACGTCATCCCCATGTCGCGAGCGATCTTGCGCAACGAGATCGCGGCCGGACCCTCGGCGGCCATCTGCTTGAGCGCCAGCACCTTGATCTCGCGGATCGTCTGCGCCCGGACTCGCTCCCGTCGTGTCGGTGTCTTCTGCACGTTTTGACTATACAGCGCTCAAAATTGTGAGCACTGTTGAGAAGCCTTCCCCTCCCCACTCCCATGACCCCTGCGTGGGCGGCGCTCATGGTGACACCGAAAGCAGGGCGGCCACCCGTTCGGACACGGAGTGTGATCTATTGTGTGTGGGGAGTACCGGCACGGCGTCCCGGCGATGACTTCGCCGGTGCCGACGGGTCCACCTCCCGACCGAGACGACCATCTCAAAGGGAGTAAGGCATGGGCCTCATCCACATCGAGCTGTTCGCGACCCTCGACCTCGTCGGGCAGTCGCCCGGCGGCCCCGACGAGGACCCGGTGGGGTTCCCGTTCGGCGGCTGGCAGGCGCCGCTGCTGGACGAGGTCACCGGGGCGCAGGTCGGCGCCGCGTACGAGGGCACGGACGCCCTCCTGCTCGGCCGGCGGACCTATGACATCTTCGCCGCCTACTGGCCGCACCAGGAGGGCGGCGAGGACAACGAGATCGCCACGCTCTTCAACCGCGTCCCGAAGTACGTGGCCTCCCGCGGCCGACCCGACCTGTCGTGGGCCGGGTCCACGCAACTCGGCCCGGATCTGGCCGGGGCGGTGCGCGAGATCCGTGACCGGCACGAGCACATCAAGGTCGTGGGGAGCCTGAACCTGGTGCAGAGCCTCCTGCGCGAGAAGCTCTTCGACCGGCTCGACCTCTGGGTCCACCCGATCGTGCTCGGCGTCGGGAAAAAGGTGTTCGACGGCGGCGAGGTGCCCACGAACGTCACCCTCCTCGAACCGCCCGCCGCCGGCCCGAAGGGCACCGTGCACCTGCGCTACGGCCTCGCCGACGGCACCCCCGAAACAGGCGACATGACCGCCCCCGATCGCGGCGCACCCCAAAACACGTGAAGCCACCCCCACCAGCCGACTCGTCGTCGAGTGGGGTCGTCCCCGGCTCTTTCAACGACAGCGTGGTGATCCGGGTGACGATCGTCGGCGACAACTGAGACGTCCGGGCTCGGCTTCGGGTCGTGGCGGTCCTGCTTGTTCTAGGCAAGGACGAGGCGGCTGGGCGGTGCGTCGGTGACGGGACGTAGGTCAGGCCGTGGTCGCCTGGCTGCTTACACGGTGGACTTCACCTGTGTGGGCTGGTCGACCGTGCGGGGGAGTATGGCCATCAGTGCTACCAGGGCGATGGCGGTGGGGACGCCCCAGACGAGGACGTCGGGGATGGCGGTGGCGGTCGTCCGGGGGCTTGGGGCGTGGCCCTGCAGTTCGCGGGCCAGGAGGGTACCGAAGATCGCGACGCCGAGCGAGAGGCCGAGGCCGCGGACGGACACCGTGGAGGAGGTGGTGGCGGCCAGGTCCGCCGGGGAGGCCGCGTTCTGCGCGATGACCACCAGGTTCTGCATCAGGAGCCCGAAGCCGGCGCCCAGGACGGCGAGTTCCACGGCGAGCAGGGCGTAGGGGGTACCGGGGTCGATCCGGCTCAGCAGGGCGAACCCCAGCACCACGACCATCGCCCCGGCGATCATGTAGGGGCGGAACCGGCCGGCGGCGGCGATGCGCGCGCCGGCCAACGCGGACACCGCCATGAAGGTGAGGACGTACGGGTTGAGCGCGAGACCGGCCTCGGTCGCCCCCATGTCGTAGGCGGCCTGCAGATAGGTGGGCAGGTAGACGATCGAGCCGCCGAGCAGCGCGCCGAGCAGCGCGGTGGCGGGCAGGACGACGCGCAGCGCGGGGTCGGTGAACAGGCGGAGCGGGAGCAGCGGGTCGGCCGCGCGCGATTCCCACCAGACGAACAGCATCAGCAGGAGGGCGAAGGACGCGATCAGCGCGAGGATCACGCCGGAGGTCCACGGGTGGGTGCGGCCGCCCCATTCGGCGACCAGCAGCAGGTCCACTGTGGTGGCCGCGAGGAGCACGGCCCCCACCACGTCGATCCCGCCGCCAGCGCTGGGCGTGGGCAGCCGCAGCGCGAGCGTGGTCAGGACCACGCTGAGCAGGCCGAGGGGCAGGTTGACGTAGAAGATCCAGCGCCAGCCCCAGGCGTCGGTGATCGCGCCGCCGGCGAGTGGGCCGCCCACGCTGGCCAGGGCGAAGACGCCGCCGGTGAAGCCCTGGATCCGGCTGCGGAGGCGCCGCGGGTACAGCTCGGACAGCGCGATCGTGGGCAGGACGAACAGCGCGCCGGCGCCGATGCCCTGCAGGGTCCGGGCGGCGATCAGCTGGGGCATCGTCCGCGCGGCGCCGCACAGCGCCGAGCCGGCGACGAAGCCGGCGACCGCGGTGACGAACACGGCGCGCCGTCCGAACCGGTCGCTGACGCGGCCGTACAGCGCGCCGGTGGCGGTGGAGGCCAGCACGTAGGCGGTGATGATCCAGCTGATGTCGTCCATGCCGCCCAGGTCGGCGGCGATGTCGGGCAGCGCGATGGCCACCACCGTCTGGTCGAGGACCGACAGCAGCATGCCGATCAGGAGACCGGCCGTGGCGAGCGGGACGTTGCTCGTCCTGGACGGGGCGTCCGCGATGGTCTCGGTCGTTTCGGTCGACATGGTGCTCAGCCCTTCGCCGGTGCGAACGGGTTGGGCAGGTCGAAGTCGTCGCAGAGCAGGTCCTGGTCGATGACCGCGCCCGCGACGGTGCCACTGGCCGCGGCGGCGATCACCGCCGACAGGGGCATCGGCACCGTGGCCCGGCGCGCCATGTCACCGGCGGCGAAGACGCCCGCGACGCTGGTCCGGCCGAATTCGTCCACTTCGACGGACGCGTCCGCGAAGGACGTGCAGCCGAGGCGTTCGGCCAGGTCGGAGCGCTGACGCGGGACGTTCACGACGAACATCGCGTCCCTGTCCAGTGGCTCGCCCTCCGCGAAAACGATCTGCTCCAGCCGGTCGCCCGTGGCCTCCAGCCGGGCGATGGGCTCGCGGCGCACGGTGACGCCGTTCGCCTCCAGCGTCGCCCGGGACGGCGGGTCGAGCGGCTCGCCGCCGGTGCAGAGCGCGACGTCGGCCGCGAACCGGCTCAGCTGCAGTGCCAGCCGTACCCGGGCCGGTGCCGCGCCGATCACCGCGACCCGCTTGCCGGTGCACTCGTAGCCGTGGCAGTAGGGGCAGTGGAAGGCGGACCGTCCCCACAGCGCCTCGACGCCGCGGGGTTCGGGCAGGTCATCGGCCAGCCCGGTGGCCAGCAGCAGCCGCCGCGCACCGGCCGTCCCGCCGTCGGACAGGTCGAGGTGGAAGCCGCCGTCGGCCGCGCCCTTGACGTCGATGACCGTCTCGGCGCGCACCTGGACCGACGGGTAGCGGGCCAGTTCCTCGCGACCGAGCGCGCGCAGGTCGGCGGGCGGCGTGCCGTCCCTGGTCAGGAAGTTGTGCACCGCTTCGGCCGAGGCGTTGCGGCCCTCGCCCGCGTCGAGCAGGAGCGCCGTGCGGTGGGCCCTGCCCAGGGTGAGAGCGGCGGCCATGCCGGCCGGGCCGCCGCCGACGATGACAGCGTCGAACATGTTCGCCTCCGCGAGTGGTCGTTGCTTGACTCGCAGGCGATTCTGCAAGTTAATGTCAACATGAAGTCAAGCGACTCGATGCGGATCGGAGAGCTCGCCGAGCGGTTCGATCTCGCGCCGCACGTGCTCCGCCACTGGGAGTCGGTGGGGCTGCTGACCCCGGCCGCCAGGGTGAACGGACGCCGCCGCTACACCCGCGACCACGTCGTCCGGGTCATGACGATCATCCGCGCCAAGGCGGGCGGGATGAGCCTGGAGCAGATCCGCGCGGTGCTCGACGCGGCCGGCCGAGGCGAGCGCCGGGCGCTCCTGGAGCGGCAGCACGCGGAACTGGAGCGGCGGCTGGCGGAGCTGTCGGCGTCCAAGAGGCTGATCGAGCACCTCATGGAGTGCGGTGCGGACGACTTCACCCAATGTCCCGACTATCGGCGCATGGTGGAGAACGCCGCCGAGTTCCAGAACCCCCACGAGGGCGTGTGCGTGACCTGATCAAGGGCGCGGTAGACCGGTAAGACGCATTTCTTGGATTTGCTGCGGCATTTGCGCTTGGGTGGGCTTCGTCTACTTTCCGAGTCCGGTTGTTCACGGAGGAGAAGGGCATGACGGGGACGCCGCTGCGGGGCTGGCTGGCCACGCTCGACCAGGACGCGTTAGCGGAGGTGCTGAAGGCCCGGCCCGATGTCTGCGGGCCGGGCGAGCCGGACGGGTGGGGCGACCTCGCCGGGCGGCTCCAGGAGAGGCGGTCGGTGGAGCGGGCGCTCAAGCGGCTGACGCGGCCCTGCCTTCAGGTCGTGGAGACGGTCGCGGTGCTCGGGGAGGACGCGACCGAGGTGAGGGTCACGGCGCGTCTGGGCGACCCCGACGAGGCGTTGGCGGCATTGGAGCGGCACGCGCTCGTGTGGCCCGGCCACGATGGAGCGCTGCACATTGCCGAGACGCTTCGCGAATGGTGGACCACGCATGGCGGAGCGGTGGGAAGGGCGCCGTTCGAGCCGGACGGGCCACGACTGCCGACCATGCCGGTCGATCAGGAGCGAGTGAGGCTGGCCGCCGGTGCGCGGCTCGGCGAGTTCGTCGGGCTCGTGTCGCGAATGCTCGATGTATGCGAGCAGGAGCCGTTGCAGGTGTTCAGGGCCGGGGTGAAGGTGCAAGCGCTCAAGCGGGTGACGAGGGTGGCGGCTTACAACGAGGCGTCCGCGCGCCTCGCGGTGGCCTGCGCTCACAACGCCGGGCTACTCGTCAGTGACGGGACGGACATGCGTTTGTCACCGGCAGTTGAAGCGTTCCGGTTGCTGCCGGTGAGTGAACAGGCCGTCCGGCTCCTGTTCGCGTGGTGGAGGCTGCCGTCCGCACCGACGCGCACTCGATCGGACGACGGCGGACGGCTGAACGTCCTGAGCCCCAAGGCCGACTGTGAGGGCTGCGTGCAGATGCGGCGCGAACTCGTGACCGTCCTGCGGGAGTGGGTGTCGGAAGGGCGGGGTGTTCGGACGCCCGAGGGGCTCGCCAAGGCGCTCGACTGGCATCGGCCGCTCGCCTGTGATCATGACTCCGGCGATCCGCCGCACGGAGCACTGCTGGAAGAGGCCGTGCTGCTCGGCCTGGTCGCGCACGGGGTGCTCTCCTCGTTCGGCGCGCTCCTGGCCGAGGGCGACCATGCCGGTCTGATGCGGGAGGCGTCCGGGGTGCCGTCGCCGTTCTCCGAACGTGCGACGATCGGCCCTGACCTCAGGTTGACCGTCCAGGGGACGCCGTCGAGGCGGCTGGCGGAGGCGCTCGACGCGTTCGCCGACGGCCTGCACGGACGGGTCTGGAAGATCACCGACGCGAGTCTCCGGCGTGCCCTGGACTCGGGTCTGAGCGCCGCCGGAGTGGAGGCGGCCCTCACCGCGATCAGCGCCGGGCCGCTCCCGCCGTCGCTGCGCGACAAGATCGAAATGGTGGCGGCCGGCCACGTCCCCTCGCCCCGGCTCCTTGAGGTGCCGGCCACCTGTGTCTTCCAGAGCGCCGATACCGACCTGCTCACGCGTGCCGCCCTGCACCCGTCGCTTCAGGGCCTCGGCGTGCGGTTGCTCTCCCCCGGCGTCCTCGTCGCCACCGGTCCGCGCGACAGGGTGTTCGCGGCGCTGCGCGACGCCGGGTACCCGCTGGTCGAGGACCCCCTCCCCGCGCCGCTTCCCCCGCTGCCCTCAGACGAGCCGCCGCCCGACTTCGACGCGCTCGCGGAACGGCTGCGCAAGAGTGCGCCCGTCAAGCCGCGTCCCCTTCGTCGCCCCCGGTCGGTTCCGTCCGGCCCTGTGGCTCCGCTCCACAAACCCTCGCTCCTCGATCAGTGGCTCAAGATCATCACCAGTGAGTGCCGCGAGCTCACATCCGACGAGGTCCATCGCTTCGCGCGGGCCATCGTGGAGGAGAGCCGGGTCCGGATCACCTACGTCGACCTGAGCGGTGTGGAGACCGAGCGGATCATCAGCCCTCCCTACGAACTGGTGCGGATGGGCAACAGGAAGAAGAAGCTCCTCAAGGCGATCTGCGAGCTGCGCAGCGCGGAAGCGGGACACCCCGAGGAGAGGAACTTTTACTTCACCCGCGTCCAGGCCGTCGAAGCGGTGGACGGCTGATCGGCGCCGGGACGGGCATGACCAGCGCATGGACATCGATCTCAGCGGACGGACCGCCTTCGTCAGCGGCTCCACCAAGGGCATCGGCCGCGCCATCGCCGCCGGGCTGGCACGGGCCGGAGCGACCACCGTCGTCAACGGGCGGTCGGACAAGAGCGTCGCCGACACGCTGCGGGCGCTGCGCTCGGAGATACCGGACGCGGATCTGCGGGGAGTGGCGGCCGACGTCGCCACGGCGGAGGGCGCCGAGGCGCTGCGCGGCCAGGTGCCCGCCGTCGACATCCTGGTGAACAACCTCGGCATCTTCGAGGCGCGGCCCGTCCTCGACATCGACGACGACGAGTGGCGGCGCTACTTCGAGGTCAACGTGCTGTCCGGGGTGCGGCTCGCCCGCCTCTACCTGCCGGGAATGACCGAACGTGGCTGGGGACGGGTGCAGTTCATCGCCAGCGACTCGGCCGTGGTGACCCCCGAGGAGATGGTGCACTACGGCGTGTCGAAGACGGCGCTGCTCGCCGTCTCGCGGGGCTATGCCAAGGCCGTCGCCGGTACGGGCGTCACGGTCAACACCGTCCTGGCGGGTCCGACCCATACGGGCGGCGTGGAGGACTTCGTCGCCGAGCTGGTGGGGGACGACCTGCCCTGGGAGGAGGCGCAGCGCCGCTTCATCGCCGAGTACCGTCCGAACTCCCTGCTCCGGCGGCTCATCGAGCCGGAGGAGATCGCCAACATGGTCGTCTACCTCGGCTCGGCGCACGCCTCGGCCACCACGGGCGCCGCGGTGCGCGTCGACGGCGGCTACGTCGACGCGATCCTCCCCTGAGCCCCGGGGAACTCGATCTCGGCTGCCTGGCCGGCGGAGAGCAGGAAGTAGCCGAGGAAGGTGACGCCCTCGTCCTGGGGGTCGAAGCGCGCGATTCGGGTGGCCTCGGGCTCGTAGAACACGTCCCCGGGTCCGAGCACGGAGGCCGTCCGGCCTTCGATCTGATAGACCACCGACCCGCTCTCGACGCTGCCGAACACCGGGCCGTTGTGGACATGCACCCCGGCGGCGTGGCCGGGCGCGATGGTGATGCGCCGGATCTCGACCCGGTGGGTGTCCCGGGGCGCCGCTAGGAGTTGGTCGAGCAGGACGGTCCGGGTGATGGGCGGGACGTCCGCCGCTCCGGCCTCGTCGTACTCGGCGTCGGTGACCGGCTCCCCGGCCTCGGGAGCGGCGCCGTCGTCCGGGACGGGCTCAATGGCCAGATGGGTCATGGCGGCGGCGGGGGCGGCGCCGTGCCAGTGCCATTCGCCAGGAGCGATCTGGACGGTGTCGCCGACCTGGACCGTCTCGACCGGGCCGCCGCGGCGCTGCACACGCCCGGTGCCCTCGGTGACGACGAGCACCTGTCCCAGCGGGTGGCGGTGCCAGACGGTTCGTGCGCCGGGAGCGAAGCGGACGCTGTCGATGCGAGTCCGTGAAGGTTCCGGGGGTTCGGCGACCGGTGTGATCCACACCTTGCCGGTGACCCACTCGGACGGGGCGGCGACGGCGGTGGCGGGCGTGCGGGTGATGTGCATGATGTCGTGTCGTCCTTCGGTCGTGGTCAGCGGACGGCGCGCGCGCCGAGGAGTGCGAGGACGCCCGCGACCGCCTGGTCGAAGGGCTCGGTGGTGTTCGCGGCACGGGCCAGGACGTATCCGCCCTGGAGAGCGGCGACGATCGCGGTCGCCGTGGAGACGGGGTCGACGGCGGAGTCCAGCTCTCCGCGATCCAGGCCCTCCCGCAACACCTCCGCCAGGCGGGCGCGCAGCCAGGCGAGGGTCTCCTCGACGGGCGCCCGGAGGGCGGGCGTGGCCATGACGTCGGGGTCCTGGGTGAGCCGACCGACGGGGCAGCCCCGCAGGACGTCGCGTTCCCGGCGCAGGTAGGCGCCGATGCGCGTCACGGCCGTGCCGGGGCCGGACAACAGCGCGTCGGCGGTGGCGCGCAGCTCGTCGGCGGTACGGCGGATGGCGGCGCCCGCGAGGTCCTCCTTGCCGGTGAAGTGGTGGTACATGCTGCCCTGGCCGACGCCGGCCCGCTGCTGGATGGTCTTCGGGCTGGTGCCGACGTAGCCGCGTTCCCACAGCAGCGCACGGGCACTCTCGACGAGGCGTTCCTTGGCGTCCACGAGCACCACTGTACATACCAGTAGGTACAGAGCGCCCCGGCGGCGGACTTGAGGCCCAGGTGGGCGGGTTTCAGACGCTGCGCAGCACCGAGACGACGATGCCGAGGATCACGGCGCGGTCTCCGTCGATGACGTCGTAGGCGGGGTTGCGGGGTTCGAGGAGGACGTGGCCGTCGCGGCGCCGGTACACCTTGACCGTGGCCTCGTCGTCGATCATCGCGGCGACGATCTGGCCCGGGTGCGCCTCGGGCTGGCGGCGGACCACGACGATGTCGCCGTCACAGATCGCGGCGTCGATCATCGAGTCGCCGCGCACGCGCAGCGCGAAGACGGTGCCCCGCCCGGTCAGCTCGCGGGGCAGCGACAGCAGTTCGCCGGCGTGCTCCTCGGCGGTGATGGGGGTACCGGCGGCGATGTCGCCGACGACGGGCACGCTCACCGCGTCGGTGGCGGGCTCACGTGCCGCGCTCTCGCGCAGGAAGGACCGGACGTCGATCGGCCGGGCCATGGACGCGCCCCGGCGCAGGAAGCCCTTCTCCTCCAGGCTCGCCAGATGGCGGGACACCGACGAGGCGGACCGCAGGCCGACGGCGTCGCCGATCTGGCGCGTGCTCGGGGGATACCCGTACCTGACCGCCCAGTCCCGGATGACGCCCAGGATCCGCTGCTGACGCTGAGGCAGAGCGGAGACGTCGAGGCCCTCGAACCCGTCGTGATCGTCGTAGTCGGCCATCACGAAAGTCTAGAGGCCCGACGCCCGCCCCCATGGCCCGCCCCGCAGAGCATCAGCGACGAAGGAAAACGAATCGCTGCCCTTCCGCCCGCCCGAGCCGTGGGCGTTCACCTCGAGCCCGAGCCGGGAGTGCTCGCGAGCGGTGATCTCCCGTCCGTCCGGGCGCTGCGCCGGGAACTGCGCATAAGTCACCGAAAGCCCTTCACTTCCACAGGGCGCTGGAGCATGCGAGAGCGCGCTCGCGACCGCCTGACACAGGACGAGAGCCCACCACCGTGGTCAGTCGGCGGCGGACTCGTCGGCGTGTGCTCCGAAGTCAGGAGGCGGACAGGAGAAGTGGGCTCCTCAGCCGATGGGGTTGTCCGGAGTGTCGAGCCAGATCCGCTGGCCCTCGGGGGTCACGGTGATCCCGTAGCGGGATGCCTCGGGTTTTCCGGAGGCGGCCCACCGCTCGTCGGTGTCTCGGATGGTCTCCTGCTGGAGGCGATGGCTGCGCATCGGCATGAACCAGGCCGGGGCACCGAACCGGCCCTCGGCTCGTCCGTCCGCGGTGACCGTGAGCTTGGCCAATGGCTCGTCGGGGTGGAATGTCGCCACCCAGGGCGCCAGGATGAGACCGCCGGGACGGGTTTGCTCCACCCAGGCGTACGGCAGTTCGCGCACGGCGGCGGTCGCGATGATGCGGTCGTAGGGGGCGTTGTGCCGATACCCCTTCATGCCGTCGCCGGTCACCACGGTGACCGGATACCCGGCGCTGTCCAGAGCCCCCTTCGCGTGGTCGGCCAGCGAGACATCGACCTCGACCGTGGTGACGTTCTCCGCTCCGGTCAATTCGGCCAGCAGCGCGGCGTTGTACCCGGTCCCGGTCCCGATCTCCAGTACACACATGCCCGACCGGAGATCGAGCTGGTCGAGCATCAGCGCCATGATGTGCGGCGCGCTGCTAGAGCTGGTCGGCCACTTCCCACGTTCAGTGGCGCCGTCATCGACCTGGGTGACGACCGAGCGGTTCGACTCCACTTCGGCTCTCCAGCCCTCCGGGTCCTCCGCGCGGTGAAGGGGCCGCATCCACCCGGTCCCTTCGACCCGAACCCAGATCGTGTCCGGAATGAACCACTCACGTCGGACTGTGCGGAGCGCGCCAGCAGCCAACGTCATACTTTGCCCGAGCCGTTACAAAGAGTGCATGGCACCTCGTAGCGATTTCCATCGTCGCTCTTCATCTCATTTCCGGAGCCTTTACAGCGGGTGCAGTGGCTTGAGGGGTTGAGGCATTGCAGTCTTTCAGCAGATGTGACGCGAGCTGAAGTGGACAAGTCAGCCGCCGGCCAAGGTCGTCTACTTCACCGCGTGGCCCGGCAGCCGCGGCGGCGCATTCAATCGTGGCACGCACCGTGACCGTGGTCTAGCCGTTCGGAATCACCCTGGCGAAGGGTCGTCCACCGGAGGCGACCGGGGCCGTCGTTGCAGTGTTCGCTTCATCCAATTCGGAAAGGCCGCTAGATGGACGAGGAGACGTGAGCGCCAGGCGCGTAGTCCGGATGCCGTCGAGGGCGGCATGGCGAATCCCCCGGAAACGAGCAGGAGCCGTGCCTAGCCTGGGACTTGTCGAGACTCCAGGAAGGTACGGGGCCCATGCGCGAAGGTAAGACGCGGCCTGTGGAGACAGGCGGCGGTCATGCTCGATGACCTGGCCGGACGCTCGACCGGCGACCGCATCAAGACCCTGCGCGAACGGAAGGGCCCGACCCGGCCCACGCTGGCCGGGCTGGTCGGTATGTCCGCCTCCTGGCTGAAGGACGTCGAGCGCGGCCGCCTGCTGCCGCCCCGCCTGCCGATCCTGGTCAAGCTGGCCGAGGCGCTCGGCGTCGGAGACGTCGCCCTGCTCGCGGGCACCGACATGGACCTGGGGGACACGGCGTCGCTGCCCCCGGCGTCCTTCACGCGCATCCCGCACGAGGCCGTGCCCGCGATCCGCGAGGCCGTCCGGGCACCGATGCTGACCGTGCCCGACGAGCCGGTCGACCTGGACGCGCTCATCAGCCGGGCCGATCACGGGTGGCGGATCTGGCACGGGTCCAGGACGCACCGAACCGACGTCGGGCGTGTGCTGCCCGCCCTCGTCCGGGACGCGCGGACCGCCGTCCGTCTCACCGAGGGCGAGCGGCGCCGGACCGCGAACGCCGTGTTGTCGGACGTGTACGCGCTCGTCCAGCACGAGATCGTCTGGGCCGCCGAGCCCGAGCTGATCTCGGTGGTCGCCGACCGCTCCGTGAGCGCGGCGCACGACGCCGACCGGCCCGTGAGCCTCGCCGGCGCCGCGTGGACGCTCGCGATCGTCCAGCGTTCCATGGGCGATCTGGACGGCGCCGTCGAGCTGGTGACCGAGGCCGCGCAGCTCGTGCGGCCTCGGCTGGAGGACGGGTCGGTCGAGCTGCGGGCGATGTACGGCGCACTGCTGCTCCACGCGGCGACGACCAGCGCCCGCGCCGGCCGGGAGGGTGACGCACTGCGGTACCTGGACGAGGGCCAAGCCGCCGCCGACCGGCTCCCGCGCGGCTACCACCACCCGTGGACCCAGTTCGGGCAGTCGAACGTGGACGTCCACGCCGTGTCCGTACAGGCGGACCTGTCGAAATCCTCGACGGCGCGCGAGGCCGCCCAGCAGATCGACCCGAACTCCATCCCGAGCCGCGAACGACGTGCACGGCTCATGGTGGAGACGGCCCGCTCCTACCACCAGCGGCGCGACCACTCGGCCGCCCTCGACTGGCTGGAACGCGCCTACCCGGTCTGCAACGACAGCGTGCACTACTCACCCCACGCCCGGCAGATGGCCGCCGACGTGGTCGACCACGGCGGCCCAATGACCGACCGCCGTGCCCGAGCATTCGCACAGATGCTCGGCCTGCCCGCATAAGAGGTGGTTTTCGACCGGAACAGCGTTTGCAGACACCGGCCTACCCCGCAGGATGGGCGGTATTGTCGAGGCCGTGACGCATATTCCCTCTGAACGCACCAAATGGACCATTCACGGCGAGCGGGTCGTCGACGAGAACCGCCACATCCGCCTATCGGTGGCCAGCGTCGAGTTACCCACCGGAGTTCAGTTCGATCAGTACGTCATCCGCCTGCCCCGCTGCGTCATGACCGCCGTGTTGGACGAGGCTGGAGAGAAAATCCTGCTGATCTGGAGGCACAGGTTCATCATCGACCACTGGGAATGGGAAGTGCCGGGCGGGTACGCCGACCCTGGAGAGGACCCGGCCACGACGGCGGTACGGGAGGTCGAAGAGGAGACCGGCTGGCGCCCTCGCGAGGTGGAGCACCTGTTCACCTTCCAGCCGATGACCGGGTCCGCCGACGCCCCGCAGGACCTGTATCTGGCGTACGGCGCCGACCTGGTCGGAAAGCCGCACGTGGACGAGGCCGAAGCCGTCCGATGGGTCCCGCTGGACGAGGCTCGGCGAGGCATAGAGCGGGGGGAGATCGTCGGGGCGGCGACGGTCATGGCCGTGCTCCACGCACTCGCAGCACGGGCAACCGCTCCTCGGCGTAGTCCATGAACTCCGCCACCTCCTCCTCTGCCGCAAAGGGTCCGAGGACTCTCAGTACATCTCGGATATAGCGGTAGACCCGCGCGGACGTGAGCCCAGCTGCCATATCGACCGCCGTTCGTCCCTGCTCGCACGCCTCCTTCAGGCTTCCTCGCGTCGCCAGCGACATCGCCAGGATCGAGATATTGAACGACTTCCCGCGCCGGTAAGCGGGGTCCATATCCAGCGATTTGCGCGCGTACTGGTCGACTTCGGCCGGACGGCCGAGGTCGCGGAAACAGTGCGCGACCTTTGCGGCGAAATATGCCTCATCGAAGTACACCAGCCACGGCGGAAGTTCGGTGCTCGTGGCGCGGTCATAGCTCGCCTCCGCGCGGGTCAGTGCCCGGGCACAGGCTCGCGCGCCGCCCTCCTGGGCCGCATACCCGTGGGCCTCCATCACCTGGCACTCGGTCATCAGCACCGGGAGGCCGGCGCGGCGTGCGACGGCCTGAGCGGCGCGGGCCATGTCCACGGCCTGGTCGGCTTGGGCGACGTAATGTGCCTGCTGGCTCATCGCGGCGGGGATCTCGGCGCCGAGCCCGCGATCTGCGAGGCCGTCCGGGCATGGATGCTATGCGTGCACCGCCGCGGATAGGGTCCGCCGAGCGGATTTGAACTCCTGGACGCACCGGGCAGTGCCCGGTGCGTCCGCGGTTCGGCTGCTCATTTCCGGTAACCGTCCACGGACGGGCACCGACAACCGCGGCTCCTCATGGTTCTCACCCGAGCGCGTCACGGATCAGTGACCGCGCTTCGTCTCCGTGCACGGCCATGCTCGATAGCTCCTCGAAAGTCCTGAGGTACTCGGCGACGTCTCCGGGAGTGTTCACCGCGAAGCGTCCCCCCACGAGCTGCGTGCGCACAAGAATCCCGTCGTACACCGCGAAGTTCTCGACCCCGTTTCGCATGCGGGGCCCGATCGGGATGATGCCGAGCGAGACGTTCGCCCGATGCGAGTCGGCGGTGAGTTGCTCGGCCAGCTCTCGCATCACATCGGCCTGCGCGACCGGCGACCTTAGGACGTGCTCCTCGATCACGTAGGCGAAGGTGCAGGGGCCGTCCAAGACCCTGCGGAGGCGATTGCGTGCGGCGGCTGCTGCGGTTACATCGTCTGGCGAGTTGCGGCGTACCCTCGCCTTCTCCAGGACCACGGTGGCGTAGGCGCGGGTCTGGAACAGGCCGGGGATGACGCGGCTTTCGTAGCCCTGGAGCCTACGGGTGCGGTCGAACAGGTCGTTCGACGCCTCCTGAAGATGCAGCATCCCCGTTTGCTGGGTACTCCGCCAAGTGGTGTAGGCGGCCTCGACGGTGGATGCTTGAGCAGCGAGGTCGTCCGCCTGATCTTCAGCGTTGACCTGGACGCACCAGGAGCGGACGTCGGCGGGCGTCGGGATGGTCTTGGCGTGTTCGATCCGGGACACCTTGGACGGGTCCCAGCCCAGCCTCTCGGCCAGCTCTTTACCGCTGAGGTTCGCGCTGATGCGAAGAATGCGTAGCCGCTTGCCGAGATCTTGGCGCAAGTCCAGCGGTGATCGCTGCTGCGGAGTTGCCTGGATTGTCATGGGTCCAGTACCGCACGTGACGCAATATTGTGCAAGCGTGTTGACCTAGCTCGTGCGGATGGACCTAGATGTGTGTCGGGTCACAAGTTGCCCCGGCCGGCGAGCGGACGCCGGGGGTTCCGGGGACTATCCGACAGGAAGGTCCGGCCAGTCATGACCACGGCGCAGGACACCGACGCCCAGCCCGAGCCCGAGCATCCGGATGCCTACGCGCGGCTTGGGGCACTGATGTCCAGGCTTCATGCCTACGGGCTGGAGACGGTTCTTCAGCGGCGCAAGCTGATCGTCGTCAACCCGGAGGCGTCGGGGTGCTGTGACGACGTGCCGCGGCTCGCGGACACGGTCACGTGCAGGCCGCGGCGGGACGACGGCGGGCGGTTGTGGTTTTGGACGAGTTGGGGCGAGCCGATCGCCGAGGCGAACCACATCGTCGACGCGGCCCTGACGGTCGCGACGACGCTTCGTGCGGTGACGTCCGGGAGCGGCACCGGTGAGTGAGTTCGAGCGTGGGCGCGGGGGGACGGGTAAGGCGGCAGAGCCCTCCGCGTCCGCTTCACCGGTCCGGCGTCTCGACGTCGAGGACTTCGGGGGCGTCTTCTTCCTCGTCGAGCCGCTGACACGTGACATCCGTGGGACGCTCGTCGATCTCGGTGGCGGGTGGTGGCGGTGCCGGACGCCGCGTGGTGACGCGCGCGAGGTGTTCGTCCCGCCGTGGGTGGACGAGCCGTGGCGGAACGCGGCCGAGCGGGTGGTGGCATGAGTGACGCCTACGAACACCTGGATGAGCTGGCCGCCCTGGTTCAGCGGCGATTCCCGGACATCGCGGCGATTCGTCCCGCCGGGGCGAGGATTCTCTACCTGCTGCGCCGCGGTGAGGGTGCCCTCTATGTCCTCTGGGACTCCGAGAAGGGCGAGTACGCCTGGTACGGGCCGGACGGGCGCGGCCCCTACCTCGGCCCGGACGCCCTGACGGCGGTCGAGGCCATCGGCGAGGCACTCGCCCGGTGAACATCGCGGGCGGGGAATCCCGCGCGGAGCCCCGGCCCCTGACGCCGGGGCCTCGGGGTGAAGGCGCGTGCCCGAGGTTTCGGTTCCACAGCAACATCCGCGGGGATCGCGTGCAGCGGGCGGACCCTAATCTTCCAGGATGTCGATGCATCTGATCGAGGATCTGGTCGCGGACTCGGTTCGCCTTCTCGACGCCCACTATCCGGCCGGCGACCCACGGCCGCGTGACTGGTTCGCCGCGCTGTACCGGTTCCAGGAGCAGTTCGACTGTTCCTTCACCCATTTCCGGGTGATGGACATCCTGCTACGCCGCCGCTATGCCTACCGTTTCGCCCTGGAGCAGCATCCCGACTACGCCGAGCGCCGCGTCTACTTCGACTCCCTCACCGAGTTCACGGGTCTGCGGGTCTTCGACGAGGAGTCCGGCGACTTCGACGGCTACGACTCCTGGCTTGAGGACGGCTACGTCGACCCGCCGTTCCTCTACTGCGATGCCGGGTCCGCGCTGTGGCGTCGCATGGCGTCCCACCACCTGACCGGGCCCGACACGTCCCCGCCCCGCCGGGTCACCATGCTCGACATGCTGCACGCCATCGCGATCGCCGCCGAGGCGGGCGACCCGCCGCTGCTCGCCGACTGGTACGACCTGGGACCCGGGACCTTCGGCGTCCTCGACGCCGGTGAGCCCGTCGCCGAGGCGGTCCGCGAGATCGTTCTGCGGACCGGCGCCCTGGACGGCGCGTCCGCCCACGGCTTCCGGCCACCGCCCGAGGTCATAGCGGAGGACGAGCTCGATTCGTGGTGGTGGGGAGCGGCGGAGGCGGGTTCCTCCATTTTCAATCTATAGCGCACCCGGGGGCTTGCGGCAAGACCCGGGGCATGCCGCACAATCGTCCGCCGAGGCCAGTACCTGCGGACACGGGGGGACGCGAGGTGCGTGCGTTGGCGTCGGCCCCCTCGAATCGGAGCTGACGACGTGGAATCCCTGACCACCCGTGCGTTCGACCTTCCGGAGAACCTCGCCGCCAAGGCGGACCCGGCGCTGATCGCCGATGACGAGCGGCACTTCGCGGCCATCGCGCGGAGCCTCGCGGAGTCGATCGCCGACCTGTCCGCGCGGCTGGACGCCGAGCGGCGGGCGCCGGGCGGCACGGGCCAGGAGGCGCTGGAGCGCGACCTGGAGGTCCACCGGCTGACCGGCCGGTTGCGCGCCCTGCGCCGCTTCGGCCTGGACCTGTGCCTCGGCCGCATGGTCGGCGCGGACGGCACCGAGCCCGTGTACGTCGGGCGGCTCGGCCTCAAGGACGCGGCGGGCCGCCGGCTGCTGCTCGACTGGCGCTCCCCGGCGGCCGAGCCGTTCTTCGGGGCGACCCACGCCAACCCGATGGGGCTGGCGACCCGCCGCAGGTACCGCTGGACCGGCGGCCGGATCGGCGACTACTGGGACGAGGTGTTCACCTCGGACGGGTTCGAGGGGCACGCCGCGCTCGACGACCAGTCCGCGTTCATCGCGAGCCTGGGCGGTCACCGGTCGTCGCGGATGCGGGACGTGCTCGGCACCATCCAGGCCGACCAGGACGCCATCATCCGCGCGGGGTCCCGTGGCGCGCTCGTCGTCGACGGCGGTCCGGGGACGGGCAAGACCGTCGTCGCCCTGCACCGCTCGGCGTACCTGCTCTACTCCGATCCTCGTCTCGGCGACCGCCGGGGAGGCGTGCTGTTCGTCGGGCCGCACCAGCCGTACCTGGGCTACGTCGCCGATGTGCTGCCCAGCCTCGGGGAGGAGGGCGTGCAGACGTGCACTCTGCGGGACCTCGTCGCGGAGGGCGCGTCGGCGGCGGCCGAGACCGCCCCGGAGGTGGCCCGCCTGAAGTCGTCCGCGGACCTGGTGAAGGCGATCGAGCCCGCCGTCAGGTTCTACGAACGGCCGCCCAAGGAGGGCATGACCGTCACGACCCACTGGGCCGACGTCTGGCTGAGCGCCGAGGACTGGGCCGAGGCGTTCGGGGCGGTCGAGCCCGGTACCCCGCACAACGAGGCGCGCGACCAGATCTTCGAGGAACTGCTCGCGATCCTGAAGGACAAGCACGACGACGAGGAGCTCTCCGAGGATCTGCTCCGCAGGTCGCTGGCGCGGAACAAGGAGCTGATCACGACGCTGAACCGGGCGTGGCCGACGCTAGAGGCGGCCGACCTCGTCGGCGACCTGTGGACGGTGCCCGCCTACCTGCGGCTGTGCGCGCCGTCGCTGGACCCCGGCGAGGTCCGGGCGCTCCAGCGCGCGGAGGCCCAGGCGTGGACGGTGTCCGACCTGCCGCTGCTGGACGCGGCGCGCCAGCGCCTCGGCGACCCGGAGGCGGCCCGCCGCAAGCGCCGCCAGGAGGCGTCCATCGCCGCCGAGCGCGAGCGCATGGCCAGGGTCGTCGACGACCTGCTCGAAGCCGATGACGACGGTGAGGGCGTGGTGACGATGCTGCGCGGCCAGGACCTGCGGGACGTCCTGGTCGATGAGAACGCGCTGCCGAGCACCGAACCGGACCTGCTCGCCGGGCCGTTCGCGCACGTCGTCGTGGACGAGGCCCAGGAATTGACCGACGCGGAGTGGCAGATGCTGCTGCTGCGCTGCCCGTCCCGGAGCTTCACGATCGTCGGGGATCGCGCGCAGGCCAGGCACGGGTTCACCGAGTCGTGGCGGGAGCGGCTGGAGCGGATCGGGCTCGATCGGATCGAGCTGGCGTCGCTGAGCATCAACTACCGCACGCCGGAGGAGGTCATGGCGGAGGCCGAGCCGGTCATCCGGGCCGTGCTCCCGGACGCCAACGTGCCGACCTCCATCCGCAGGAGCGATGTTCCCGTCGTCCACGGATCCGCGTCGGAACTGGGCTCGATCCTCCATACCTGGCTCGCCGCCCATGCCGAGGGCGTCGCCTGTGTCATCGGCGACCCCGGGTTCCAGGCGACGTCGCGGGTCCGGTCGCTGACTCCGGAGCTGGCGAAGGGGCTTGAGTTCGACCTGGTCGTCCTCGTCGACCCCGACTCGTTCGGCCAGGGAATCGAGGGAGCGGTGGACCGCTATGTCGCGATGACCCGGGCGACCCAGCGGCTCGTCATCCTGACGAGTTCCTGACGCCGGACGAGCGCTCGCCGGGGCGCGGTCAGGTGCGGCGACCCCAAGCGGAGATCATCGGGGCGATGGACAGGTCCAGCCGCCCGGCGTCGATGGCGGCGAGGTTGGCGTCGATGTCCGCGTCCGTCGCGAGCCCGGCGTCGACCAGGGCGTCGCGGACGTGGCGGATCGTCGACGCCTCCAGGACGCCGCAGGCAGGGGAGGAGACCGGGAAGTACCCGTCGGCGCGGACGTCGGCCAGCCCCGCCTCCCGCAGCAGCCGGGGGAGCTTGCGCCCGTAGGAGAGGTCGGCGCCCCGGGACGCGAGCAGCGTGCGGAAGGCGATGCGCATCCGGTTGGCCAGCTCCTGGTCGGGGCCGTGCTCGTCCAGGCAGGCCAGGGGCTGGAGCGCCGGGTCCGCGTCCTCGATGAGGAGCACCCCGCCGGGGCGCAGCGCCCCGGCCATCGTGCGCAGGGCCCGGTCCCGGTCGGTCACGTGGACGAGCACCAGCCGGGCGTGCACGAGGTCGAAGCCGCCGCCGTCGGGCGGCGCGTCGCGGGCGACGTCGTGGCGCAGCACCGTCACGACGTCGCCGTCCGCCGCCGAGACCCAGGAGGTGTCGATGTCGGTCGCCACCACCCGCCCGGACGGCCCGACCCTGCCCGCCAGCCACGACACCACCGAGGAGCCGCCCGCGCCGACCTCCCAGCACCGCCAGCCGGGCGCGATGCCGAGCCGGTCGATGTGCCCGAACGTGGACGGGTCGAACAGCTCGCTCAGCGCGCCGAAGCGGGTGCCCGCCTCGGGACGGGCGTTGTCCAGGAGGTAGCGGTCGCCCGAGGGGCCCGGTGAGGAGGACGCCATACGGCCATCATCGCACCCGGGTTCACCCGGGAAGGGGGGCGAGCTGGGCGCCTCCGCACACGTGGAGGATCTCGCCCGTGATGCAGCGGGCCTGCGCGGAGGCGAGGAAGGCCACCGCGTTCGCGACGTCGGCGGGTTCGGTGACCCTGTCCAGCGGGGTGATCCGCCGGTTCCGCTCCGCCAGCTCGGCCAGCTCCGCCGCGTCCCGTCCGGCGCGTGTGAACTCGGTGGGCACGAAGCCGGGGGCGACGGCGTTCGCCGTGACGCCGAGCGGGCCCAGCTCGGTGGCGAGCGACCGCGTCAGCCCGACCAGCCCCGCCTTGGCGGCCACGTAGACGGGCGGCCCGCCGCTCAGCCACACGCGGGAGGCGATGTTGACCACGCTCCCGCCTGCCTGACGCTCCCAGTAAGGCACGGCCGCGGCGCACAGCAGCGCCGGTCCCCGCAGGTTGACCGCGAGCGCGGCGTCCCAGTCGGCGGCGCGCGCGTCCCGCAGCCCGCCGCGCCGCTGGATCGCCGCGTTGTTCACGATCACGTTGATCCCGCCCAGCTCCGCGGCCGCTTCGTCGGCGAGCCGGCGGACGGACGCGGGATCGGCCATGTCGACGTGCCGTGCCAGCAGGGCGCCGCCCGATCCTGGGGCCGGCTCGGCGGCGGCCCGCTCGGCGGCGTCCAGGTCGATGTCGGCCAGGACGACCGTGACGCCGTCTTGGGCGAGCCGGTGGCCGATGGCGCTTCCCAGCGCGCCGCCCCCGCCGGTCACGATCGCCGTGCGGGGCGTCGCCGGTCGCCGGTCGTTCACAGGAACCCCCATGTGCGAAGAAGCCGGGCGTTGTGCCGGAGTGTCGCGACCGGGTCGCGGTCGGTGCTGAGGTCCTCCAGCGACACCCATCCTTCGAAGCCGAAGCCGTCCAGGCACTCCAGGACGGCCGGGACGTCGAGGACCCCGCTTTCCAGGGGCGACCACGCGTACCGCCACCGCTCTGTGCCCGGTTCCTGCCGGCACAGGGCGTTCTTCAGGTGGACGTGGACGACGTAGGGCCCGAGGAGGTCCAGCCCGATGCGAGGGTCCTCGTAGCCCTCGAACACCAGGTTCCCCACGTCGTAGATCACGCCGATCCGGCGCGGGTCGAACCGGGAGACCAGCCGGTGCGCCAGTGACGCGCTCGGGCAGATCGTGTTGTGGTGGATCTCCAGGGCCGCGCGGACGCCGTGCTCGGCGGCGAGGCCCTCGACCTCCTCGAAGAACGCGGCCGTCCGCGCGAACAGCTCCCCGTACGGCAGCCCGGTCCGCGAGATCCGGGGTGCCTGGAGCCTGATCTGCGGAGCCCCGGCGGCCGCCGCCATCCGCATCAGCTCCGCTACCGCGCCGGTGTCGCCGAGGTCGGCGTACGGGCCGAGCCCGACGACCGCGAGCCCAGTCACGGCGCACAGCCGGCGTGCCCGCTCTCCGTCCGGGACGCCCGGTTCCAGGGTGCACAGGTTGCCGGACAGGAACGGATGGGGTGGAGCGGGGTCGCCGGGCCGGTCGGGCGAGGCCACCCTCCACTCGACTCCGCCGTACCCCAGGGACGCGATCGTGGTGACGGCCTCCTCAGGCGTCAACGTCGGCAGCGACACGGTCGCCACGCTGAACCGCACGTTCCCTCCTCCGAGCCGAGACGCTTGGACGCGGTCCAGCATGGGACGCGGCGGCGGCCCGGAGCCACAGGCGGCTTCTGCCCAGTGAAAGCCGTGGTGAGGGGGCGTCCGTCAGGTGGGAGGGGGAAGCGCGCGCGGGCCCGGCGCGGCGGCCGGGGCCGCGCCGTCGTTCGCCCACTGGCGGGTCCGCTCGTCGGCGGCGACGTCCCGTTCCATGGCCGCGGCGGCGGCGCGCACGGCGCGGACGAGGCGGGCCTCCTGGACGGTGGACGCCGCGACCGCGCCGAGCGCCGCTATGACGCCCTGGTCGGGGTGGACGACCGGGGCCGCGACCGACACGACGCCCTGCTGGAGCTCCTCGCGGGAGGAGGCCACGCCCCGGGTACGGACGTCGTCCAGCTCGCGCGCCAGCCGGCCGGGCGACTGGACGGTGTACGGGGTGAACCGGGCGAGCCGCCCTTCCACCACGTCCCGGCGGACGGCGGCGGGCGCGTGGGCCAGCAGCACCTTGCCGACGGCGGTGGCGTGCAGCGGCAGCCGTCCCCCCACCCGGGTGTGGATGAGCGGGGTGCCGTGGCCGTGGACCCGGTCGAGGAACAGCGCGTCGGTGCCGTCGAGGACGGCGAGCTGCGCGTTCGCGTTCGTGGCGGCGGCCAGCTCTTGAAGGTGCGGGTGGCCGAGCTCGCGGAGCCGCCGCATGCAGGGGGACACGCTGCCGATCGCCCACATGTGCTGCCCGATCCGGTACGAGCCGTCCTCGGAGCGTTCGAGCCCGCCCCAGGCGACCAGCTCGCCCACCATCCGGTGGGCGGTGGGCAGGGGAAGCCCCGACCGCTGGGCGATGTCGGTCAGCCGGAGCGTCTCCCCGGCGTCCCCGAAGGTGTCCAGGACGGCGAAGATCTTGCTCGCGACCGTCCGGCCGGGCTCGCCGCTGTTGCCCGCCATGGCTCCTCCCGATGCCGCCCGGACCGTCGTCCCGGGCTCGATCAAGCCGCTGACCTCGCTGGTTTCACTAAACGGAAGTTCAGGCTATCCCCTCGATCGCGCCATGGACATGGTTGCGCGGTGAAAGTCGCCCGGCCCCGGGCGGCGGAGGAGGAGGTGTGATGGCGGGCCTCACGGGTGCCGACTTCAGCGAGCACGACGCCACCGGCGTGGTCACCGCGAGCTTCGCGGGGACGCCCGACGCCCGGCTGCGCGAGGTGCTGGACGCCCTGGTCCGGCACCTGCACGCGTTCGTCCGGGAGACGCGGCCGACCTCGGCCGAATGGCAGGCGGGGATCGGCTACCTGACCGCGACGGGCCTCCGCTGCGACGACGCCCGGCAGGAGTTCGTCCTGCTGTCGGACGTGCTGGGGGTCTCGATGCTGGTCGAGTCGATCAACAACCGGAAGGCCGGGGACGCCACGGAGGCGACCGTGCTCGGCCCCTTCCACGTCGTCGGGTCCCCGGCCCGCCCGCTCGGCGCCGACATCGCGGGCACCGGCACAGCCGAAACCGCCGTCGGTGAAGAGTGCGTGGTCACCGGCCGGGTGGTGGCGCAGGCGCCCGACGGGACGTCCGGTCCCGGGCTGGCGGGCGCGACGGTGGACGTGTGGCAGGCCGGGGGCGACGGCCTCTACGACGTCCAGGCGCCCGGCGAGCGGCCCGAAGGGCATCTGCGCGGGCTGTTCACGACGGACGCGGACGGACGGTTCTGGTTCCGCACCGTCGTACCGAGTTCGTACTCGATCCCGGACGACGGGCCCGTCGGCGCGCTGCTGCGGGCGTCCGGGCGGCATCCGCACCGTCCCGCGCACGTCCATGTCATCGCGGCGGCCCCGGGGCACGTGCCCGTGACCACCCAGGTGTTCGTGGCGGGCGACCCGTATCTCGGATCCGATGCCGTCTTCGGCGTGCGGCGAAGCCTGATCCGGGCCTTCGATCAGGTGGACGACCGGGACCGGGCCGCCGAGTACGGCGTCTCGAACCCGTTCCGGCACGCGCATTTCGACGTCGTGCTGCAACCGGTGGACCCCGGCCCCGGCGGGTCCCGGTGACCGCCGGGATCGGTGCCGCCCGCTTCGGTGCCGCGCGCTTCGTCCACGAGATGAGCCCGGTGCGGGTCGTGTTCGGGGCGGGCGCCCTCGCCGACGTCCCGGCGGAGACGGCGGCGCTGGGGCTGGCGCGCGTGCTCGTCGTCTCCACCCCGGGGCGCGCCGGGACGGCCGAGGAGGTCGCCGGGGCGCTCGGCGGACGGCTGGCGGGCCTGCATGTCATTCGTGGCCTTCTCCAA
>NZ_CAACVB010000054.1 GCF_900659635.1 Actinomadura roseirufa | reverse complement strand
CATACGAGATTGGCTGGAGTGACTGGAGTTCAGACGTGTGCTCTTCCGATCTAGGGCTCCCTAGGAGAGGGGATACCGGCCGGGGCGCGCCCGCAGCGCCTCGGCGATCTCGCGGCGGGCGACGGTGGCGGGGGTGGCGCGGACGGCGGCGAGGTCGTCCTCGATGGTCTGGGCGAGCCCGCGGGGCGGCGGGGCGATGAAGGTGGGGCCGGTGCGGGGCGTCAGCAGGGCCAGCACGGCCTCCAGCGGCGTCGTGGCGCGCAGCCGGGCCAGCTCGGGCGCCAGCCGCGCCGTCCAGGCGGGCGGCAGGCTTTGCTCGGCCATGCCGGTGAGGGCGCGCAGCAGGCCGTCCAGCTCGAACAGCGGCGACAGCGCGAACCGGCTGTGCAGCAGGTCCTCCGCGCCGGCCTCGAAACGGATCACCCGGCGACCTTACGCCGCCTGGCGTAACGATGGCGGCGGGGCGGCGGGCGGCGCGAGGGTGATCGGCATGACCGCGGCCTCCGGCACCCCCGCGGCGGGCCCGTCCCGCCCCGCGACCGACCCTGCCCCCGACCCTGCCCCCGACACTGCCCCCGCCCCTGCCCCCGACGGCGCGGCCGGCCCCGCCGCTCGCCGCGCGACCTACCGTGACGCGCTCGCCGAGCCGCGGTTCCGGCTGCTGCTCGGGACGCGGACCCTCGCGATCGCCGCCGACACGCTCCGGATGATCGCGCTGGCGGTGCTGGTGTACGGGCGGACGGGCTCGCCGCTGCTGGCGGCGGTGGCCTACGGGATCGGGTTCCTGCCGCAGCTGGCGGGCGGCGCGCTGTTCGGGGCGCTGGCCGACCGGATGCGCCCGCGTCCGCTGATCTGGGGCGCCTACGCGCTGGAGGCGGCCGCCGCGGTGGTGCTGGCGCTGCTCGGCCCGCCGGTCCCGGCGGCGCTGGCGCTGGTCGCGGTGGTGGCGTGCGCGACGCCGGTGTTCGCGGGCGCGTCGAACCGGCTGGTCGCCGAGGCGCTGCCGGGTGACGCCTACGTGCTGGGCCGGTCGCTGATGGGCGTGGGGTCGGCGGCGGCGCAGCTGCTCGGGCTGGCGTTCGGCGGGGTCGCGGTGGCCGCGCTGGGCGCCCGGCACGCGCTGCTGGTGGCGGCGGCGGGGCATGTGCTGGCGGCGCTGCTGGTGCGGCTGCGGCTGCCGGACCTGCCGCCGCCGGGGGCGTCCGGCGGGTCGCTGGTGCGCGACAGCTGGGCGGGCAACCTGCGGCTGCTCGCCGACCCGGCGGTGCGGACGCTGCTGCTGGCGCAGTGGCTGCCGCCGGCGTTCGTGGCGGGCGCGGAGGGCCTGCTCGTCCCCTACGCCGAGGTCCGCGGCTACGGCGGGGGAGCGGCGCCGCTGCTGCTGGCGTGCTCGGCGGCGGGGATGCTGCTGGGCAACCTGGCGGGGGCGCGGCTGCTGGGCCCGGCGGCGCGGGAGCGGCTGGTCGTGCCGCTGATGGCGGCGTTCGGGGTGCCGCTGGCGGCGTTCGCGCTGCCGCTGCCGGCCGCGGCGGCGGCCGCGCTGCTGCTGCTGAGCGGGTGCGGGTTCGCCTACGAGCTGGGCGTGCAGCGCCCGTTCGTGGACGCGCTGCCCGAGGACGGCCGGGGGCAGGCGTTCGGGCTGCTGTCGACGGGGCTGATGACGGCGCAGGGCATCGGGCCGGTGGTCCTCGGCGCCCTCGCGGAGGCGGTGACGGTGGGCGGGGCGCTGGCGTGCGCGGGCGCGGCGACGCTCCTGACGGCCGTGTGCCTGCGCGGGGGACTGGCCCGCGCCCGCGCCGTCCCGGCGTCCGGCTGACCCGCCGGCGGGCGGCTCAGGGGCGGCCCGGGGCGGGTGCGGCTCGGCGCGGGGGAGCGGGTACGGAAAAAAAGCGGGTACGGAGAAAAGCGGCCGGCGCCGCCCGGTGGGTTCCGGGCGGCGCCGGCCGCGGTGTCCCTCGCCGGGGACGGCTACTCGCTGGAGATGGCCTTGAGGACGTCCATCCGGCCCGCCCGCCACGCCGGCCACAGCGCGGCCAGCACACCGATCACGGCGGCGACCACCATGTAGACGATCAGCGTGCCGACGGGGATCGACAGCACCCCGAGGCCCTTGTCCTCCAGGGCCTTCTGCAGCGCGGCCCCGAACGAGATCCCGATGCCCATGCCGAGCACCGCGCCGAACACCGCGATCACGATCGACTCCAGCCGGATCATGCGGCGCAGCTGCCGCCGGCTGATCCCGATGGCGCGCAGCAGCCCGATCTCCCGGGTCCGCTCGATCACCGACAGCGCCAGGGTGTTGACCACCCCGACCGCCGCGATGATCACCGACATGGCCAGCAGGACGGTCAGGAACTTGATGAACCCGTCGACCTGCTTGCTCGCGTCCTTCTTCAGCTGCGTCTGGTCGGCGACCTTCAGGTTCGGGTAGTCCCGCAGGGCGTTCTCCAGCGCCGACTTGGTCGCCGCGTCGGCCTTGGCCGTGTCCACGATGACGTCGTCGGCCGCCGGCGCCGTGGTGTGCGCCCGGTACACCCGCTCCGGGATCAGCGCCCCGGTGATCAGCTCGCTGCGCTTGAAGATCCCCGAGATCCGCATCCGCTCGGTCTTGCCGTCGCCGAACTGCGCCGGGACGTCCTGGCCGACCGTCCAGCCGCGGTCCTTGGCGGTCTTGTCGGAGACCAGCAGCCCGGCGGCGCCGAGGTCGGTGCCCCCGGAGGTCACCTTCAGCCGCGCGGCCTTGACGATCGCGGCGATGTCGCCGGTCATGTAGTCGGCCCGCTTACCGGAGATCTTCGCCCTGCCCGAGTACGTCGCCGACGCGGTCTCCACGCCCGGAACGGCCTTGACCTTCTGGACGACGTCGTCGCCCAGGCCCCCGCCGCCGTCCGGCTGGATGATGTAGTCGGTACCGAACTGGTCGTCGATCTGCGCGTTCACCGACGCGCGCATCGAGGAGCCCATGACGTTGACCGTGGTGATGAGCGCGAGGCCGATCATCAGCGCGGCGGCGGTCGCCGCGGTCCGGCGCGGGTTGCGCAGCGCGTTCTGCTGCGCCAGCCGGCCGGGGGTGCCCATCAGCTTCGCGAACGGCGCGCCGAGCACCCGCACCACCGGGACGCTGATCACCGGCGCGAGCATCGCCACGCCGATGAACACCAGGAACGCGCCGACGCCCACCGGGAGCACGGCGTTGCCGCCGCTGCCGCCGAGCCCCACACCGATCAGCGCCGCGCCGGCCAGCGTCAGCAGCGACCCGAGCGCGACCCGGATCCGCAGCGAGCGCTGCGGCAGCGCGACGTCGTCGCGCATCGCCGCGACCGGCGGGATCTTCGCCGCGCGCCGCGCCGGGAAGTACGCCGACACGACCGTCACCAGAATCCCGACGACGTAGGACCAGATGACCGGGGTCGCGGTGAACACGAGCCCGCCCTTGCCGGCGTCGCCCATCTGCGTCTGCAGCAGCGTCGCCAGGCCGGCGCCCGCGACGAGCCCGAACGTCGACCCGACGACCCCGACCGCGATCGCCTCGGCGATCACCGCGCGGGTGACCTGCGGGCGGGCCGCGCCGATGGCGCGCAGCAGCGCCAGCTCCCGGGTGCGCTGGGCGACCAGCATCGAGAACGTGTTGAAGATGATGAACGCCCCGACGAAGATCGAGATGAGCGCGAACACCAGCAGGAACGTCCGGAAGAAGTTCATGAACGAGGCGATGTCGCTCTTGGTCTCCTCCCGCAGCTTCGTGCCGGTGACGGCCTCCACGCCGTCCGGCAGCGCCCGGGCGACCCGGTCGCGCAGCTCGGTCTCCGACACCCCGGAGGCGCCCATCTCGACGTCGCTGAAGTAGCCGGGCTTGAGCATGAGCCGCTGCGCCGTCGGCGTGTCGAACGCCGTGACGGTCGCGCCCATGAGGTTCCCGGTGTCGATCAACCCGACGACCCTCATCTGGCGGGGCGGGCCGGAGGAGACGACGCGCACCGTGTCGCCGACCGCGACCTTGCCCTTCTTCGCGGTCCCCGCGTCGACGATCACCTCGGAGAGCCCGTGCGGCGCGCGTCCCGTCTTCAGCTCGTAGGAGCCCGCCGGGTTCCAGCTCGTGCCGAGCTGCGGCGGGCCCTGCCCGCCCGACCCGACGATCTTGCCGTCGCGGCCGACGATCGCGGCGTACCCGGTGACGTTCCCGACGGGATCCTTCACCCCGGGCACGGACCTGACGGCCGTCAGCACCGACGCCGGGACCGGCTGCTGCCCGCCGTCGTCGCCCGAGTCGACGACCTTCTTGGCCCGCACGTCCACGGCCACGTTCTTGCCGATCCGGCTGAACAGGTCGTCGAACTGCTTGTTCATCGTGTCGGTGAAGATCAGCGTGCCCGCCACGAACGCCACGCCGAGGATGACCGCGACGGCCGTCAGGACGAGCCTGATCTTGTGCGCCGCGAGGTTGCGGAGCGTGACCTTGCCCATCATCGCGCCGCGACCCCCGGCCCCTGCGCGTCCGGGACGCCGGCGCCGGCCGGACGGCCGGTCTCGAACGCCTTCATCCGCTCCAGCACCCGCTCGGCGGTCGGCCCGTGCATGGTGTCCACGATCTGCCCGTCGGTCAGGAACAGCACCTGGTCGGCGTAGGCCGCCGCGCTCGGGTCGTGCGTCACCATCACGATCGTCTGGCCCATCCGCCGGACCGAGTCGCGCAGGAACCCCAGCACCTCGGCGCCCGAGCGCGAGTCCAGGTTCCCGGTCGGCTCGTCCGCGAAGATGATCTCAGGCCGGGCGGCGAGGGCGCGGGCGCACGCCACGCGCTGCTGCTGGCCGCCCGACAGCTCCGTCGGCCGGTGCTTGAGCCGGGGCCGCAGCCCCACGGTGTCGATCACCGAGTCCAGCCACTGCTGGTCGGCCTTGCGGCCCGCGATGTCCATCGGCAGCGTGATGTTCTCCAGCGCCGTCAGCGTCGGCACCAGGTTGAACGCCTGGAAGATGAAGCCGATCTTGTCGCGGCGCAGCCGGGTCAGCTGCTTGTCCTTCAGCCGGGTCAGCTCGGTGTCCCCGATGTACACCTCACCGGAGTCCACCGAGTCCAGTCCCGCCATGCAGTGCATGAGCGTGGACTTGCCGGACCCGGACGGGCCCATGATCGCGGTGAAGCGGCCGCGGGGGATCCCCACGGTGACGCCGTCGAGCGCGACGACCTTCGCGTCGCCGAGCCCGTACTCCTTCCGGATCTGGTGCGCCCGTGCGGCGAAGTCGCCCGCCCCGGGCGCGGAGTGCGCGTCAGCGGTCGATGGGGCGGTGTTCGTCACGTGAACTCCCCTGTCTGCGAATGGGAAACGGAATCTGGGAAACCGGACCGCGGTCGTTCCCCCGGGCGATCCATAGTTGGAAACAGTAGAAGTCCGGCGAGCCCGAAGGATGCACCCCAGGAAGGGACTTGCCGCTCCAACCGTGGCAGGAGGGGCCCTCCACCCGTCGTCCTCCCGGGGGAGGGGGCTCTATGACAAAAGAGGGGTCGCCCAGGGCCGCAGATCAGGGGCGACGCCCAGGGAAGGTCCGCGCCCGGCCCGCTGACCAGGGCGGCAAGGGGCCGGAGAGGGGCGGCCGAAGGTCAGGGCGACCCTCAGGGCCTGACACGGAGGTCGTAGGCGGCCCGGACCAGGGTCCGGTCGGACGGACCGCACCGGAGTGTGACGCGGGGCACGCCGCAGCCCGGAAGGACGACGGCCGTCACCCCGGCGGCGCGGGCCGCGTCCCCGTGTCCCCGGCCGTGTCCGGCCCGCGCCCGGCCCGGCCGAAGCCGTCGCCCCGCCGTGCGGGACGAAACGAGGCCGGCCTCGAAAGAGACCGGCCTCAGGGAACCCGGACGCCACGCCCGCCGCCGCCTCGACCGGGGTCAGGGGCGGCCGCCGACAGCGCCTCCAAGCGGGCGCGGCGCCGCGTGAGGGGTCGCGCAAGGCCACCGCCTCCCGCGCCGTGCGGCGCCCCCACGCAGTACGGCCGCGCCCGGCGGCCCCGCGGGCAGGAGGAGGAATGCGGAGAGGGTCAGGACTGCCCGGGACGGCTCAGGCCCGTCTCATAGGCGTACACGACCGCCTGCACACGGTCCCGCAGCCCCAGCTTCGCCAGCACGTTCCCCACGTGCGTCTTCACCGTCGTCTCCGACACCACCAGCTCCCTGGCGATCTCCGCGTTCGACTGCCCCCGCGCCACATGCGACAGCACCTCCCGCTCCCGCTCGGTCAGCGTGTCCAGCCCCGGCGGCGGAGCCGAGTCCCGCACCGCCGGCAGCCGCGTCGCGAACTTGTCCAGCAGCCGCCGCGTCACGCTCGGCGCCACGATCGCGTCGCCCGCCGCCACGATCCGGATCGCCTGCACCAGATCCTCCGGCGGCGAGTCCTTCAGCAGGAACCCGCTCGCCCCCGCCCGCACCGCCTCGATCACGTACTCGTCCAGGTCGAACGTCGTCAGGATCAGCACCCGCGGGTCGTGCGACGCCGCCCCCTCGCGGATGATCCGCCGCGTCGCCTCGATGCCGTCCACGCCCGGCATCCGGATGTCCATCAGCACCACGTCCGGCAGCAGCGACCGCGTCATCTCCACCGCGGCGGCGCCGTCCCCGGCCTCACCGACCACCGCGATGTCGGTCTCCGCCTCCAGGATCAGCCGGAACCCCGTCCGCAGCAGCGGCTGGTCGTCCACGAGCAGCACCCGCACCGTGCTCATCCGGCCGCCCCGCCCCGCGGCGCACCGCTCGCCCCGCTCGCGTCCATCGCTCCCGCTCCTCGCCTCGCGCCGCTCATGGTCATCAACTATGCCTCCAGGGGGAAACGGGCCCGCACGCCGAACCCGCCGCCGACCCGCGGCCCGATCCGCAGCTCACCGCCGTACAGCGCCACGCGCTCGTACATCCCGACCAGGCCGTGCCCGGGGTGGTCCCCATTGTCGGCCATGATCGTCGCGGTGCCGCGCCCATCGTCCTCGATCTCCACCGTCAGATCACGCTCGGTGTAGTACAACCGCACCCAGGCCCGCGCCTGCGAACCCGCGTGCTTGAGCGTATTCGTCAGCGCCTCCTGGATCAGCCGGAACGCCGCCACGTCCACCCCCGGCGACGGCGTCCGCGCCTCCCCCTCGATCCACAGCTGCACCGACAGGCCCGTCTCCCGCACATGGTCGAGCAGCTCACCGAGATCGCCCAGCCCCGGCTGCGGCGCCAGCTCCCGCCCCGCCTGATCGGCGTCCCGGTCGGTCCGCAGCACCCCCACGATCCGCCGCATCTCGCTCAGCGCCGTCCGGCCGACCTCCTCGATCGTCGACATCGCCTCACGCGCGCTGTCGCCGTCCCGGTCGATGATCCGCCGCGCCGCCCCCGCCTGCACCGTCATCACGCTCACATGATGCGCCACCACGTCGTGCAGCTCCCGCGCGATCCGCGACCGCTCCTCGATCCGCGCCGCCCGTGCGTCGGTCCCGCGGGCCCGCTCCAGCCGCGCGGCGCGGTCCTCCAGCTCGGCGAGATACGCCCGCCGCAGCCGCAGGTTCCGGCCGAGCACCCACACCCCGACCACCAGCGCCGCGTCACTGATCAGCACGACCGGCGACTGCATCGGCAGCACCGTCAGCGACGCCACGAAATAGGCGAACCCCACCAGCCCGCCAAGCGCGCTGTGCGCCAGCCCCCGGTGCGCCGCGACACTGTAGATCGCCACCAGGAACGCCACCACGCCCGGGATCGACGGCGGATAGTCCAGCAGCGTCAACACCGCGCCGCCCGCCACGATGAACCCCAGCACCGACATCGGATACCGCTGCCGCCACGTCAGCGCCATCGTCACCGCGACCACGCCCAGCCCGTTCGCCAGATCCGGCGTCCGGAACTGGTCGTACTCCGGATCGTGCGGCAGATCCTCCAGATACATCTGCGGCAGACCGAACAGCAGCAGACCCAAAGCGAACAACGCGTCGGCCGCCCGCGGGCGCGCCTTCAACCAGGCACGGCAGGCACGAAGTCCACGGATGCGGGGTGACACGACTCTCACCCTAGGAGGTCATGCCAGGTCGATACCCCTCCTGTACGCGGATCTGCGATCCTCCCCAAGAAGGAGGCCCCACCGCGACGCCCCGTCCACGCGCCGGTCGCCCCGCTCCTCCGCCCGGCCCACCCGGCGGCCTCCCGGCAGGTCAACGGCCCACCGGCCACCGGTCACAGATCGTCGCGCTCCCGCGCCGCCGACTCCAGGTCCGCCGGCGACGGCCGCTCCACCGGCGCGGACGGCAACGGCGGGGGAGTCCCCCCGAACTGCGGGCACCGCGCCTTGTGATCACACCAGTCGCACAGCCGGCTCGCCCGCGGCCGCCACTCGCCCGACTCCATCGCCCGCCGGATCGCCGCCCACAGCGCCTCCACCTTCCGCTGCGTCGCCCGCAGATCCGCCTCGTCCGGCTCGTACCGCAGCACCTCGCCGTTACCGAGGTACATCAGCTGCAGCAACCGCGGCACCCGCCCCTGCAGCCGCCACAGCACCAGCGCGTAGAACTTCATCTGGAACAGCGCCCGCGCCTCGAAGTCCGCCCGCGGCGCCGTCCCCGTCTTGTAGTCCACGATCCGCACATCGCCGCTCGGGGCCACGTCCACCCGGTCGATGAACCCCCGCAGCTTCAGCCCCGACTCCAGCACCGTCTCCACGAACAGCTCACGCTCGGCCGGCTCCAGCCGCCGCGGATCCTCCAGCGTGAAATACCGCTCGACCATCAGCCGCGCCTGCGCCAGCCACTCCGCCCGCTCGGTCTCGCCGCCCTCGCCCGCGAACAGCTCCGCCAGCTCCGGCTCCGCCGCCAGCAGCCGCTCCCACTGCGGATCCAGCAGATCCAGCGCCGCCGCCACCGTCCGCCCCGCCGTCGGCAGGTCGTACAGCCGCTCCAGCACCGCGTGCACCAGCGTCCCCCGCGCCGCGGCCGCGCTCGGCCGCTCCGGAAGCTTGTCGATCACCCGGAACCGGTACAGCAGCGGGCACGTCATGAAGTCGCCCGCCCGCGACGGCGACAGCGACCCGAGCACCGGCACCGCCCCACCCCCCGGGCCGTCCGTCGAAGGAACCCTCGCCTCGCTGCCGGCCTCGGTGGTCGTCATGGCACAGCAGCGTAGGCGACCCCCCGGACGAAATCCCGCGCCACGCCGCCCCTCCCGCCCCGCCCCGCACGGGCCGCCGCGCGTCCCGCCGCCGCCGCGCACCCCGCCCGCGCCACCCGGCCCGCACCACCGGGGCCGTAGCATCGGTCATGTGACACGACCCGCGCCCCCGACCCAGGGCAAGACGCCCGCCGGCGACCCCGGCCACGACGACGCCCGCACCGGGCGGCCCGGCCTCTTCATCGGCCGCCCCTTCGGCGTCCCCGTCTTCGTCTCGCCCAGCTGGTTCCTGGTGGCCGTCCTCGTCACCGTCATGTTCGAAGGTCAGGTCAACGACGTCATCACCCGGCCCACCAGCTACATCGTCGCGTTCGCCTACGCCGTCCTGCTCTACGGCTCGGTGTTCGTCCACGAACTCAGCCACGCCGTCACGGCGCGCGTCCTCGGACTGCCCGTCCGCTCCGTCACCCTCCACATCCTCGGCGGCGAGACCTCCATCGAGCGCGAGGCCCCCACCCCCGGACGCGAATTCCTCATCGCCTTCGCCGGCCCCCTCGTCAACCTCGTCCTGGCCGGACTCGGCCTGTTCGCCGGCGCCGTCCTCAGCCTCCCCGACGTCGCACGCCTCCTCCTGGAGGCCCTCACCTTCGCCAACCTCCTCGTCGGCCTGTTCAATCTCCTGCCCGGCCTGCCCCTGGACGGCGGCCGGCTCGTCCGCGCCGCCGTCTGGAAGGCCACCGGCCGCAGCCGCAGCGGCGCCATCATCGCCGGCTGGGTCGGCCGCGCCGTCGCCCTCGGCTGCCTCGTCACCGGCGCCTACCTCGCCACCTACCGCTCCGGCGAAGGAGAAGGCGGCTACGGCTGGCTCGCCCTGCTGTGGTCCGCGCTCGTCGCGTCGTTCATCTGGGTCGGCGCCACCCAGGCCATCCGCGCCGAACGCGTCCGCGACCGCATCCCGCTCCTGTCGGCCCGCCGCCTCGCCCGCCGCGCCACCCTCGTCACCACCGACGTCCCCCTCGCCGAGGCCATCCGCCGCGCCCACGAGGACCACGCCGGCGCCCTCGTCATCGTCGACCACGACGGCATGCCCCGCGGCCTCGTCAGCGAGAAGGCCGTCACCGCCACCCCCCAGCACCGCCGCCCCTGGGTGTCCGCCGGCGACGTGTCCCGCGGCGTCGACGACGCCGTCACCCTCCCCGCCGACATCGCCGGCGAGGACCTCATCGAGGCGCTCCGCCGCGCCCCCGCCTCCGAGTACCTCCTCGTCGAGCCCGACGGCCGCGTCTACGGCGTCCTCGCCGTCACCGACGTCGACCGCGCCTTCAGCGGCATCTGAGCACCGCCCCCACGGCCCCCGGACACCCCCCGACGACCCCACATCCCACCAGAACCCAAGGCCCCTTTGACCACCCGCGCACCCGCGGCGTTCGCGCCTCGGCACCGCCCTGGACAGCCCGTCCGGAACCGTCCTGAGCTGCACCCGCCCGGCGCTAGCCTTGACGACCATGAGCGAAATCCCGGCGACCGAGCCCTCCCCGTCCACCGGCCGCATCCCCCACGGCCCGTTCCGGCCCGGAGACCAGGTACAGCTCACCGACCCCAAGGGCCGCATCAACACCATCACCCTCCAGCCCGGCAAGCTCTACCACTCCCACAAGGGCTCCGTCCCCCACGACGAGATCATCGGCAGCCCCGAAGGCAGCGTCTTCCGCTCCTCCGGCGGCACCGAATACCTCGCCTTCCGGCCCCTCCTCGCCGACTTCGCCGTCCGCATGCCCCGCGGCGCCGCCGTCGTCTACCCCAAGGACGCCGCCCAGATCGTCGCCATGGCCGACATCTTCCCCGGCGCCCGCGTCGTCGAGGCCGGAGCCGGCTCCGGCGCCCTCAGCTGCTTCCTCCTCCGCGCCGTCGGCGAACACGGCCTCCTCTCCTCCTACGAACGCCGCCCCGACTTCGCCGACATCGCCCGCACCAACGTCGAACGCTTCTTCGGCGGCCCCCACCCCGCCTGGCGCCTCACCGTCGGCTCCCTCGAACACTCCCTCGCCGAACGCGAGGTCGACCGCGTCGTCCTCGACATGCTCGCCCCCTGGGAATGCCTCGACGCCGTCGCCAAGGCCCTCATCCCCGGCGGCATGGTCTGCGCCTACATCGCCACCACCACCCAGATGTCCCGCGTCGTCGAAGACCTCCGCGCCCACGGCGCCTTCGCCGAGCCCTACGCCTTCGAGACCATGCTCCGCTCCTGGCACGTCGAAGGCCTCGCCGTCCGCCCCGACCACCGCATGGTCGGCCACACCGGCTTCCTCGTCACCGCCCGCCGCCTCGCCGACGGCGTCACCCCGCCCCTGCGCCGCCGCCGCCCCGCCAAGGGCGCCCAGCCCGACCCCGCGGCCCCCACCGCCTCCAACGGCGCCCCGCCCGCCGCCTCACCCGGCACCCCGCCCGCCACGCCCAACGACCACGCCGAGTCGTAGATCACACCCCGCCCCGCCGCCCCCGCCCGGCCGCCCCCGCGGCCACCACCCCGCTCAGCCACCCACCCCCAGGGCGCCCACCACGCCCACCCCGGGCCACCCGCCGCGCACACCCTGAAATCGGCAAACCCCCACCGCGACGCGCCCGAACCCCCGGAAAATCACCACCCCCACCACCCCACCCCCCGATCACACCCGCCCAGGCAGGAGGCCCCCCACACCCTCCCGCCACGCACCCGCCACCACACGAGAACCGAATGGGCAGGTTACGGAAGCCCTCCAGATAGGTAGGGTCTCAGTAGGTCGTCGGCTCTCTTCGTGAGGAGGTGACGGGGCGTGGCCGCTCGTGACGATGCTGGGGCGCGCAGGGCGCAGCACGACAAGGAGGTCAGGGACCTCCAAACGCAGGTTTCCTTCCTAGAGGAGGAGATCTCCGTGCTGCGCCGAAAGCTCGCGGAATCCCCGCGCCAAGTACGTGTTCTGGAAGAACGCCTCCATGAGGCACAAGCCAACCTGGCCGCGGTGACCGGCCAGAACGAGCGCCTCGTAGCGACCCTCAAAGAGGCTCGCGAACAGATCGTGGCGCTCAAGGAGGAGGTCGACAGGCTCGCGCAACCACCCTCCGGATTCGGGGTCTTCCTCGAAGCCCGCGACGATGGAACGGTCGACATCTTCACCGGCGGACGCAAACTCCGCGTGAACGTCAGCCCCGCCGTCGACACAGACGAACTACAGCGCGGCCAAGAGGTCATGCTCAACGAGGCCCTCAACGTCGTCGAGGCCCTCGCCTTCGAAGAGCAGGGCGAAGTCGTCATGCTCAAGGAACTCTTCGACGACGGCGAACGCGCCCTCGTCATCGCGCACGCCGACGAGGAACGCGTCATCAAGCTCGCCGAGCCGCTGCGCGGAGTCCCCCTGCGCGCCGGCGACTCGCTCATGCTCGAATCCCGGTCCGGATACGCCTACGAGAAGATCCACAAGGCCGAGGTCGAAGAACTCGTCCTCGAAGAGGTCCCCGACATCTCCTACGACGAGATCGGCGGCCTCGGATCGCAGATCGAAATGATCCGCGACGCCGTCGAACTGCCCTACCTGCACGCGGACCTGTTCCGCGAGCACCAGCTCAGGCCCCCCAAGGGCGTCCTCCTCTACGGCCCGCCCGGCTGCGGGAAGACCCTCATCGCCAAGGCCGTCGCCAACTCCCTCGCCAAACAGGTCGCGGAGAAGACCGGCCAGGAAGGCAAGAGCTTCTTCCTCAACATCAAGGGCCCCGAGCTGCTCAACAAGTACGTCGGCGAGACCGAACGGCACATCCGCCTCGTCTTCCAGCGCGCCCGGGAAAAGGCCTCCGCCGGAACCCCCGTCATCGTGTTCTTCGACGAGATGGACTCCATCTTCCGCACCCGCGGATCCGGCGTCTCCTCCGACGTCGAGAACACCATCGTCCCGCAGCTCCTCAGCGAGATCGACGGAGTCGAGGGCCTGGAGAACGTCATCGTCATCGGCGCCTCCAACCGCGAGGACATGATCGACCCCGCGATCCTGCGCCCCGGCCGGCTCGACGTCAAGATCAAGATCGAACGCCCCGACGCCGAAGCCGCCAAGGACATCTTCTCCAAGTACATCCTCAGCGGCCTCCCGCTCCACCCCGACGACCTCAAGGAGCACGGCGGCTCCGAGGACGTCACCGTCGAGGCCATGATCCAGCGCGTCGTCGAGCGAATGTACTCCGAAACCGAGGAGAACCGCTTCCTCGAGGTCACCTACGCCAACGGCGACAAGGAAGTCCTCTTCTTCAAGGACTTCAACTCCGGCGCGATGATCCAGAACATCGTCGACCGCGCCAAGAAGATGGCCATCAAGCAGTTCCTCGACACCGGCCAGAAGGGCCTGCGGGTCACCCACCTGCTCGCCGCCTGCGTCGACGAGTTCAGCGAGAACGAAGACCTGCCCAACACCACCAACCCCGACGACTGGGCCCGCATCTCCGGCAAGAAGGGCGAGCGGATCGTCTACATCCGCACCCTCGTCTCCGGAACCAAGGGCGCCGAGGCCGGCCGGTCCATCGACACCGTCGCCAACACCGGGCAATACCTGTAACCTACCCGACACCGATCACCACGAGCGCGGCGGCCACCCCCCAAAGGAGGCCGCCGCGCCTCGTCATGCGCGCACAACGCCCATGACACGCCCGAACCGCGACCGTTCGGACGCCACCCCCCACGCCCCCGGCACCCGCCACTCCCGAGGAGCCCCGCGGCTCCGCCGCCGGCACCCGATAGGCTCGACGATATGAGCGTTCGGCGGGTGATGGGCATCGAGACCGAGTACGGCATCTCCGTACCCGGCCAACCAGGGGCCAACGCGATGGTGACCTCCTCCCAGGTCGTCAACGCCTACCTCGCGGCATCGGCGGCGCGCGCCCGCCGGGCCCGCTGGGACTTCGAGGAGGAGAACCCACTCCGCGACGCCCGCGGCTTCGACCTCGCGCGCGAGGTCGCCGACCCCACCCAGCTCACCGACGAGGACCTCGGCCTGGCCAACGTCATCCTCACCAACGGCGCCCGGCTCTACGTCGACCACGCCCACCCCGAGTACTCCGCCCCCGAATGCACCAACCCCCTCGACGCCGTCATCTGGGACAAGGCAGGCGAACGCGTCATGGCCGACGCCGCCGCCCGCGCCGCCCTCGTCCCCGGCACCCACCCCATCCAGCTCTACAAGAACAACACCGACAACAAGGGCGCCTCCTACGGCTGCCACGAGAACTACCTCATGAAGCGCGAGACGCCCTTCGCCGAGATCGTCCGCCACCTCACCCCCTTCTTCGTCTCCCGCCAGGTCGTCTGCGGCGCCGGCCGCGTCGGCATCGGCGTCGACGGCCGCGGCGACGGCTTCCAGATCAGCCAGCGCGCCGACTTCTTCGAAGTCGAGGTCGGCCTCGAGACCACCCTCAAACGCCCCATCATCAACACCCGCGACGAACCCCACGCCGACCCCGAGAAATACCGCCGTCTCCACGTCATCATCGGCGACGCCAACATGGCCGAGCTGTCCACCTACCTCAAGCTCGGAACCACCTCCCTCGTCCTCGCGATGATCGAGGACGGCTTCCTCACCGTCGACCTCTCCGTCGACATGCCCGTCGCCGCCCTCCGCGCCGTCTCCCACGACCCGTCCTGCAAGCACCTGCTCACCCTCCGCGACGGCCGCAAGATGACCGCCGTCCAGCTCCAGATGGAGTACCTCGAGCAGTCCCGCAAGTACGTCGAGGACCGCTACGGCGCCGACGTCGACGAGATGACCAAGGACGTCCTGGACCGCTGGGAATCCGTCCTCCACCGCCTCGGCGACGACCCCATGCAGCTCTCCCGCGAACTCGACTGGGTCGCCAAGCTCGAGCTCCTCGAGGGCTATCGCAGCCGCGACGGCCTCGACTGGTCGCACCCGCGCCTGCAGCTCGTCGACCTGCAGTACACCGACATCCGCCCCGACAAGGGCCTCTACAACCGCCTCGTCGCCCGCGACCGCTTCGAACGCGTCGTCACCGAGGACCGCGTCGAGGCCGCCGTCGAGGACCCGCCCGAGGACACCCGCGCCTACTTCCGCGGCCGCTGCCTGCGCCAGTACGCCGACTCCGTCGCCGCCGCCTCCTGGGACTCGGTCATCTTCGACGTCCCCGGCCGCGAGTCGCTCCAGCGCGTCCCCACCCTCGAGCCCCTGCGCGGTACCAAGCAGCACGTGGGCGCCCTCCTGGACCGCTGCCGCACCGCAGCCGACCTCGTGGCCACCCTCACCGGCCAAAGCTGACCCAGGGCCGACCAGAGCCCGGCGGACGCCGTGCCTCCGTTCCGGAGGCACGGCGTCCGGTTTTCGTGGCGCAGTGCTGGATAGCGACACTATCGAGTTCGAACATCCCGCTGACCTGCGCCCTTCGGCGATGTCTCGGTTTCGTGACCGCTATGCCCGTTTCAGTGGTCGGCGCGCGGGCGATAACCCGAGCAGGCCCCCCGGCGCCGTCGGCGGCGGCGAAACGGACCGCGGCGTCCGCTCACCGCCGAAGATCGGAGATAGGGTTGGGGGTACCGGCAGAGCGGAGGTACGGAATGGCCACGAAGGACACCGGCGGTCAGAAGCAGACCACCCGGCGCACGGAAGAGGTCGAGGAGACCGAGGCCACGACGACCGAGGACGTCCAGGAACGCCAGGAAAAGCTCACCGACGACGTCGACGCAATTCTCGATGAAATTGACGAAGTCCTCGAAGAAAATGCAGAGGAATTTGTCCGTGCATACGTCCAGAAGGGCGGCGAATGATCCGGGTTTAGGCGGAATGTCGGATTCGCCGCGAAGATAACAGCTTCTGGGGAATTTCGCACGGGGAAAACTTGAAAACTTACTCGAGACATGGGCGGTCCAGGTATGGTCGCGCCCATGTCTCGTAAAAAGTGTCGCGACTGCGGCGTCGACAAGCCGTTCTCAGAGTTCTGGAAGCGCAAGGCGTCCGAAGACGGCTTCGCTCTCTACTGCAAGGAGTGCTTCGGCCTCCGCAATTCCGCGACATATCGGAAAAAGCAGAAAGAAGCCGGAAATAGCCCTCGAGTCTATCGAAGACATTCGGCAGTTCCAGAGGGCATGAAGTACTGTGCGCGGTGCGGCGAGACGAAGCCGCTCGGCGACTTCGGTAGCAACAGGTCCGCCAGGTCGGGGCTGGCCACCTACTGCAAGCCTTGCCACAACGAGGCCATGGCGGAGATCAAACGCCGCAATCATGGCAGCGAGCGCAATTATCTCCTCAAGCTCCGCTACGGTCTGACCGAAGAGCGGCTCGGGCACATGCTGGCTCGCCAAGGTGGAGTCTGCGTCATCTGCCTGCGCAGGCCCGCCGAGCACGTGGATCATAGTCACCTCACCGGGGTCGTCAGAGGTGTCCTCTGCTTCCGCTGCAACGGCGGGCTCGGCCAGTTCCACGATGACCCGCGCTGCCTCGGCGACGCTGCAGACTACCTGGAACTGCGCGGTCCCCATGCGCGGCGCATGACGCTGGAACTCGGCCAGACCACGATCGATGGGCACGCACGTCGTCGCGCGATCATCTCGTTGAGCGGAACAAGGTTGAGGCTGAGTGGCTCTCCTCGGCAGAACCACCTGCGGCACAGGTACGGGATCAGTGACGAGGACGCGCGGTGGCTGCTGGAGGTCCAGCGCGGCTTGTGCGCCATCTGCGGCGACGTCCCCGCCGAGCACGTCGACCACGACCATGCGACAGGTGCAGTGCGCGGGATGGCCTGTGGGGGCTGCAATACCGGCATGGGGCAGCTGGGGGACGATCCCGTGTCCTTGCGGCGCGCGGCGGATTATCTGCTGGGGAAGCTGGTCGTGGAGGTGCCGGTGCCGGGTGGCGGGACGCGGCTGTCGTTCACGGTGCCGGACGTGGATCCGGCGTCGGTGCCGGTGGACGGGTGGGAGGCGCAGCGGGCGGTGGACGGGCGGCATCGGGCGGCGGTGTGGCGGGTCGAGGACGATCACGAGGGGCCGACGTGGCTCGGGCGGGCGCTGGCGGATCTGATGGGGTCCTATCGGGCGATCGCGGAGGAGTACGAGCGTTCGCGGGGCTGATCCGCCGTTTTGGGGGGAACGGGGTGTTCGCGGGGGTTCGCCGTGGGCGGACTCGACCGGGGATCACGCGGCATGCGGCGGGTGACCGTTGAACAGTAGGGTCGTACCTGTCCGCGCCGGTGGGGTTGAGGATCCGGCGCTTGGTGGAGGGAAGGGAGTCGCGTGGCGTCCCACGATTCGCACACCGGACGTCTGCCGGGGTTGTTCTCGAGCCCGGACACGTCCTCGTTCACGGAGTTCCTGGGGGCGTACTCTCCGGAGATGCTGCCCGGCAGGAGGTCTCTACCGGCGGTGCCGGTGGGGGACGAGATCCCGCACGGTACGACGATCGTCGCGGTGGGGTTCCCCGGCGGGGTGGTGATGGCGGGGGACCGGCGGGCGACGGCGGGAAACGTGATCGCGCAGCGTGACATCGAGAAGGTGTTCCGGGCGGACGAGTTCTCGGCGATCGCGATCGCGGGGACGGCGGGCATCGGCGTCGAGATGGTGCGGCTGTTCCAGGTGGAGCTGGAGCACTACGAGAAGCGCGAGGGCCGGACGCTGTCGGTGGAGGGCAAGGCGAACCGGCTGGCGACGATGGTGCGGCAGAACCTCGGGTTGGCGATGCAGGGTCTCGCCGTGGTGCCGCTGTTCGCGGGGTACGACGAGGAGCGCGACGAGGGGCGGATCTTCTCCTACGATCCGGCGGGCGGCCGGTACGAGGAGCGGGAGTTCCATTCGATCGGGTCCGGGTCGGTGTTCGCGCGGGGTGCGCTGAAGAAGCTGTTCCGGGCGGATCTGTCGGCGGAGGACGCGGCGCTGGTGTGCGTGCAGTCGCTGTACGACGCGGCGGACGACGACTCGGCGACGGGTGGCCCGGACCTGACGCGGGGGATCTTCCCCGTGGTGGCGGTGGTGACGTCGGAGGGGTATCGCCGGCTGGGTGAGGACGAGGTCGGTGCGCTGGCGCGGGCCGTGGTCGAGGGACGTTACGACTCGCCGGGCGGGCCGACCGCCCCGCTGCGATAGAAGGGATCCAGTTCGGTGTCCATGCCGTTCTACGTGTCGCCCGAACAGCAGATGAAGGACAAGGCGGACTACGCGCGGAAGGGGATTTCGCGTGGTCGCAGCGTGGTCGTGCTGCAGTACGACGACGGGATCCTTTTCGTGGCGGACAATCCGTCGCGGGCCCTGCACAAGATCAGTGAGATCTATGACCGGATCGCGTTCGCGGCGGTGGGGAAGTACAACGAGTTCGAGAACCTGCGGCTCGGGGGTGTGCGGTACGCGGACATCAACGGGTACCAGTACGACCGTCGTGACGTGACGGCGCGGGGGCTGGCGAACGTGTACGCGCAGTCGCTGGGGACGATCTTCACGGAGACGAACAAGCCGTACGAGGTGGAGCTGGTGGTCGCCGAGGTGGGCGACGACGCGGAGACGGACCAGATCTACCGGTTGACGTTCGACGGGTCGGTGGCCGACGAGCACGGGTACGTGGCGATGGGCGGTCAGGCCGACGCGGTGGCGCAGGCGCTGAAGGACGGGTACCGGGAGGGTTCGTCGCTGGCGCAGGCGTTGCGGGTGGCGGTGCGGTCGCTGGAGGCGCAGGATTCGGAGCGGCGGCTGGAGGCGAAGTCTCTGGAGGTCGCGGTGCTGGATCGCAACCGTGAGCACCGGTTGTTCCGGCGGCTGGCGGCGGCGCGGATCGAGGAGTTGCTGAACGAGGCGAACGGTTCGGGCGGTTCGGGCGGCGCCGAGGGGGCGGACGGCGCGGACGCGCCGGACGCGCCGGGGTCCGCCACGGCGGAGGGGTCCGACGAGGACTGATCCGCTGGTGGGGGGTGCCGCCGTGGTGCGGGCGTCCGGTGGTGTGGGCCCGTCGTGGCGGGGCGGTGGGGGCCGCCTTGCCGCGGCGGGTCTTTCGTGGCGTGGGGGCCGCGGGAAACGGTGCGTCCGAGAGACTGCCAAGACGGGGCTGGGCCGCATAGGGTCTTGGTGTGGACAGGCGCATTTTCGGGCTTGAGAACGAGTACGGCGTCACCTGCACGTTCCGTGGGCAGCGGCGGCTGTCGCCGGATGAGGTGGCGCGTTATCTGTTCCGCCGGGTGGTGTCGTGGGGCCGCAGCAGCAACGTGTTCCTGCGTAACGGCGCGCGGCTGTACCTGGATGTGGGGAGTCACCCGGAGTACGCCACGCCGGAGTGCGACAGCGTCGTCGATCTGGTGACGCATGACAAGGCGGGCGAGCGGATCCTGGAGGGGTTGCTGGTCGACGCGGAGCGGCGGCTTCGTGAGGAGGGCATCGCCGGCGACATCTACCTGTTCAAGAACAACACCGACTCGGCGGGGAACTCGTACGGCTGCCATGAGAATTATCTGGTGGGGCGGCACGGGGAGTTCGGGCGGCTGGCGGACGTGCTGATCCCGTATCTGGTGACGCGGCAGATCATCTGTGGTGCGGGGAAGGTGCTGCAGACTCCGCGGGGTGCGGTGTACTGCGTGTCGCAGCGGGCGGAGCACATCTGGGAGGGCGTGTCGTCGGCGACGACGCGGTCGCGTCCGATCATCAATACGCGGGACGAGCCGCATGCGGACGCGGAGCGGTTCCGGCGGCTGCATGTGATCGTCGGTGACTCGAACATGAGTGAGACGACGATGCTGCTGAAGGTCGGGGCGACCGATCTGGTGCTGCGGATGATCGAGGCCGGGGTGGTGATGCGTGATCTGACGCTGGAGAACCCGATTCGGGCGATCCGGGAGGTCAGTCATGACATGACGGGGCGGCGGAAGGTGCGGCTGGCCAATGGCCGTGAGGCGAGCTCGCTGGAGATCCAGAAGGAGTACTTCGGCAAGGCCAAGGACTTCGTGGACGCGCGGGGCGGTGACGCGACGGCGAAGCGGGTGCTGGAGCTGTGGGAGCGGACGCTGCGGGCGGTGGAGACCGGCGACCTCGACCTGGTGTCCCGGGAGATCGACTGGGTGACGAAGTACAAGCTGATCGAGCGGTACCGGCGCAAGTACGATCTTCCGTTGTCGTCGCCGCGGGTGGCGCAGCTGGATCTGGCGTATCACGACGTGCATCGTGATCGGGGGTTGTACTACCTGCTGGAGAAGCGTGGGTCGGTGGAGCGGGTGTCGCGGGATCTGGACATCTTCGAGGCCAAGTCGGTGCCGCCGCAGACGACGCGGGCGCGGCTGCGGGGCGAGTTCATCCGCAAGGCGCAGGAGAAGCGGCGTGATTTCACCGTCGACTGGGTGCATCTGAAGCTCAACGACCAGGCGCAGCGCACCGTCCTGTGCAAGGACCCGTTCCGTTCGGTGGACGAGCGGGTGGACAAGCTGATCGCGGGGATGTAGCGGCGCGTCCGGGGGCTACTGGCGGGTCACCTGGGGGTAGGGTGAGCGCGCCGTGACGCTCGCCGCCCCCGGAGGATCCGTATGCGCCGTCGTGTTGTCGTTCGGTGCGCGGCCGTGGTGTCGGTCGTTCCGCTGGTGTTCGCGGCGGGGTGTTCGGGTGGCGGCGGTCCGCGGGTGACGGTGCGGGGCGATTTCGGGCGGTTGCCGGAGGTGTCGTTCCCGAAGGGGGCGCCGGGGGGTTCGCTGGCGGTGCGGACGTTGTCGCGGGGCCGGGGGCCGGCGGCGCGCGAGGGTGATCTCGTGGTGGCCGACTATGTGGGTTACCGGTGGGCCGGGGGCGGCCGGAAGCTGCTGGCGAGCAGTTTCGCGGCGGGGCGGCCGGAGGCGTTTCCGACGTGGGATCTGGTGCCGGGGTTGCGGCGGGCGTTCGCTGGGGCGCGTGCGGGGTCGCGGGTGGTGGCGTCGATTCCGCCGAAGGACGGTTTCGGGGATCGGGGGGATGCGGCGCGGCAGATCGAGGCCGGGGACACGCTGGTGTACGTGCTGGACGTGCGGGGTGTGTATTCGCCGGAGGCGGGGCCGAGGGGGAAGGGGCAGCCGCCTGTGGAGGCGCGTTTGCCTCGGGTGGCGGCGGGGCGGGCTCCGGCGGTGACGGTGCCGCGGGTGGCGCCGCCGGCGGGGTTGCAGGTGCGGACGCTGGTGCGGGGGGACGGCCCGGTGGTGCGCAGAGGGCAGTTGCTGGTGGTGGAGTACGAGGGGGTGTTCTGGCGGGACGGGAGGGTGTTCGGGTCGTCGTGGGCGGCGGGGCATCCCAGTGGGTTGATGATCGGGATCGGTCAGGTGATGAAGGGCTGGGATCAGGGGCTGGTGGGGCAGCGGGTGGGGAGCCGGATGCTGCTGGTGGTGCCGCCGTCGCTGGGGTATGGGGCGCGGGGGTTGGCGCAGGCGGGGATCCGGGGGGATGACACGCTGGTGTTCGTGGTGGACGTGCTCGGCGCGCATTGATCGTCGGTGGGGTTCGTTCCGTCCGTTTCCCGGTTCCGGGGGCGGGCGGTTTTTCTATGTGCGATCGGGGCTGTTCTTAGAATGGGGGGATGGAGGACATCGAGGCGGTCGCGCTGTTGCAGGATCCGCTGCGGCGGCGGTTGTACGAGTTCGTGGCGGCGCGGGGGCGCGAGGTGGGGCGCAACGAGGCGGCGGAGGCCGTGGGGGTGGGGCGGACGCTGGCGGCGTTCCACCTGGACAAGCTGGCCGAGGCGGGGTTGCTGGAGGCGGGGAGCCGGCGGCTGACGGGGCGTTCGGGGCCGGGTGCGGGGCGTCCGGCGAAGGTGTACCGGCGGTCGGGGGTGGAGCGGGGGGTGTCGGTGCCGTCGCGTGATTATCGGACGGCGGCGGGGCTGTTGGCGGAGGCGGCGGAGGCCGCGGGGCTGGACATGGAGTTGCAGGACGCGGCGCGGCGGCGGGGGAGGGCTCTGCGGGGGCCTGGGGGGTCGTGCGGGGATCTCGGCGGGGTGGAGCGGGTGCTGGCGGGGCGGGGGTATGAGCCGGTGCTGGAGGTGGGGGAGGGCGGTCGTGGGGTGCTGCGGATGCGCAACTGCCCGTTCCACGCGGTGGCGGAGCAGTTCCCGCCGCTGGTGTGCGGGATGAATCTGGCGTTGCTCGAGGGGCTGGTGGAGGGGTCGGAGGGGGTGCGGGTGCGGATGGATCCGCGGCCGGGCTGGTGTTGCGTGGCGGCCGAATCGTCTAAAGACAATGAAGATTGACATAGAAGTGGACGACGTGGTGGAGTGGGCGGCATGACCCCGGACGCCCCCGCGAGCTTTCACCTCGCCCAGTTCAACGTCGCCACCCTCCGCCTTCCCCTGGACGATCCCGGCATGGTGGACTTCGTCGCCCTGCTCGACCCCATGAACGCGCTGGCCGACGGCGCGCCGGGGTTCGTGTGGCGCCTCGTCGAGGAGGGGCGGCCCGACGCGACGGGAATGCGTCCCGCCGGCGCCGACGTGATCATCAACTTCTCGGTGTGGGAGTCGCGGGAGTCGCTGTGGGACTTCGTCTACCGCAGCGGGCACCTGGAGACGATGCGCCGGCGCCGGGAGTGGTTCCATCGGCACGCGGACGCGCATCTGGTGCTGTGGTGGATCCCGGCCGGGCACGTCCCGTCGGTGGGGGAGGCGATGGAGCGCCTCGCCCTGCTGCGGTCCATGGGTCCTTCGCCGCGCGCGTTCACCTTCGGCTCCGCCTACGGGGCGGGGGAGGCGGCGGAGACGGAGACGGCCACCGCCTGAGCGCGTTCGGCCCTGCCCCGGGCGGGGCGTGTCAGCCGAGCAGGGCGGCGGTGTGGCGGCCCGCGGCGGCGGCCGTGAGGAAGTAGGCGAGGTCCTCGTCCAGGCGTCGTCCCATCGTGGACAGCCGGACGCCCCAGTCCTTCTCCGCGGCCCGCAGCGTCTCGTGCAGGCCGTCCACGGCCACGGGGACGAGGGCGTGGCGCTCGCCGAGCGGCGCGGCCTCGGCGGCGACGCGGGCTCCGAACGGCCCGCCGAGTTCGGGGACGGGGATGTCGGCGCGGGCCAGCGCGACGCGGCCGTAGGCGGTGAGGCAGTGGTGGGAGACGCCGATGTGGCGCTCGCGCAGGTCGCCCTCGCTGACGCGCAGCGAGCCGACGGGGCGGCCGCGCAGGACGGAGGCGGCGTTGACGGCCTCGCCGGCGGACACGCCGGAGAACCCCCAGGTGGTGCCGGTGCCGAGGTTGCCGGGGCCCTGCGCGAGGACGACGGCGTCGGCGTCCAGGACCAGGCGCGCGGCGAGCAGGCCGGTGTGGACGGTGACGGCCTCCAGGTCGCCGCCGAAGGCCTGGCCGGCGGTGACGGTGGCGGCGAGGGCCCCGGCCTCCTTGAGGCGGGCGATGGACATGGAGAACCAGGACGGCAGCGCTCCGCCGTCCGGCATGAGGTACACGACGCGGGTGCCGGGCCGGGCGGCGAGCAGGCCGGCGAGGATCGGCGGGAGGGCGGAGTGCAGGTCGGCGACGATGACGGGCATGCCGCCGAGGGAGTCGGCGTCGCGGAGGACGGCGTGGTGGGGGGAGTCCTGCTCGTCGGCGCCGAGGACGGTGGCCTGCAGCGGGGTGTAGCGGGCCTTGACCAGGTGCCCGGGGCCGGTGGGGTCGGGCGGGAGCCGGTCGGGGACCGCGACGACCATGGCGTAGCCGCCGGTGCCGAGGCCCATGGCCAGGGCCGTGGTGTTGAGAAGGACGGTGTCGCCCGGTTCGGGGCGCCCGACCAGGGCGGGGTAGGCCAGCGCGCGGTGCGCGCCGTCGCCCTCGATCGCGACGTTCAGTTCGACCGCCCCGGACCATTCGCGGCGGATGCCCTCGACCGTGCCTTTGCGCCATCGGATCACACCGGCCAACGTAGCGCCCTTCCCGGCCGGGGGAGGCGGGATCGCCGGTTGGCGGGGTGCGGCCGGCGCGCACCCCAGGTCAGGGGCGTTCGGAGGGGTTCGCGGCGGTGTCCGCGGAGTGGCCGCGGGGGTGGGACGGTGGGCGCGGTGCGTGTCGGGCGGGCCACCGGAACCCGTGCATGACCGCCATGTCATCCAACTCCCGCAGGAGCCGGGCGCGGGTCCGGTAGCGTGTCCGCCGGGGAAGGGGGTCCAATGTCACGGCGCAAGACCGAGCGGCTGCTCAACCTGGTGGTCTGCCTGCTCGCGACCCGGCGGTTCCTGACCGCCGAGCAGATCCGCCGGGCGGTGCCCGGCTACCCCGACTCCGACGAGGCGTTCAAACGGATGTTCGAGCGCGACAAGGAGGAGTTGCGCGAGCTCGGCGTCCCGCTGGAGGTGGGCAGCGACCAGCAGGGCGGGGGCGGCGAGGAGATCGGCTACCGGATCCCGCCGCAGGCCTACGAGCTGCCCGACATCCACCTGACGCCGGACGAGGCGGCGGTGCTCGGCCTGGCGGAGCGGGTGTGGCAGCGCGCGAGCATGGCGGAGGCGGCCTCCGGGGCGCTGCTGAAGCTGCGCGCGGCCGGGGTGGAGACCGACGCGGCCGCGGCCGTCGGGATCGAGCCGCGGGTGAACACCGGAGACCCGGCGTTCCCCGCGCTGTGGGAGGCGGTCCGCGACGGGCGGCCGGTCGCGTTCGACTACCAGGGGATCGGGCGGACGTCGGCGGCGCGCCGGCACCTGGAGCCGTGGGGCGTGGTGAGCCGCCGCGGCCGCTGGTACGTGGTCGGGTTCGACCGCGACCGCGACGAGCAGCGCGTGTTCCGGCTCAGCCGCATCACCGGCGAGGTCGCCGCGGACGGCCCGAACGGCACGGTCATCGTGCCCGAGGGCGTCGACGTGCGGCGCATCGCGTTCGACTGGGGCGACCCGGTGAGCGAGCCGCGGCCGGCGACGGTGCGGCTGCGGGCGGGCGCGGCGCAGGGGCCGCGGCGCTGGGCCAGGGACGTGCGGCCGGTGGACGGCGGCGCCTGGGACGAGGCCGTCCTGACGTTCCGCGACGTCGACCGTTTCGCGCCCTACCTGGCGCGGTTCGCCGACGACGTCGTGGTGCTGGACCCGCCGGACCTGCGGGAGGCCGTGATCCAGCAGCTGAAGTCGGTGCTGGCGGCGTGCGGCCGCGACGACGCGGGGACGGTGACCGGGCGATGAGGGGCGGCCCCGTGAACGACACGGCGAAGGGCACAAAGGACACGGTGAAGGGCGCGGCCAGGGGTCCGGCGAGGGGAACGGCGAGGACCAGGCCCGCGGCGACCACGTCCACCGATCGGCTGGCGCGGCTCCTGGCGCTGGTGCCGTACGTGGTGAACCGCGACTCGGTCCTGCTCGGGGAGGCCGCCGAGGCGTTCGGGGTGACCGAGAAGCAGCTGATCGACGACCTGAACCTGCTGTGGTGCGTGGAGCTGCGCGCCCCCGACCCGTACTGCCCGATCGACCTGTCCTACGAGGGCGGGGAGATCACCGTCGCGGAGGCGGAGTCGATCGCGCGGCCGCTGCGGCTGAAGGTCGACGAGGCCAGCGCGCTGCTGGTGGCGCTGCGGATGCTGGCGGGCGTCCCCGACCTGCACGACCTGCACGATCGGGACGCGCTCAGCCGGGTGATCGCCAAGCTGGAGGGCGCGGCGGGCGCCGCGGCGGAGGTCAGCAGCAAGGTCGCCGTCGAGGTCGACGCCCGCGGCGGCGCCGGGCCCGACGGCGCGCCGACCCTGCTCGGGCGGCTGCGGGAGGCGATCGGCGCGGGCCGCCGCGTGCACCTCACCTACTACGTCCCGGCGCGCGACGAGAACACCGAGCGCGACGTGGACCCGATGCGGCTGCTGGTGGTGGAGGGCACGACGTACCTGGAGGGGTGGTGCCGCCGCGCGGAGGCGGTGCGGCTGTTCAAGCTCGACCGGATCGCGGGGCTGACGGTGCTGGACGTGCCCGCGCAGGTCCCGGCGGAGGCCGAGCCGATCGACGTGGACGCCGGGCTGTTCCGGCCGTCGCCGCGGGACGTGCGGGTCACGCTCGAGCTGACGCCGACCGGCCGGTGGGTCGCCGACTACTACCCGTGCGAGAGCGTCGATGAGTTGGGGGAGGGGCGGCTGCGGGTGGTGCTGCGCACGCCCGACACCCGGTGGGTGCGGGGCCTGGCGCTGCGGCTGGGCGACCAGGGCCGGGTGGTGTCGCCCGCGTCGCTGGCCGAGGGCGTCCGCGACGACGCGTCCCGCGCGCTGGCGCTGTACGACATGGCGTGACGGGGTCGGCTACCGTGACGGACGTGGCATGGATTCCGGTGGCGGTGACGCTGGGTTTCGCGGGACTGGCAGTTCTCGCCTACTGCTCATTTCGCCTCTACCTGGGCGTTCGCCGGTTCGGACGTGAACTGGAACGCACCAAGCGGCGGCTGGTGCCGAAACAGTCGGCGCTTCGTGATGAACTGACTTATCTTCAGGGGGCACAGTCGTCACAACCGCCCGGGGACGGCGTACGATCGTCCTGAGGACCGATCTGCTGAAGAGGACACTCATGGCTGGACTTGGCTCGACCGAGATTCTGATCATTCTGGCGGTCGTACTGCTGTTGTTCGGATCGGCGAAGCTGCCGCAGCTCGCCCGTTCCCTGGGCAAGTCCGCGCGGATCCTGAAGGCCGAGACCAAGGGCCTGCACGACGACGATGACGCCCCCAAGGACGCGCAGGCGGCCCAGGCCCAGCAGCAGGATTCCGGCGTCGAGGCCCGGGAGAGGGCCGCGCGGCTGCGCGAGGAGGCCGCCCGGCTCGAGCGCGAGGCCGCGGCCGACACCGGCGTGCCCCGCAGCCGCGGCGCGCTGGCCTCCGGCGAGCCGATCCAGGGTGTCCCGGTGTCCGACCCCGGCCAGGTCCGCAAGGGCTGACCGGGCCCGCCGCCCCGCCGTGCTCCCGCCCGCCGCCCGCGTGCCCACGGGCCGCAGGCCGGGCCGCGCGGAGCGCGCACCCGATCGCCATCCGCCCCCGCCGACCCGAGAACCCGAATGCCTACTGTGAAGATTTCCCGGCGCAGCGCCGCCCCCGACGGCCGCATGCCCCTCATGGAGCACCTCCGTGAGCTGCGCAACCGGCTCATCAAGGCGATCCTCGGGCTGGTCGCGGGCGGGATCGTCGGCTGGGTCTTCTTCGGCCCGATCTGGGACTTCATCAAGGAGCCCTACACCCGCATCCCGCCCGAGCACTGCATCGCGGGCAAGTGCGACCTGGTCGTGCACGGCATCTTCGACGGCTTCTTCGTCCACCTGAAGGTCGCGCTGATCTTCGGGGCGCTGATCTCCTCGCCGATCTGGCTCTACCAGATCTGGGCGTTCGTCGCGCCCGGGCTGTACCGGCGCGAGCGCCGCTGGACGTACGTGTTCATGTGCGCGGCGGTGCCGCTGTTCCTGGCCGGCGGCGCGCTGGCCTACATGACGATGGACAAGGGCCTGAAGATCTTCATCGGGCTCGCGCCCGGCGACACGCAGGTCCTGGTCGGCGTGCAGGACTACCTCGGCTACGCGCAGGCGATGCTGTTCATCTTCGGCCTGACGTTCGAGCTGCCGCTGTTCGTGGTCATGCTCAACCTCGTCGGTGTCCTCACCCACGAGCGGATCCGCAAGTCCCGCCGGCTGCTGATCTTCGGCGTGTTCGTGTTCGCGGCCGTCGCCACGCCCAGCCAGGACCCGTTCACGATGCTGGCGCTGGCCCTGCCGACCGTGGTGCTGTTCGAGTTCGCCGAGCTGATCGCCTTCGTCCACGACCGGCGGATCGGCCGGCGGCCCATCGAGCACGAGAGCCTGTCCGATGACGAGGCGTCCCCGCTGGACCTCGCGGCGATCGACGCCGAGCTGGAGAAGGGCGAACGCCGCACCCGCTGATCGGGCCCGGCGTCCGGCCCGCCGGAACCGGGGCGGGCAAACCCGCCCCGAATTGGGAATCGAGCCGGTCGAAACCGTAGGCTCGAAGACATGACCACCCCCGACACCACGTCGGCCGAGCAGAGCCCGGCGCAGCGGTACGCGGCCTACCGCGAGCGCACCGCCGGGCACGGCCCGGCCCTGCTGGACTTCCGCACGCTCTACGACTTCGAGCTCGACGAGTTCCAGCTCGAGGCGTGCCAGGCGCTGGAGGACGGCAGCGGCGTCCTCGTCGCCGCGCCCACCGGGTCCGGCAAGACCGTCGTGGGGGAGTTCGCCGTCCACCTGGCGCTCACCGGCGGCACCAAGTGCTTCTACACGACGCCGATCAAGGCGCTGTCGAACCAGAAGTACGCCGACCTCGTCCGCCGGTACGGGGCCGAGAAGGTCGGCCTGCTCACCGGCGACAACAGCGTCAACGGCGAGGCCCCCATCGTCGTCATGACCACCGAGGTCCTGCGGAACATGCTGTACGCGGGGTCGCGGACCCTCGCCGGGCTGGCGTTCGTGGTCATGGACGAGGTGCACTACCTCGCCGACCGGTTCCGCGGCGCCGTCTGGGAGGAGGTCATCATCCACGTCCCGGACTCGGTGCGGATCGTGGCGCTGTCGGCGACGGTCAGCAACGCCGAGGAGTTCGGCGAGTGGCTGCACGAGGTCCGCGGCGACACCGCCGTGATCGTCGACGAGCACCGGCCCGTCCCGCTGTTCCAGCACATGCTCGTCGGGAGCCGGCTGTACGACCTGTTCGTCGACACCGGCCGCGGCGGGGACCGGCAGGCCCGCCTGAACCCGCAGCTGACGCGGATGGCGGTCGAGGAGGTCCGCCGCGCCAAGGTCAACCAGGGCCGGCGCACCGGCCGCCGCCGCGCGCCGCGCCCGCAGCGGTTCCGGCCGCCCGCCCGGCCCGAGGTGATCGAGCGGCTGGACCGCGCCGGGCTGCTCCCGGCGATCACGTTCATCTTCAGCCGCGCCGGCTGCGACGCCGCGGTGCTGCAGTGCCTGCACGCGGGGATCCGGCTCACCTCCAAGGAGGAGGCCGAGGAGATCCGCGCGCACGTGGAGCTGCGCACCGCCGACATTCCCGCCGAGGACCTGCGGATCCTCGGCTACGACGACTTCCTCGCCGCGCTGCAGCGCGGCGTCGCCGCCCACCACGCCGGGATGCTCCCCACCTTCAAGGAGATCGTCGAGGAGCTGTTCACCCGCGGGGTGATCAAGGCGGTGTTCGCGACGGAGACCCTCGCGCTCGGCATCAACATGCCGGCCCGCACCGTGGTGATCGAGAAGCTCGACAAGTGGAACGGCGAGGCGCACGTCGACCTCACCCCCGGCGAGTACACGCAGCTGACGGGCCGGGCCGGGCGCCGCGGCATCGACGTGGAGGGCCACGCCGTCGTCGTGTGGGGGCCGAGCGTGGAGCCGGCGTCGGTCGCCGGGCTCGCCGGCACCCGCACCTACCCGCTGAACTCCAGCTTCCGGCCGTCCTACAACATGGCCGTGAACCTCGTCGGCGCCGTCGGCGTCGAACGCGCCCGCACCCTGCTGGAGGAGTCGTTCGCGCAGTTCCAGGCCGACCGCGCCGTCGTCGGCCTGGCCCGGCAGGTCCGCAAGAACGAGGAGGCCCTCGCCGGGTACGCCAAGGCCGCCGACTGCCACCTCGGCGACTTCATGGAGTACGCGGCGCTGCGCCGGCGGCTGTCGGACCGGGAGGCGGAGATGTCCAGGGAGCGGTCCTCGGCGCGCCGCGCCGAGGCCGCCAAGTCCCTGGAGCACCTGCGGCCCGGCGACGTGATCCTCGTGCCGTCGGGGCGGCGCTCCGGTCTCGCCGTCGTCCTGGACCCGGGCGTCGGGCGCCGCTCCGACGGGCCCGCGCCGCTGGTGCTGACCGCCGCCCGGTCGGTGCAGCGGCTGTCCGTCCAGGACTTCCCGCGCGCCGTGGAGCCCGTCGACCGGATCCGCATCCCCAAGTCGTTCAGTCCCCGCAACCCGCAGGACCGCCGCGACCTCGCCTCCACCCTGCGCAACAAGGTGCCGGGCGACGCCGGGGAGCGGCGCCGCACCCGCGGCGACGCGCCCGCCGCCGACGACGCCGAGATCACCGGGCTGCGCGCCGAGCTGCGCCGGCACCCCGTGCACGGCTGCGACCAGCGCGAGGACCACGCCCGCTGGGCCGAGCGGTTCTTCCGCCTGGAGCGCGAGACCGAGCAGCTGCGCCGCCGCGTCGAGGGCCGCTCCCAGGTGATCGCCCGCACGTTCGACCGGGTCTGCGCCGTCCTGGAACAGCTCGGCTACCTGCGGGGCGACTCCGTCACCGACGAGGGCCGCCGCCTCGGCCGCATCTACAACGAGCTGGACCTGCTCACCGCCGAGAGCCTGCGCGCCGGGTTGTGGGAGCGCCTCGACCACGCCGAGCTCGCCGCGTGCGTGTCGGCGCTGGTGTACGAGTCGCGGCAGCCCGACGACGCCACCCCGCCGCGCACCCCGCCCGGCGCCGCGCAGGACGCCCTCGCCGCCATGGTCGGGCTGTGGGGGCAGCTCGACGCCGTCGAGAAGGACAACCGGGTGTCGTTCCTGCGCGAACCCGACCTCGGGTTCGCGTGGACGGCGTACCGGTGGGCCAAGGGCGACGACCTCGACGCGGTGCTGCTGGAGAGCGACCTGACCGCGGGGGACTTCGTCCGCGCCGTCAAGCAGCTCCTCGACCTGCTCGGCCAGGTCACCGACGCCGCCCCCGCCAACAGCCACATCCGCAAGACGGCCCGCCGCGCCATGGACGCCATGCGCCGCGGCGTCGTCGCCTACTCCTCCGTCACCTGACCCCGGCGGGCGCCCGCCCCACTCGGGCGGCGGGCGCCCACCGGGGCACGGCGCGTTCTCGCGCCGGGGCCGGCGGCGGCCGAAGGGGCGCCGCGGGGATGGCCGCGGGGGTGGCCGCGGGGGTGGCTGCGGGGCGCAGGGCGCCGGATGCGGGCGGTGACGGCGCCGGCGGCAGGCGCACGGAACGCCCTGTTCAGCACGGTAGGGCATCGAAATCGGCCAAAGCCGGGAAAGCGCCCGCGAGGCGGACGGGCCGATGGCACAATCGGGGCGCCCTTAACCCCTGAGGGCCGTGGGACCCACGTTGTGCGCTCGACGCTGTGGCCGGTGTCGGCGGCCCGCCTGGGCGCCCACGTGCAACCCGAGAAAGGTCCGATCGTGGCTATCCGCGACAAGATGCGCGAGAACGCGGCCCACGTCCTGCAACCGGGCGAGAACGTCCAGGCCGTGTTCGGCGCCCAGACGACCAGCCAGTACTTCATCCTGCTGTCCTACTGGATCATCCTGTTCACCAACGCCTACCGCGTGGTGGTCGTCACCGACCGGCGCGTCCTGGTGTGCCGGTCGGGGCGGCTGCGCGTGACGCCGGTGAACGAGGTCCTGCGGGAGCTGCCCCGCAGCACGCGGATCGGCCCGCCGAGCGGTCTGTGGTGGCGGTGCGAGACGCTCGGTGAGCGCCTGTACGTGCACAAGCGCTTCCACAAGGACGTCAACGCCGCCGACGGCGTCGCCGCGGGCTGAGCGGCGCTCGGCGCCCTCCCCGCCTCCCAGCCCGAGACGGCGGGAGAGGGCGCCGCGGCGGCCGGTCACACGAGCGCGCGGCCGGTCGCATGGGCGCGCGGGCGGTCACCGGGCCACCGCGGCGAGCGCGTCGGCGACCTGCCGCGGATGCGAGACCAGTGACAGGTGCCGCGCACCGGGAATGATCACCGGGGGAGGGGCGTTGAGCCGCCGGGCCGTCTCGTACGGCGCCGCGCGGGAGAACACGTCGTCGCCGGCCCCGAACACCACCGCCTTGCGGGCCGGCAGCCCCGACAGCGCCGCCACCCGGTACGCCGGCAGCCCGATCACCCCCCGCATGCTCCACAGCGCCCGCTCGGCGCCGGCCACCTGGAACGGCCGCCGCCACCGGTCCACCCCCGCCCGGTCCAGCCGCGGGCAGGCCGGCCCGCACTGCGACTCGTAGATCGTCCGGATCACCCAGTCGGACCGGATCGCCAGGCGCAGCAGTGTCGTCCGGTACGGGTCGCGCAGCGCGAACCGCAGCCCGTCGGCGCCCGCCCCGGCCCCGGTGTCCAGGGCGTCGCCGTCCAGCATCACCAGCCCCGCCGCGCGGGACGGGGCGCGCAGCGCCGCCTCGGCGATCACGCCCGCGCCGCTGGAATGCCCCACGAGCGTCACGTGGTCCAGCCCCATCGCGTCCAGGAACCCCAGCAGTTGCTCCGCCTGGTGGACCACGTCGTAGGGGCCGCGCCGCTCGCTGTACCCCCACCCGGTCAGGTCGAGGGCGAACACCCGGTGGCCCGCCGCCAGCCGCCCCGCGACGGCCTCCCACGTGTCCGCCGACTCCGCGGCGCCGTGCACCAGCACGATCGGCGATCCCTGCGCGCCCCAGCGCAGATACCGGGTGCGGACGTCCCCGGCCTGGACGAACTCCAGCCCGGCCGGTTCGCGCGCCCGCCCCGCCGTCGCGGCGTTGTAGGCGAACGAGAAGGACGTCACGGCCACCAGCAGCACCACGGCCGTCACGCCCAGCCGCCGCGCCCACCGGCGCCTGCGCGAGCGGCGCTGCGGCGCCGGGGACGCCCCGGCCCCTTCCCCGGGCGCCCCTTCCCCGGATGCCCCGTCGCCGTCGCCCGTCCCGCCCTCACCGGCCTCGTCGTCGCCGCTTGCCCGTTCGGCCTCAAGTGTCTCCACGGCCCGGTGGACCCCGGCGGTCCGGTGGGCCGTGACGGTCTCGTCCGGGCCGGGGGTCTCAGCGGCTTCGCCGGGTTCGGCCGTGGGCGGGCCGGAACCGGAGGGCCGCTCCTGCGGGACGTCGTCCGGCTCGGCGGCCGTGGGTGGGGCGGTCATGGGCCTCCTCCTCGTTCGGGAAAAGCCTTCCCCCTCGGGGCGCCGCTCGTCATCCGGCGCCAAGGGTAACCGCGGCTGCTCCGCACGGCGTACCCGGCGGCGGCCGTCTCCTCCCCGGGTCGTCCCCTCCCCAGGTCGGAGGCAGATCCGCATAAAGGAGGATCCGGCGTGGCCGTGCGGGGGGTTAGTGTGAGGCCGATCACCGTCCGCCCTCTACCGACCCTTCAGGACGTGCGCATGATCGAGGCGGAGAACCTCACCAAACGCTACGGCGACCGCACCGCCGTGAACGACCTTTCCTTCACCGTGGTCCCCGGCCGCGTGACCGGATTCCTCGGCCCCAACGGCGCCGGGAAGTCGACCACGATGCGGCTGCTGCTCGGGCTGGACCGGCCCGACCGCGGCGACGCGCGGATCGGCGGGCGGCACTACCGCGACCTGCACGAGCCGCTGCGGGTCGTCGGCGCCCTGCTCGAGGCGCGGGCCGTGCACACCGGCCGCAGCGCCTACAACCACCTGCTCTGCCTGGCCCAGACGCAGGGCGTCGGCCGCCGCCGGCTCGACGAGGTGATCGAGCTCGTCGGGCTCACCGGCGTCGCCCGCAAGCGCGCCGGCGGCTTCTCCCTCGGCATGGGGCAGCGCCTCGGCATCGCCGCCGCGCTGCTCGGCGACCCCTCGGTGCTCATCCTGGACGAGCCGGTCAACGGCCTGGACCCCGAGGGCATCGTGTGGATCCGGACGCTGATGCAGCGTCTCGCCGCCGAGGGCCGCACCGTGTTCGTCTCCAGCCACCTGATGAACGAGATGGCGGTCACCGCCGAGCACCTCATCGTCATCGGCCGGGGCAAGCTGATCGCCGACTGCTCCACCGAGCAGTTCATCGAGCAGAGCACCGAGAAGATGGTGGTGGTGCGCAGCCCCGACGCCGCGCGGCTCGCCGACGTCCTCGGCCGTGAGGGCGCCACCGTCGCCCCCGACGGCGACGGCCTGCTCACCGTCACGCACATGGAGGCGCCGCGCGTCGGCGAGCTCGCCGCCGCCGAGGGGCTCGTCCTGCACGAGCTCACGCCGCGGCGCGGGTCGCTGGAGGCGGCGTTCATGGAGCTGACCCGCGAGAGCGTCGAGTACGGCATCGCCGCCGGTCCCGACGGCGCCCTGCAGGAGGGCGCCCTGCCCGCCGGCGCCCCCGCCGCCGCGACCGTCCAGGAAGGAGAGCGCCGATGACCGCCGCCACCGCGCGGACCCCGCCGGGCGTGCCCGCCGGGGCCCCCTCGCGCGGCACCCGCTTCACCCGCCTCATGCTCGCCGAGTGGACGAAGATCCGCTCCGTGCGCTCGACGTTCTGGGCGCTGATCCTGCTGGTCGTCCTCGACCTCGGGTTCACCGCCCTGTTCATGGGCCTCACCGTCGGGCAGTGGGACAAGACCGACGCCGAGGACCGCGCGACCCTCGCCGCCGACCCGGTCAGCAGCATCCTCGGCAGCGGGTTCTTCCTCAGCCAGCTGACCGTGTGCGTGCTCGGCGTGCTGGTCATCGCCTCCGAGTACTCCACCGGGATGATCCGCGCCAGCCTGCTGGCGGTGCCGCGGCGGCTGCCGATGCTGTGGGCCAAGGCCACGGTGTTCGCGCTGGTGGTGCTCGTCCTCGGCACCGCGGTGTCGTTCGTGTCGTTCTTCATGGGCGCGGCGATCCTGCACGACAAGGTCGAGGTGTCGCTCGGCGACCCCGGCGTGCTCCGCGCCGTGATCGGCGGTGGCCTGTACCTGGCGATGCTCGGGCTGTTCGCGCTCGCCGTCGGCGCGATCGTGCGGCACCCGGCGGGCGGCATCACCGGCGTGATCGGGTTCGTGCTGGTGCTGGCGCCGCTCGCGCAGCTGCTGCCCGGCAGCATCGGCGAGCACGTCCACGCCTACCTGCCCTCCGAGGCGGGCCACCTGATCGCCAACGCGCACCAGGGCAAGGACGACCTGCTGACGCCCTGGCAGGGCTACGGCGTGTTCGCGCTGTGGACGTTCGCGCTGCTCACCGTCGCGGCCGTCCTCCTCAAGCGCCGCGACGCCTGACACCGGGCCCCGGGCGGGCGGCCGATCGGGCCGCCCGCCCCGGGCTCACACCGGGCGGGCGGCGATCCAGGCGCCGTCCGCGTCCAGGAAACGGTCCAGGACGAGTCCCGACGCGCCCAGCACCGCGGGCACGTCGGCGTCGGCCAGCCGCCGCGACCGGAACGTGTGCGTCCACGTGCGCTCGCCCATCCGGTACTCCAGCGTCCCGGTCATCACCTCCGGCTCCGGGCGGCCGACGTCGCGCAGCAGGTAGTCCACGCCATCGTGCGACCACGCGCGCGGGGCGTCCGCGGCGTGCCACGCCTCGGTCTCGCGCTGCACGACGACCAGGCCGCCCGGTGCCACGTGCCGCCGGCAGGCGTCCAGCAGCGCCCGCCGGTCGCCGTAGTTGACCAGGTACGACATCATCAGCACGCAGCCGAACCGCTCCGGCAGCCGCAGCTCCTCGATCGGCGAGCGGACCGTCCGCACCCCCTCGGCCGTGCCGTCGATCCGGGCCAGCATCGCCGCCGACTCGTCGACCGCCGTGACCGGGTGGCCGAGCGCCGCCAGCGGGCGGGTGACGTGCCCGGCCCCCGCGCCGAGCTCGAGGATCGCCGTCCCGGCCGGCAGCGCCCCGTGCACCAGCTCCGCGCCGCCCGCGTCCGGCGGCAGCGCCGCGTAGAACTCCACCGCCGACCCGTCCGGCGCGATCTCTCCCGGGCCCGTCCCCTGCATCCCCGCGTAGGTCATCGGCGTCCCCTCCGTCTCACGGCCGGCCCCCCGGTGATCAAACGCATGGTCGGCCGCGGCGGCGCGCCCCGTCAACCCCGCGAGGGGCTTGTGCCGGTCAGGAGTACAGGCGGTCCAGCCAGCCCTGCCATGCCCTCTGCGTGGCCTTCTGGGTCTCGGCCGCGTCCGCGGCGAACTGGTGCACCACGACCGCGACGGGCGCACCGAACGCGTCGCGGCCGAAGAACCGGTACATGGCGTCGCCGGTCCGCAGCCCGACGAAGAGCTCGTCGCGGTAGTCGACCACCACGTCCGCGGGGCCCGTCCCCGGCAGGTCGACCCGCGTCTCGTCGCCCGCGGAGACGCCGGCGCCCAGGCCGAGCGCCCGGACGACCGCCTCGAAGGAGCCCCTGGCCCTGGACGCCTCGGGGCCCTGGACCCCGCTGTGCGTCACCGGCCGGCCCTGGAAGCGCGTCAGGTACTGGACCAGGGTGTGCAGGTAGAAGTCGGTGTGCCTGGCCGCGGCGTCGTACTGGTTGTCCCAGTCGTCGACGAAGATGCCGCTGTGCACCCAGCGCACCCAGGCCCGCCCGCCCTCACGCGGCTCGATCAGCTGGTCGAGCCGGTTGAGCGACTGGCCCGTGGCGGCCTCCGGCCACTCGCCGCGCGCCGCCAGCCGGTGCGGCGGGTCCCAGTCGGTGACGACGCCGCCCGCCGGCGCCGCGCCGCCCTCCCTCGGCTCGTACTCCATCGGCCACAGCCAGCCCGCCGTGCCGGTCGTGAGCGCGTCCCAGACCTGCTCGGGAGCCGCGTCCACCTCGAACTCCCGGACGATCTCGAATTCCTTGCCCATGGTCCTCTCCTCGGCGCGTGCGTCGTGCGTGCTCGTCGCGGGCGGCGGGCCGCTCAGCCCTCGATCTCCCCGGCCGGTCCCCGTCCGGCGGCGCCGCCCGCGCCCGACCCGCCGGTCACGGCGCCGCCTCCGGGCTCCCCGGCACCGGCGCCGTCCCCGGTGCCGCCGCCCACGGCGGGTGGCGTCCTCAACGAGGGATGGACGGCGATGACCACCCGGTGGTCGCGGCCGCCCTCCGCCGACTCGTCGTGGTACTTGCGGATCAGCGCGCCGACGCCGGCGGTCAGCTCCTCCACGAACGCGGCGCGGTCGGCCGCCGAGGCGAACCGCACCTCCCCGTCCAGCGCGAAGGTCGCCAGCCGCTTGCCCGCCCGCTCGGCGCCCGACACCAGCGCGCCGACGTCGCGCACCAGCCGCCCGGCGAGCGCCAGCAGCCAGCGCGCCGACAGCGCGTCGCGGTAGCGGTCCGGATCCGGCTGCAGCGCGGCCAGCGCCAGCGGGGAGATCACGTAGGCGCTCGCCGTGGCGCGCATGAGCCGCTCGGTCATGTTGCCCTTGCGGCGTTCCTCGACCAGCTCGACCAGGCCGTGCCGCTCCAGCGTCCTGAGGTGGTAGTTCACCTTCTGCCGCGGCAGGCCCACCCGCGCGGCCAGCGTCGCCGCCGACATCGGCTCGGCCAGCTCGGCCAGCAGCCGCGCGCGCATCGGGTCCAGGGAGGCCGCGGCCGCCGCCGGGTCCTCGATCACCGTCACGTCCAGCATGGGCCCATCCTCACTTCGACAAATGAAACTGTCAAGGAAATGGAGCCTGTCCGGGCGATCGGCGAGCGCGGGGTCCTGATCGGCCCGCCCGCGCACCCGCGCGACGCTCGCGGCCGGCACTGGGCCGGGCGTCAGGTCAGGACCGTCACCGCCGGGTCCGGCAGAGCGTGCCGCCGCCACAGGTGCTCGGCGACGGCGGCGGGCTCGTGCGCCAGACCCGGCCCGACCGGCCCGACGATCGTGACGCGCCCGACGCGCACGCCCCGCTCCGGCAGCGTCCGGGCGAGCAGGTCGAGGTAGGCGTTCAGCCCGGCGTAGGCGACGGCGCTCACGGCGCGCTCCGGGCTGGGACGCACCGCGGCGCCGCCGTTCGTGAACAGCAGCGCGCCCGAGCCGCGCTCCAGCATCCCCGGCAGCACGGCCCGGACGACGGCGGCGGCGCCCACCACCGTCAGCGCCAGGGCGTCCCGCACGTCCGCCGCCGAGGTCTCCAGGACGGGACGGATCAGCGCGACGTCCGGGAGCGGGCAGAACACGACCACCTCCGGAACGCCGAGGGCGGACGTCAGCTCGTCCAGGGCGCGGGCGGCGGCGCCGGGGTCGGTGAGGTCGCCGGTCGCGGCGGCCGCCCGCCCTCCCGCGCCGCGCAGCTCCCCAGATCGGAAGAGCGT
>NZ_CAACVB010000053.1 GCF_900659635.1 Actinomadura roseirufa | reverse complement strand
CGGCCGGCCGCGCCGCGCCCGGTCGAGCCGCCCTCGCGCGTGCACGCGGGGGAGAGCGAGGGCGGCCCCGCCGCCCCCGGTCAGCGCCGCCGCCCGGTGGTGTTCGACGAGGACGACGACCTCGACGTGCCCGACTTCCTGAAGTGATCACCTCCGTCGCCCTGGGCGGCGGCGTCGGCGCCGGCTTCACCGCGCGCGCCGGCGGCGTGAGCGCGGCCCCCTATGACTCCCTCAACCTGGGCGGAGCGGTCGGCGACGACCCCGCCGCCGTCACCGGCAACCGGCGCCGTGCCGCCGCCGCGCTCGGCGCCGACCCCGACCGGACGGTCTGGATGCGCCAGGTGCACGGCGCCGACGTCGCCTTCGTGACCGCCCCCGGCACGGCCGGCGCCGTCGACGCGCTCGTCACCACCGTTCCCGGTCTCGTGCTCGCGGTGCTCGTCGCCGACTGCGCGCCCGTCCTGCTGGCCGACCCCGTCGCGGGCGTCGTCGGCGCCGCCCACTCGGGCCGCCCCGGCACCGCCGCCGGGGTCGTCCCCGCGCTGGTCAAGCGGATGTGCGAGCGCGGCGCCGACCCGGCGCGGATGCGCGCGGCGATCGGTCCCGCGGCGTGCGGCGGCTGCTATGAGGTCCCGGCGGCGATGCGCGACGACGTCGCCGCCGCCGTGCCCGCCGCGTACGCGACCACGTCCAAGGGCACCCCCGGGCTGGACATCCGCGCCGGGATCGCGGCTCAGCTCGCCGCGGACGGCGTCCCCGACGTGCGGACCGACCCGCGCTGCACCCTGGAGACGCCCGACCTGTTCTCCTACCGGCGCGACGGGCGCACCGGGCGCTTCGCCGGATTCGTCTGGCTGAAAGAGGACACGTGACCGAGCCCGCCGCGTCCGGCGGGCGCCGCGCCGGCCCGGCCGGGCCCGCGGGAGCGCCCGCCGGACGCCGGGCCGGAGGGTGCTCCGGACGGGCGATCGCGTCCGGTGCGACACACCTCTCGATCGCTACGGCGTTGCTCGGCGGCCGACGGGCAATCGTCAGGTAATGTCCCCCCAGTGGTACCTGCCGGAACGGGCCACGTAGATGGACCAGTCCACCGGCGGCGCCAGGTGCCGCGACCACAGGACACGGAGGGACAAATGGCCAGCGCGATGCGCAAGATGGCGGTCTACCTCGGCCTTGTGGAGGACGACCGCTACGACGACAAGTACGGCAAGTACGAAGACTACGACGAGTACGAGGTCTACGACGAGGAGACCGACGCCGGTCAGGGACGCCGCCGTGACGACGAGTCCGGCGGTCAGCTTACCCGAGCGGAGGACGCCGCGGACCGTGAACGCGATCATCACGCCGCGCCCACCGCCGAGCGACGTTCCGTGGCGCTCTACGAGTCCGGTACCACCGACCTCGCTCGTATCACTACGCTGCACCCTAGGACCTACAACGAGGCCAGGACCATCGGGGAGCACTTCCGTGAGGGCACACCGGTGATCATGAATCTGACCGAGATGGTCGACAGCGACGCCAAGCGTCTGGTCGACTTCGCGGCAGGTCTCGTGTTCGGCCTGCACGGGAGCATCGAGCGTGTTACGAACAAGGTGTTCCTCCTCTCACCGGTCAACGTGGAGGTGACGGCGGAGGACAAGGCCCGGATGGCGGAACGAGGGTTCTTCAACCAGAGCTGACAGCCACAAGCGAGAGTGTCCGTGAACATCGTTGGACTCGTCCTGCAGTACGTGTTGTACCTCTTCCTCCTCTTCCTGATAGGGAGGCTGATCCTTGAGGTCCTGCAGTCGTTCGCCCGGCAGTGGCGTCCGACCGGAGTGGTGCTGGTGATCGCCGAGGCGACCTATACCATCACCGATCCGCCACTGAAGCTCCTCCGGCGTTTCATCCCGCCGGTGCGACTGGGTAACGTGGCGTTGGACCTCAGCTTCACCTTCCTCATCCTTGTGGTCTGGGTCATGATCATCTTCGTGCAGAGGCTCTGATCGGATACCGTCCTCCGGGGACAGACTCCAAGCGCGCCAAGGAGACGAACATGCCGCTGACACCCGCCGATGTGCGGAACAAGCAGTTCAGTACCACCAGGCTGAGGCCGGGGTACGACGAGGAGGAGGTCGACGCCTTCCTCGACGAGGTCGAGGCGGAGCTCGACCGGCTGATCCAGGAGAACGAGGAGCTGCGGGCCAAGCTCGCCGAGTGCCTGCGCGGCAAGGTCCCGGCCATGGCCGCCCCCATCGTGGAGCCCAAGCCCGACATCCCGAAGATCCCCGAGCCGCCGCGGCCCGAGCCGCAGATGCAGCCGCAGCCCGAGCCGGAGCCCGTGCTCGGCGGCCTCGGCATGGCGCCCGCCCCCACCGGCGAGGACAACATGGACACCGCGGCCCGCGTCCTCGCGCTGGCGCAGCAGACCGCCGACCAGGCGATCGCCGACGCCCGCCGGGAGGCCGACGAGACGCTCGGCCGCGCCCGCCGCGAGGCCGAGGAGATCCTCAGCAAGGCGCGCCGCCAGTCCGACCAGATCGTCGGCGAGGCCCGCTCCCGCGCCGAGGCCCTCGACCGGGACGCCCAGGAGCGCCACCGCCAGGTCATGGGCTCGCTCGTGCAGCAGCGCGAGGAGCTCGAGCGCGAGGTCGACAACCTGCGCGCGTTCGAGCGCGAGTACCGCAGCCGCCTCAAGGTCTACCTCGAGGGCCAGCTGCGCGACCTCGAGGCCGGCAGCACCGAGACCGGCGCGTTCGCCGCCGTCCCCGGCGCGGCCCCCGTCCAGACCCAGCCGAGCGTCCCCCAGACCGGTCCGCAGAGCACGCTGTCGCACGCCGAGCGCAACGGCGCTCCCGGCGGTTCCGTGCCCGGCGCCCCCAACCCCTTCACGCCCGAGCCGCAGCACGCCCAGCAGGTCCAGCACTCGGCGACCGGCGCGTTCCACGCCGGAGGCGACAACCCGCCGCACGAGAGGCGCTGACGCGGGGCTCGCAGGCGATAGTGTCGTCCCGATCGCCGCGCCGAGGAGGGCTCAGCAGCCGCCCCGGCGGCGCCGGCGGGTCGACCACCGGGCCTTTGGCAGGCCCGGAGCCGAGCGGTCCGAACGAGGGGGAGAGACCCTGTGATCATCCTGAGTGGCGTTCTCGTGGTGGTGGCGATCGCCCTGCTGGTTGCGGGGATCGTCGCCGGCAACGGAGACAGCGCCCAGGTCCTCGGCCTGGACGCGCTGAAGGTGATCTACGTGTCGATCGCCGTCAGCATCGTCTCCGCGCTGTGCCTCGCCATCGGGGTGTTCCTCCGGCGCAAGGAGCTCTTCGGCCCCGGGGCCGCGCCCTCGGAGCCCAAGCGGCGCAAGGGCGCCAGGCGCGCCAAGTCCGCCGCTCCCGTCCCCCCTGTCCCCGCGGGCGCCTTCGCGCAGGCCCCCGCGCCACCGCCCGTGCCGCACGAGCCGGGCGCCCCCGCCGACCGTGCCGACGACGAGGTGGAGATCCCCGCCCCGCCGGCCGACGTCCCCGAAGACGCCCTGGTCTTCGTCGTCCGCGGCCGCAAGCGCTACCACCTGGACACCTGCCGCCAGCTCGCCGGACGTGACTCCGAGGAGCTCACCTACGCCGAGGCCAAGGAGGAGGGGTTCAGCCCCTGCACGGCCTGCATGCCCGACACGGCCCTCGCGGCGCGCGCGGCGGTGTCCGTGCCCGCTTCCCCCACCGCCTCCACCGTCCCCACGGCCCCCACGGCCGAGCGCTCCGCGCCCCCCGCCGCCGAGCCCCCTCCGGTGGTCCTCGGCAAGCCGGCCTCCTACAGCACGCCCGCGCCGCCTCCGCTGAGCCTCGACAAGACCGGCCTCGACAAGACCGGCGAGCTCCCCCACGAGACCGGCGCGACGCCTCCGCCTCCGCTGTCGGCGTGGCCGCCCGCCCCACCCGCCGTCCCGGCCCCCGCGGAATCCGCCGACCCGACGGTCGTCGACCTCCCCGTGCGGGCTCCGGCCGCCCCGCCCGAGGACGCGCTCAGTGCCCCTGAGGCGCCTCCCGCCCGGGAACGAGAGCACGAGACGCACCCCGAGCCGGAACGGTCCGCTGAGACCGGCTCGGCGGCCGAGGAAGCCGTCCCCGAGCTCGCCCCCGCCAAGCCGACCGACGCGTTCGGCTTCACCACCCCGTTCACGCCTCCGGCCCCCGTGCCCGCCGGGGAACCGGCCCCGCCGGCGCCGGCCGCGCCCGCCCTCTCGGAGCCGGAGGACGCGGCCGAAGGCGTCCACGAGCCCCAAGATTCCGCGGCGCCCTCAACCGAGCCCGCCCCCGCCGACGCGCGGGACGAGCCGTTCACGCCCCCGGCTCCCGCCGAGCGGGCGGCGGAACCGGACCCCGAACCCGCCGAGGCGGCCACGGCCACGCGGCCGGCTCCCGCCGAGGCTCCCGAGCCCGCCGAGGCGCCGGTGCCCGAGGACGACGCCGAGCCGGTGCCCGCCGACGACGAGGAACGCGAGCCGCGGAGCGCGCCGGAACCCGAGCCCGTCCCGGGGACGGGCCCGCGGGTCCGCATCCTGAGCGGCACCAAGCGCTACCACCGCACGGACTGCGCGCTCATCGAGGACATCGGCGACGAGGCCGACGACCTGGAGTCGCTCTCCCGCGACGAGGCCAAGGCCCGCGGTTGCACGCCCTGCCTCGTCTGCCGGCCCGACGACGAGCCGGACGGCGACTGAACCGCCGCGCCGGCCGTACCAGGGCGAGCCCCGCAGCGGGCTCCGCGGCGGGAGCCCGCCTGACCGGCTCAGTCGTCGCGGTGGCGCTCCTCGCCCAGTTGGCGCAGGCGATCGCGCCGCTCGTCGCGGCGCCGGTGCTGCTCCTCCCGGTGGTCCAGGCGCCGTAGTTGCTGCTCGTGCCGGCGCTGGTGCCGGTCGAGCGCGTCCCGGTGCCGGTCCATCGCCTTCTCGTGGCGGGATCGCCCGCCCCCGGCGTCGCCGCCCTCGCGGCGCTTGACGGAGACGCCGCCGAACAGCACGAGGCCGGTCAGCCGGATGACGGGGGCGTCGGGGTCGAGGGGGTCCTCGTCCGGCAGGTCCGTTCCGCCGAAGGCGTTGACCAGGGAGGTCAGGACCCGCACGCCCGGCGGCACGACGATCTCCACGCCGCCGAACACACAGGTGATGTTGACCGTCACCTCGCGCCGGCTGAGGACCGCCTGCCTGAAGTCCAGCTCGGCGCCGCCGAACACGCAGGCGAGGTTGGTGTGCTCCTCGACCAGCCAGCGCCCCCGGCGCTCGGTGCCGGAGAAGACCGCCACGAGGCTGGCCGACTGCGGGGGAGGCGGCGGCATCGGCTCCGGTTTGCGCAGGTCCACCCGCGGCCGGACCTGCTCGGTGGGCAGGTCCCTGAGCACCGGCTCCAGGTCGGCGTAGGTCTTGGCGTTGTAGACGGCGTCGATGCGCTCGGCGTGCTCCTCCGGCGAGATGCGCCCCTCCGCCAGGGCCTCGCGCAGGCGGTCGGCGACCTCATCGCGGTCGGCGTCCGATGCGCGCATCTGCGCGGGGGACGGGGGATCGGAGGGCTGCTCGGGAAGGTTCACCCCGTCATCATCGCAAGCCGTCGTCACAAACGCGATGTGTCGCGAAAAACCCCGCTCTGAGCGTGTCCGCCACGGCTCCGCGAGCAGGCGGGTCTCACGGCGACCCGCGCTTCCCGGGTGGGTCGGGACGCCCCCGACCCACCCGGGAAGGACCGGCTCAGGTCTTGCGGAGCCAGTAGGTCAGGCCCAGCTCGTCGTCGCGGCCCGGGGTGAGGCCGTCGGGGCGGCCCTCGGTGACCTCGGTGGCGAGGACCTCGGCGGCGAGGTCGGCGGTGTGGGCGCGGAGCGCTTCGGCGAGGTCGTCGCCCGCGGCCTGCCACCAGAGGGCGATGCGGTCGGTGACCTCGAGGCCGGCCGCCTTGCGGGCCTCCTGGACGCAGCGGACGGCCTCCCGGACGAGGCCGGCGCGGCGCAGTTCCGGGGTGACGGTGAGGTCGAGGGCGATGGTCTCGCCGGCGGCGCTCTCCACGGCCCAGCCGCTGCGGGGCCGCTCGGTGACGATGACGTCGCCGGCGGTGAGGCGGACGGGGCCGAGGTCGGCGGCGTCCAGCTCGACGTCGCCGCCGCCGCGCAGGGCGTGGACGAGCCCGGCGGGGTCGGCGGCGGTGACGGCCTTGGCCACCTTCGGGGTGTCCTTGCCGAACCGCTTGCCGAGTTCGCGGAAGTTGGGCTTGACCTCGTAGTCGACGAGGTCGCCGCCGATGGAGGACAGGTCCTCGAAGGCCAGGACGTTCAGTTCCTCGGTGATCTGCGCGCGCAGCTGGGCGGGCAGCGCCGCCCAGCCGGGGGCGCCGACGAGCGCGCGGCCGAGGGGCCGCCTGGTCCGGACGCCGCTTGCGGCGCGCGCGGAGCGGCCGAGTTCCACCAGCCGCCGGACGAGGGCCATCTGCGCGACGAGCTCGGGGTCGAGGAGCTCGGCCCGGGCGGACGGCCAGTCGGCGAGGTGCACGGACTCGGGTCCGTCCTCGGGGCGGATGACGTCCCAGACGTGGTCGGTCACGAACGGGACCATGGGCGCCATTAGACGGGTCAGGGTCTCCAGGCATTCGTAGAGGGTGGCGAAGGCGGACGCGCCCTCGGGGCTCTCCGGGCCCTCCCAGAAGCGCCGGCGGGACCGCCGCACGTACCAGTTGGACAGGTCGTCGACGAACTCGGCGAGGCGGCGTCCGGCGCGGGCCGTGTCGAACTGCTCCAGGGCGGTGTCGACCTCGGTGATGGTGCGGTGCAGTTCGGCCAGCGCCCAGCGGTCGAGCAGCGGGCGGTCGGCGGGGGCCGGCGCCTCGGCGAGCCGGTCCGGGGTCCAGGCGCGGCCCTGGGCCTGGGCGGCGTTGGCGTACAGGACGAAGAACGACGCGGTGTTCCAGTAGGTGAGGAGGACCTTGCGGACGATCTCCTCCATGGCGCCGTGCCCGACGCGGCGGGACGCCCAGGGCAGGCCGCTGGCGAGCATGTACCAGCGCAGCGCGTCGGCGCCGTGCTCGTCCATGAGGGGGATGGGGCGCAGGACGTTGCCGAGGTGCTTGCTCATCTTGCGGCCGTCCTCGGCGAGGATCAGGCCGAGGCAGAGGACGTTCTCGTAGGACGACCTGTCGAACACGAGCGTCCCGACGGCCATGAGGGAGTAGAACCAGCCGCGAGTCTGGTCCTGGGCCTCGCAGATGTACTGGGCCGGGTAGGAGTTCTCGAAGATCTCCTTGTTGCGGTAGGGGGCGCCCCATTGGGCGAAGGGCATCGAGCCCGAGTCGTACCAGGCATCGATCACGTCGGGGACGCGGCGTGCCTCCGTCCCGCACCGCGGGCAGGGGAAGTTGACGTCGTCGACGTACGGGCGGTGCGGGTCGAGGGAGGACATGTCGCTTCCGGCGAGGTCGCCCAGTTCCTTGAGCGATCCGACGCAGGTGATGTGGTCCTCGTCGTCACCGCAGACCCACAAGGGCAGCGGCGTGCCCCAATAGCGGCTGCGAGAAAGCGACCAGTCGACGTTGTTGCGCAGCCATTCTCCGTAACGGCCGGTCTTGACCGTCTCGGGGAACCAGTTGGTCTTCTCGTTCTCCTCGAGCAGCCGTTCCTTGATCTGGGTGGTGCGGATGTACCAGGCGGGGAGCGCGTAGTAGAGCAGGGGCGTGTGGCAGCGCCAGCAATGCGGGTAGCTGTGCTCGAAGTGGCCGCCGCGGAACAGCAGCCCGCGCGCGCGCAGGTCGTCGGTGAGCGATTCGTCGGCGTCCTTGAAGAACTTCCCTCCGACGAGGGGCACCTCGCGCAGGAACCGCCCGTCGGGGCCGATCGGGTTGACGATCGGCATTCCGTAGTTCTTGCAGACGGTCATGTCGTCGGCGCCGAACGCGGGCGCCTGGTGGACGAGGCCGGTGCCGTCCTCGACGGTGACGTAGTCGCCCAGGACGACGTAGTGCGCGTCGGGGATGTCGACGAGATCGAACGGCCGCCGGTAGGCGGTGCGTTCGAGGTCGGTGCCCTGGAAGGTGGCCAGCCGTTCGGCGTCCTCGCCGAGGACCTGCGCGACCAGCGGCTCGGCGACCACGAGCACCTCGCTGGAGCCCGCCGGGCGGGCGGCGACGTAGGTGACGTCGGGGTGCACGGCGACGGCGGTGTTGGACACCAGCGTCCACGGGGTGGTGGTCCAGATCAGCAGCGCGGCGCCGAGCTCGGCGAGCGGGCCGGACGTGGCGGGCATCCGCACGTACACCGACGGGCTGGAGACCGTCTCGTACCCGCCGGGCTGGCCCAGCTCGTGGTCGGACAGGCCCGTCCCGCAGCGCGGGCAGTAGGGGGTGATGCGGAAGTCGCGGAACAGCAGGCCCTTGTCGAAGACGACCTTAAGGGACCACCACACGGCCTCGACGTACTCGGGGTCCATCGTGCGGTACGCCTGGGCCGTGTCGACCCAGAAGCCCATGCGCTCGGACATCTCCTCGAACGCGTCCACGTGGCGCAGCACCGACTCGCGGCAGCGGTCGTTGAACTCCGCGACGCCGTACTCCTCGATGTCCTTCTTGCCGGTGAGGCCGAGCTCCTTCTCCACGGCCACCTCGACGGGCAGGCCGTGACAGTCCCAGCCGCCCTTGCGGGGGACGTGGTAGCCCTTCATCGTCTTGAACCGGGGGAAGACGTCCTTGAAGACGCGGGCCTCCACGTGGTGGACGCCGGGCATCCCGTTGGCGGTGGGCGGCCCCTCGTAGAAGATCCAGCGGGGGCCGGACGCGGTGCGCTCCAGCGAGCGCTCGAAGACCTTGCTCTCCTGCCAGCGGCGCAGCAGATCCCGCTCCATGGCGGGCAGATCGACCTGCGCGGGCAGTGGCCGGAACTGGCGGCTCACGTGGACGGACCTCCGGATCGACGTGGGACTGCACGTGGACCGGAGGGACGAGGCGGCTGCCCGGATCGCTCCGGACGGACCCCGCGGTACCACCCTCCTTGGCCGCGCCGGGCGCGGCCCGCTTCGTTCGCCGTCGCGGCCACCGGGTCTACTGGGCCCTCGGACGGTGCCGGGGCGGTTCTTCCGGAGGCTCCGGGGTGATCGGACCGCCGGGCTCGCCCCCGGGCTCGCACCGTCCCCGGGTCGCTCATGGCTGCGTGCGGCGGCAGGTGTCCCCATCAGCGCCTGCCGTTACGACTGCTGGTCCGAACTGTAACGCACGCGCGGCGGCGGCTCTTCCCGTTTCTCCGCGCCGGCGGGGTGACCGGGAGGGCGGGGCGGGGGTTCCTTGACGAGATCCGGCGATCTTCTGGGGTTTCCGGACGCTCGGCGACCGGGCATAAGCGGGCGGTAACAAAGGCCAGGTCGTTTGCCGTGCCCGGGAAAGGGGACTTATGCTGCCCGCACTGCCTGTCGAGGCGATGAGCGCGAGGGAGGCCGAAATGGCCGGCGCGGGGAGGGGCACGTCGCCCTCCGGAAAGAAGGCTCGGGGCACGAGCAAGAGCGCCAAGGGACCGGCGAAACGGCCGGCGGGCGGCGACGGCGCCGCGCGGCCGGCCAAGCCCGCCGCGCGCCGGGGCGCCGGTAAGGCGGGCCAGGGGGGCGCCGCGGGCAAGGCCCTGCGCGCCGACCACGCCGGAGGACCGGCCGCCCGGGCGGCGGAGCTGCCCGTCCGCGAGGGCGAGGGGCTGTGGACCCCGGCCGAGCTCGCCGAGGTGCGGGCCGGGCTGGAGGAGCAGATCATCACGCTGCGCGCCGAGATCGCGGCGTCCGCCACGCAGATCGCCGAGGGCGACACCAGCGAGGGCGCCGGCGACGACCAGGCCGACGCGGGAGCCAAGACCTACGAGCGCGAGCACGAGCTGGCGCTGGCCTACAATTCGCAGGACCTGCTCGCCCAGATCGAGCGGGCGGTCCAGCGGATGGAGGCCGGCACGTACGGGATCTGCGAGTCCTGCAGCAGGCCGATCGGCAAGGCGCGCCTGCAGGTCTTCCCCCGTGCGACCCTGTGTGTGACATGCAAACAACGCGAGGAACGTCGCTGAGCGACTCAACGAACCCTGAGGGCGGGGCCGAGGAATCCACGGGATCTCCTCGGCCGCGCCGCGTCGGCGTGCTGGTCGCCGTGGCCCTGGCCGCGCTCGCCGCCGACGTCCTGTCCAAGCTGATCGTCGTGGCGACGCTGCAGGACGAGGAGCCGGTCCGGCTGCTGGGCGGCCTGCTGACCCTGCGCGAGACCCGCAACAGCGGCGCCGCGTTCTCGATCGGCACCGGCTACACGATCGTCTTCACGGTGATCGCGAGCGGTGTGGTCGCCGCCATCCTGCGCACCGCCCGGAACCTGCGCAGCCTGCCCTGGGCGGTGTGCCTGGGCCTGCTGCTCGGCGGCGCCCTCGGCAACCTCGGCGACCGGTTGTTCCGGGCGCCGGGGCCCCTGAAGGGGCACGTCGTCGACTGGATCGAGCTGCCGCACTACCCGGTGTTCAACCTGGCCGACTCGGCGATCGTGTGCGGCGGCGTGCTGGCCGTGGTGCTGGCCGCCCGCGGCCTCCAGATCGACGGGACGCGCCTCGGCGGCAAGGACGAGGAGAGCGGCGGGCCGGACGAGCCCCCGGGGCCGGGGAAGGCGGAGGCCGCCGCGCCGGAGGCGCCGGCCCGGCCCGAGCCCGCCCGCGAGACCGGGCCCGCCCCGGAGAACCCGCGGGACGCCGAGCCCGCGCCCGGGGACGTCCCGGCGCCGGAGGAGAAGCCCTGATGGCGGACGTGCGCGGCCTTCCGGTCCCCGACGGGCTGGAAGGCGAACGGGCCGACGCCGCCCTGGCCCGCCTGTTCGGGCTGTCCCGCGGCCGGGCCGCCGACATCATCGCCGCCGGCGACGTGCTGCTGGACGGGGCGGAGGTCGCCAAGTCCGACCGGCTGCACGCCGGGGCCTGGCTGGAGGTCACCCTCCCCCCGCCGCCCACCGCGCCCGCGCCGGTCGCCGAGCCCGTCCCCGGCATGGGCGTGCTCTACGAGGACGACGACATCGTCGTGATCGACAAGCCGGTCGGCGTCGCCGCCCACCCCACCACCGGCTGGACGGGGCCGACCGTCCTCGGCGGTCTGCTCGGCGCCGGGCACACGATCGCCACCAGCGGCGCGTCCGAGCGGCAGGGCATCGTGCACCGGCTCGACGCGAACACGACCGGGGCGATGGTCGTGGCCAAGAGCGAGATCGCCTACTCCCGGCTCAAGCGGGCGTTCAAGGAGCGCCGGATCGACAAGCGCTACCAGGCGCTCGTCCAGGGGCACCCCGACCCGTTCCGCGGGACGGTCGACGCGCCGATCGACCGGCACCCGTCCGGCGACGGGCGGTTCGCGGTGGTCGCGGGCGGCAAGCCGTCGGTGACGCACTACGACACGGTGGAGGCGTTCCGGGCGGCGACGCTGCTCGACATCGACCTGGAGACGGGCCGCACCCACCAGATCCGCGTGCACATGTCCGCGATCCGGCACCCGTGCGCGGGGGACATGGCCTACGGCGCCGACCCGACCCTGGCGGCGCGGCTCGGCCTGCGGCGCCAGTGGCTGCACGCCGCCCGGCTCGGCTTCGAGCACCCCACGCGCGGCGACCTGGTGGAGTTCACGAGCCCCTACCCCGACGACCTGGCCCGCGCACTGGAGATCGTCTCCACGGAGTCCTGACGCGCCGGGCGCCCGGCCCGGCGCTCACGCCCCGGCGAACCGGAGCCCGGCGGTCACCCCGGCGGCCGCCGCGAGCACGACCAGGAACGGCGCCCGCAGCACCAGCGCGGCCACGGCCGCGCCGAGGCCCGCGAGGCGGGCGCCGTCCACCTCCAGGGCCCGGCCGTCGGCGACGGCCTGCACGGCGACCAGGGCGGTCAGCAGCGCGACGGGGACCACGTCGGTGAACCGGCGGACCCGCGGGTCCGCCAGCACCCGCTGCGGCGCGACCAGCCCGGCGAGCTTCAGCGCGTAGCATCCCGCCGCGGTGGCGAGGATCGCGATCCAGACGCTCACCGGCCCTCCCCGCGCGTGACGAGGGCGGGCAGGGCGGCGGCCGCGGCCAGCATGACGGGCACGCCGGTCGGCAGCAGCGGCGTCGCCCCGATCGCGATCACGGCGGCGCCCGCGGCGACCCGCATCTCGGTGCGCCCGGCGGTCAGCCGCGGCCACAGCAGCGCCAGGAAGACCGCGGGCCCGAGCACGTCCAGCCCCACCGCCTCGGGGTCGCCGAGCCGCGCGGCGCCCGCCGCGCCGAGCCACGTGCACAGGTTCCAGGTCAGGTACAGCGGGATCGCGGTGGCGACGAACCCGGCGCGGGCCGCCGCGCGGCCGGGCTGCGCCGTGGCCACCGCGAGGGTCTCGTCGATGACGACCTGCGCGGTCAGCAGCCGCCGCCAGCCCCGGACGTCCAGCGTCCGCGCGAGCCGCAGCCCGTACAGGGCGTTGCGGCCGCCGAGCAGGATCGCGCCGAGCGACCCGGCGACCAGCCCGCCGCCCCCGCCGATCACCCCGATCAGGGCGAACTGGGAGGCGCCGGTGAAGGCCAGCAGGCTCAGCACGAGCGACTGCGCCACCGACAGGCCGGCCGTCACGGCCGCCGCGCCGAACGCGAGCCCCGACAGGCCCACCGCGAGCCCGACGCCGACACCGTCCCGTACCGCGGCCGACCGCGCGGCCGCGCGTGCGTTCTCCTGGGCGTCCTCCTGGGCGTCCGCCGCCGCGGCCTCGCCGCCCGGGACCGTTCCCACCTCACCGTCCATGCCGGGGAAGGTAGGACCGGCCGCACGGCGGCGTCTTGAACGTTCTTGCGCGGCCCGTGGGCGCGATCGCCGTCAGGGACGGGCGTTCTCGGCGGCGTCGAGCCCGGCCTCGATGATGGCGTTCACGATGGGGGCCAGCCGGTCGGGGCCGAGGGTGGGGGCGAGCCCGGCCATCGCCTCGACGATCCGGCGCTCCCGCTCGGGGTCGCGTCCGGCGAAGCCGCCGACGGGCTTGAGGCACTGCACGACCGCGGCCAGCGCGGCGCGGTGCTCCAGCAGCACGGCCAGCGCGGCGTCGACGCCGTCGATCGCCGCCCGGGCCTCCTCCAGGGTGCCGATCTCCGCGACGGCCGGCAGCGCGACCCGCATCTCCTCGCCGTGCGCCGGGCGCGCCGCGCCGGGCCGCCCCCCGGACGTCTCGGCACAGGCGGGGCACGCGGGGGCGCCCGCGGCGGAGTCCAGGACCTGGTCGTGCATGTGGGTCTCCCTCTGTTGCGGCGGCCGTACGCGCAAGGGATCCGTGCCCGGGGCCGCGTTCGCCGATGAGGCGTCTCGATCATGAGAAAAGGCAGAGCCCGAGGGGCTCTGCCTTGGCCGGCTCCGGGGTCGTCGCTCAGGTCGTGGAGGCGACCGGCTCACCCGGAGCCGGCTGCGTAAACCTGGAATGGCGACGATCCATGCGCCCGATCGTAGTTCGGCCTCGCGGGTGAACGCCAACTCCCGGGCGGATCGTCCCGGCCCGTGGGACGGCGGCCTGGCTAGCATGTCCGATATGGGGGGAGAGGTCGCGCGCTACTGGCGGCTTCCCGCGCTGCCCGAGGTGCCCCTGCTGCGTGCGCGGTTCGTGACGCACCGGTTCAGCCGGCACACGCACGAGGGCTACACGATCGGCCTGGTGGAGACGGGGGTCGAGGAGTTCGACCACCCGGCGGGCGTCGAGCGCGCCGGGCCGGGGTCCATCGCGGTCGTGAACCCGGACGTGGTGCACACGGGCTATGCGGGGACGCCGGAGGGCTGGACGTATCGCGTCCTGTACCCGTCGGAGGCGCTCGTGAAGGAGATCGCGGGTGAGCTGGGGGCCCGGGGAGGGACGCCGACGTTCCCGGTGCCCGTCCTGGACGATCCGCCCACGGCCGCGGCGCTGCGGACGATGCACCGGGCCGGGGAGGCGGGGGACGCGCTGGCGGCCTCAACGCTGCTGCGGACGGCGCTGGCGCGGCTGCTGACGCGGCACGCGCGGCACGTCTTCGGAGGCGGCGGGACGGCCGCGCTGCCGCCCGTGGTGCGCTCGGCCCGCGAGATCCTGCACGCCAGCCTGGTGGAGCCGCCGTCGCTGGAGGAGCTGGCCGCGGCGGTGGGGACCGCGCCGTTCCCGCTGCTCCGCGCGTTCCGGGCAACGGTGGGCCTGCCTCCGCACGCCTACCTCAATCAGGTGCGGGTGCGGTCGGCGCGCGCGCTGCTGGAGGACGGCCTGCGTCCGGCGGAGGTGGCCGTCCGGACGGGGTTCGCCGATCAGGCGCACCTGACCCGGCATTTCAAGCGCGCCGTCGGGGTGCCGCCCGGCGCCTACCAGAGCGCGTGGGGCGCGCAACCGTCCGTGAGCGGACGGCGGTAGTGGGACAGATGGGACGAACGAGGCATCGGCGCGTCGGTGCCCCGGCGTCCGGGGGAGCGGGTTAGGCTGCCAGGACCGCGTCGTCCGGCGTAGTCCGGACTGGCGATCTTCCCCGGGGACCGATGGCGCCGACGCGTGCGGAGGCACGCGGGCGGTCGCATGCGAGAAGCAGCAGGAGGCGCATCAGGCATGGCCGATTCGTTCGTCCATCTACATGTTCATACCGAGTACTCCATGTTGGATGGGGCGGCGCGGTTGAAGCAGATGTTCGATGAGGTCTCTCGGCAGGAGATGCCGGCGATCGCGATGACGGACCACGGCAATATGCATGGCGCCTATGACTTTCACAAGAAGGCGACGGCGGCGGGTGTCACGCCCATCATCGGCATCGAGGCGTACATGGCGCCGGAGTCGCGCTTTCATAAGAAGAAGGTTCAGTGGGGTGAGCCGAGCCAGAAGCGCGATGACGTTTCGGGTGGCGGCCTGATCAATCACAAGACGTTGTGGGCGCGGAACCGTACGGGTCTGCACAATCTCTTCAAGCTGTCGAGCCGCGCGTACACCGAGGGGTTCGTGTTCAAGTACGCGCGCATGGACGAGGAGCTCCTCGCCGAGCACGCGGACGGCCTGATGGCGACGACGGGCTGCCCGTCCGGGAAGGTGCAGACGCGGCTGCGGCTGGGGCAGTTCGATGAGGCGCTGAAGGCGGCGGCCACGTTCCAGGACATCCTCGGCAAGGACAACTATTTCCTGGAGCTGATGGACCACGGCCTGGACATCGAGCGCCGGGTCCGGCAGGGCTTGATCGACATCGGTAAGAAGCTGAACATCCGGCCGGTGGTGACGAACGACTCGCATTACACGCACGAGTCGGAGGCGACGGCGCATGACGCGCTGTTGTGCGTGCAGGTGGGCAAGCAGCTCGCGGATCCCGATCGTTTCCGGTTCGACGGGAGCGGCTACTACATCAAGACCGCGGACGAGATGCGTTCGATCGATTCGTCCGACATCTGGCTGGAGGGGTGCCGTAACACTCTGCTGGTGGCCGAGAAGGTGGATCCGGCGGGGATGTTCGAGTACCGGGATCTCAGTCCGCGTTTTCCCGTGCCGGAGGGGGAGACGGAGGAGAGCTGGTTCCGCAAGGAGGTCTGGAAGGGCCTGGAGCGGCGGTTTCCGGAGGGTCTGCCCGAGGGGTACAGGGAGCAGGCCGAGTACGAGATGGGCGTCATTCTCGGCAAGGGGTACCCGTCGTACTTCCTCGTCGTGGCGGACTTCATCATGTGGGCGAAGGAGAACGGGATCCTGGTCGGGCCGGGCCGGGGGAGCGCGGCGGGGTCGCTGATCGCGTACGCGATGGGCATCACGGACCTGGATCCGATCCCGCACGGGCTGATCTTCGAGCGGTTCCTGAATCCGGAGCGCGCGTCGATGCCCGACATCGACATCGACTTCCCTGAAGACCGGCGGGCCGAGGTCATCCGGTACACGACGGAGAAGTGGGGGGCCGACAAGGTCTCCTTCATCGCCACCTTCGGCACCATCAAGGCGAAGGCCGCCATCAAGGACGCGGGCCGCGTCCTGGGCTTTCCGTACGCGCTGGGCGACCGGATCTCCAAGGCGTTCCCGCCGGCCGTCATGGGCAAGGACATCCCGCTGTCGGGGATCTTCGACGACAAGCACCCGCGCCACGGCGAGGCGGGGGAGCTGCGCAAGCTGTACGAGGAAGAGACCGACGTCAAGCAGATCATGGATCTGGCGCAGGGCCTGGAGGGGCTGATCCGGCAGACCGGCGTGCACGCGGCGGGGATCATCATGTCCGGTGAGACGATCACCGACCATGTGCCGATCATGCGCCGGGACGCCGACGGCGCGATCATCACGCAGTTCGACTATCCGACCTGCGAGACGCTCGGCCTGCTGAAGATGGACTTCCTGGGCCTGCGGAACCTGACGATCATCGACGACGCGCTCAAGGGCATCAAGAAGAACAAGGGCGTCGATGTCGACCTGCTCGCGCTGAAGCTGGACGACGCGAAGACCTACGAGCTGCTGGCCCGCGGTGACACGCTCGGGGTGTTCCAGTTCGACGGCGGCCCGATGCGCTCGCTGCTGCGGCTGATGAAGCCGGACAACTTCGAGGACATCTCCGCCGTCGGCGCGCTGTACCGGCCGGGGCCGATGGGCGCGAACTCGCACACCAACTACGCGTTGCGCAAGAACGGCCAGCAGGAGATCACTCCGATCCATCCGGAGCTGGAGGAGCCGCTCAAGGAGATCCTCGACACGACCTACGGCCTGATCGTGTACCAGGAGCAGGTCATGGCGATCGCGCAGAAGGTCGCGGGGTACACGCTCGGCAAGGCGGACCTGCTGCGCCGTGTGATGGGCAAGAAGAAGAAGGCGGAGCTGGACGCGCAGTTCGTCGGCTTCGAGCAGGGGATGATCGACAGCGGTTTCTCCAAGGAGGCCGTGAAGACGCTGTGGGACATTCTCGTCCCGTTCTCCGACTACGCGTTCAACAAGGCGCACAGCGCGGCGTACGGGCTGGTGTCCTACTGGACGGCCTACCTGAAGGCGAACTACCCGGCCGAGTACATGGCGGGCCTGCTCACCTCCGTCGGTGACGACAAGGACAAGAGCGCCCTCTATCTGAGCGAGTGCCGCCGGATGGGCCTGAAGGTGCTGCCGCCGGACGTGAACACGTCCGAGGCCGACTTCACCCCGCTCGGTGACACCGAGATCCGGTTCGGGTTGTCGGCGGTACGCAACGTCGGCACGAACGTGGTCGACGGGATCGTCGCGGCGCGCAAGGAGAAGGGCGCCTACGGCGACTTCAACGACTTCCTCAACAAGGTCCCGCCGATCGTGTGCAACAAGCGGGTCGTGGAGTCGCTGATCAAGGCGGGCGGGTTCGACGAGCTCGGGCACGAGCGCAAGGCGCTGCTGATGGTGCACGAGCAGGCCATCGACTCGGTCATCGACATCAAGCGCAAGGAGGCGATCGGCCAGGACTCGCTGTTCGGCGCGCTGGAGGACGACGGCGGCGAGGACGCCTTCGCCGTCGCGATCCCCGAGGGCGAGGAGTGGGACAAGACGACGCTGCTGGCGTTCGAGCGGGAGATGCTCGGGCTGTACGTCTCCGACCATCCGCTCCTCGGCGTCGAGCACATCCTGGAGCGGGAGGCGGACTGCACGATCGCGGTGCTGAACGGCGGGGAGCGCCCGGACGGTCAGGTCGTGATCGTGGCGGGGCTGCTGTCGGGCCTGCAGCGCAAGGTCACCAAGCAGGGCAACTCGTGGGCCATGTTCCAGCTGGAGGACCTCGGCGGTTCCATCGAGGTGATGTGCTTCCCCTCGTCCTACCAGCTCTGCTCGACGCTGCTGGCCGAGGACGCGATCCTGGTGGTGAAGGGGCGGCTGGACCGGCGCGAGGACGTCGCGAAGATCATCGCGATGGAGGTGACGCAGCCGGACCTCACGATCACCGACGCGACCGGTCCGCTGTCGGTCACGCTGCCGCTCGGCCGGTGCACGCCGCCGACGGTGACGCGCCTCAAGGAGGTGCTGATCACTCATCCGGGCAGCGCCGAGGTGCATCTGCACCTGCAGAACGGGCCGCGCACGACGGTGGTGCGGCTGGACGACAAGCTCCGCGTCGCGCCGTCCCCGGCGCTGATGGGTGATCTGAAGCAGCTCCTCGGCCCGTCCTGCCTGGGCTGACCCGTGGCCGGGCCGGCCATGGCGGCCGGCCCGGCGGGTCCGCGGCTAGGTGAGCATGAAGTCGCGGACGGGGAGGGCGCGGTCGACGACGCGGACGTCCCCGATCCAGCCGTGCAGTACCTGGTCGAGTTTCCCGCCGTACTCGTAGCCGCCGAGGAGCCATGGGAGGCCGAGGGTGGTGAGGCCCCTGTTGCGCGTGGCGGGGTTGCGCGCCACGGGGCAGCCGTCGATGTACATGGTGGTTCGGCGGCCGTCGTTGACGACGGCGACGTGCCACCAGGCGCCGAGCGGGAGTTCGTGGCCCCAGTTGGTGACCGAGCCGTCCCGGTCGAGGGGGTAGACCGCCCACTGGAGCTCCCTGCCGGGGGAGAGGCCGAGCGTGGCGACGGGTTCTTCCGGGTCGCCCTGCTTCTTGCCGGCCTGGCCCGCCATGCCCCATCGGCTGAGCAGTGCCGCCCACCCGTTCTGGCCCGGGTCCCAGTCGGCCGGGGTCTTGAAGAACGCCTCGACGGTGTAGCCCTTGGGGAAGGCGGCCTTGTTCAGTGGCGCGTTCGCCTCGGTCTCCAGGTAGGCGCCGCGCAGCGGGTTCTTGGTGCCGCCGAAGAGCAGGCTGCCGTGGCCGGGCTGGTCGGGGTGGTGCTCTGACGACCAGCGCAGCGTCCCGGCGGGGGTGCCGGGGGCGGCCCTGGGGACCAGGTGGTTTCCCTGCCCGGACAGGTCGTCGACCCGGTCGTTCCCGGCCAGCGGCGTCCCGTCGGCGCGCCCGGAGTCGAAGCGCCAGTACGCGACCGTCCCGGGCAGGAGAAGTGCCTTGGCCGGGCGGGCGGGGCGGGCCGGCGCGGGCGCGAACCCGGCGAAGCGGCGGTCGAAGTCGAGCGGCACGCTGAACCGGTCGTCGGGGCCGGTGAGGATCAGCTCGCGGCGCTCCATCGCGTTCAGCTCGTCCTGGTCGCGGCCGGTCACCCACGGCGCGAAGGTCTCCACGTCGATCGTGTCGCGGGCCAGGTCGAAGCGGTAGAGGCGGATCATCGCGGCGCCGCCGAAGTAGCGGTCCTGGTAGTTGGTGATGTGCACGTGGACGTCGTTGCCCGCCTCGTTCTTGCGGGTGGTCCGCGCAGGCGGCCAGAAGTGGCCGTTGAGGCACAGGAAGATCTGGTCGTTCCCGGCGATGAGCTCCTTCCAGAGCCGCTCCCCGTACTCGGAGAACACCGCGTCCCCGCCGCGTTCGCCGGTGTACACGATCTCGTGGGTGGTGAGGATGGCCGGGGTCTTCGGGTGGCTCCTGAGGACGTTCCGCGCCCACGCGAAGCCCTGGTCGGAGGCCCGCCAGTCCATGGCGAGGACGAGCCAGTCCCGTCCGGCCGCGCCGAACCGGTGGTAGGTGTGGTAGCCGTCGGGGGAGGCGCCGCCGAACGTCGGCATCCGCCGGTAGCGCCGCGGGCCGAAGTTGTCCAGGTAGGGGGTGCGGCCGCGCTGGTCGTCCGTCCGGGAGTCGATGTCGTGGTTGCCCGCGAGGACGGAGTAGGGCATGCCCTTGCGATCGAGCGTCCGGAAGGTCCGGGCTATCGCCTCCAGTTCGCCCGCGCCCGCGTTCTGGACGAGATCGCCGAGGTGGGCGACGAACACGATGTTGTCGCGTTCGCGCCGGTCGACGATGTGCCGGAAGGACGCCTCGACCGGTTCCGGCCGGATGCTGTCGCCGTCGAAGAGGTACTGGGTGTCCGGCATCACCGCGATGGTGAACGTGGACCCGTCCGGGCCGGGGTCCCGGCCGGCGGTCCCGGGCCCGGCGGCGGCCGGGGGCGCGGTGGCCAACCCGGCGGCCGCCTCCGTGGCGGCGATGGCCGCGCCGGCGCCGATCGCGCCGGTGCCGAGGAGGAACGCCCTCCGCCCGGTGCCCGTGCCCTCCGGCTCGTCCTGGACGTTCTGTGTGCTGGCCACTCCTGGTGCTCCCTCCGCGCTGCTGATCAGGGGCCTGATCAGGGGGAACGCTAGGAGCGGGGGCCGGACCGGCGCGGCCGAGCCGGGTCAACGACCGCCGAATCGTGTGTGAACAGATCATCGGTGGACGGTATGACTGGCATACGGACGGTGACACGCGCATATGGCGACCGCCCGATGAGACGCGCGCATCCGGTGACGCACGGGCTCCGCGGGAGGCGCGCGGGGAGGGTCAGCCGCTGAGGGCGGCCGGGCGGAGCTCGGCCTCCCAGTCGACGAAGCGTCCGAGCCCGTCGAAGTGGGCGCGGGCGGTGCCGCCCTCGGGCAGGGCCAGCTCGGTCAGCGTGTCGGTCTGCCGGTAGGGGACGCGGTGGTGGGACAGCAGCCCCGCGAGGGTGAGGCGCGGCTCGTGCGGGAAGAGGCTCGCCGCGCTGGCCAGCAGCCGGGGCACCGGGATCGGGTCCCAGCCCGCGGGCGGGGCCTGCGGGTCGTCCACGTGCAGGTAGGCCGAGCCGCCGTCGTAGCCGGCGCCGATGTAGCCGGCGCCGCTCAGCACGCCGCCGGCCGCCATCGCGACCAGCTCGCCGCCGTGCCCGGCGGGCCCGTCGTACCAGGACAGGTCGACCTCGGGGGTGGTGAACTCGGTGATCCCGAGCCGCTCGCCGAGGGCCCGGATGACCAGTGTCGGGGCGACGGCGGGATGCGCGTCGCCGAACTGGGGGTTGGCCCAGCCCCACAGCCAGGTGCGCTCGCGTGCGGCGTAGCTGCCGAGCAGCGACACCCGCACGGCGACCCCGCCGCTGGCGTAGGTGCGGGCGGTGAGGTCGGCGCTCCAGTCCTCGCGCGGGAGGAACTCGGCGAGGGTCTCCTGCTGCTGCAGGACGACGGCCGCCAGGGCGGCGCCGAGGCGTTCGAACGCGGGGCTGAATCCGGACATGTCGGGCACATTATCCCAGTGATCGGGGCGCCTGTGGGAGGGAATCCGGGCGCCGTTCGGTTGTCGATCAGCTGACCTGGGCAGGCTAGGCTTTCGCTGTCAGAGGACACTTCCTGGGAGGAGCGTACGAGGTGCGGCGACCGGCCGGCAGGCTCTTCGCGACCTGGGCGGTCACCACCGCCATCGTGGCGCTCTCCGGGCCCGTGGCCGGGCTGCTCTGGGCCAAGATGAGCCCCAAGGTGACATATGTAATAGTCCAAGGTGAGCCTTTGCTGGCGGACCCCGAGGGACAGGGGCCGATCGGCATCGACGCCCGGTTCGCCGTGATCGCCCTCATCGCCGGGCTCGCGTCCGGCGTCGCCGCCTATCTGGCCGGCGGGCGCGGCAACGACGTGGCGCTGCTCCTCGGGCTGGCCGCCGGCGGCGCCGCCGCGGCGGTGCTGGCCTGGAAGACCGGCCATCTCATCGGGCTGGACGCCTTCCACGACGCGGCCCGGCACGGCCGCGACGGCGCCACCGCCACGGGCGTGGCCGACCTGCGCGCCAAGGGCGTGCTGGTCCTCTGGCCGCTCCCGGCCGTCGCCGCCTACGGGCTCCTGGAGATGATCGTCCGCCGGCTACCCCCGGGCGATCGCGGCGACGGCCGCCCCGGTGAGCCGGACGAGGTCGGCGGGGGCGAGCTCGATCTGCAGTCCGCGCCGGCCGGCCGAGACGTGGACGGTGGCGAGCGCTGACACCGACGCGTCGATCACCGTCGGCAGCCGCCGCCGCTGCCCGAGCGGGCTGATCCCGCCGACGACGTACCCGGTGGCGCGCTCGGCGTCGGCCGGGTCGGCCATCCGCGCCCTCTTCCCGCCCGCGGCCGTCGCGAGCGCCTTCAGGTCCAGGCCGGCCGAGACCGGGACGACCCCGACGGTCAGCCGCCCGTCCACCTCCGCGAGCAGCGTCTTGAAGATCTGGTCGTGCGGGATGCCGAGCGCGTCGGCGGCGGCCGCGCCGTAGGACTCGGCGTCCGGGTCGGGCTCGTAGGGGTGCAGCGTGAAGTCGATCCCGGCCTTGGCCGCGGCGACGGTGGCCGGCGTTCCCTTGCCTCCCTTGGCGGCCCCCTTGGGCCTGGCGGTGCTCATGCGCCCAGTCTGCCGCCCGTGCCGCGACCCGTGCCGCCGCCGGTGATCAGTTCGCGTTGAACGACCCGTCCAGGAACTGGCCCGCCGGGATCATCGGCAGCAGCTCCAGGATGCGGTTCTCGCGGGCGAGCAGGTCCCGCTCGGCGGCCAGCCGGTGCGCGGCGTCCTCGCACTCCAGCAGCCGCTGCTTCTCGTGCCCGTCCAGCACGACCGCCGCGGCGACCAGGTACGACAGCCGCACCGGGTCGTCCGGCAGGTCGATGTCGTCGACCACCCCGGCGCCCGCGTCGACCAGCCGGTCGCGGTAGCGGCGGAACAGCCATCGGACGCGGCGGGCGACCGGCGCCGGGTCGAGGCCCGGGGCGTCCGGGAGGAACTCGACCTCGCCCTGCAGATAGGGGCGGGACCGGTCGAGGCGCTTGAGCCGGAAGCGGCCGGTCCCGGTGGTGACGATGTCGAACCGGCCGTCGGGGTGCGGCGTCACCTCGCGCAGCTCGGCGACGCAGCCGATGGCCGCCAGCCGGTGCGCGGCGCCGTCGCCGACCTCGTGGCCGAGCTCGATGCCGACGACGCCGAACCGGCGCGGCTCGGGCCGTTCGAGCAGGTCCCGGACCAGCAGGCGGTAGCGGTCCTCGAACAGGTGCAGCGGCAGGGCCAGGCCCGGGAACAGAACCGTGCCCAGCGGGAACAGGGCGAGCCGCTCGGTCACTGGCCTCTCCATGCTCCTCGGCCCGCTCCGCGGGGCCCGCGGGACACCTCGGCCCAGGGTACGTCCCAGTCGATGATCTTGGGAGGCCGTGATTTCTCACAGTCTGAAGCGCCGGGCCACTTTCTCGAATCGGCCCTGCCGGGGGCCGCCGGGCGGCCCGTAGCGTCACCGGCATGAAGATGCTCGTCGTGGACGCTTTCACCGACCGCCCGTTCGTCGGCAACCCCGCCAGCGTGTGCCTGCTCCAGGAGGCCGCCGACCCCGCCTGGATGCAGCGGGTGGCCGCCGAGATGAAGCACTCGGAGACGGCCTTCGTCCGGCCCCTGGCCGAGGACGACGGCGAGGACGGCGCCGGCTTCGAGGTGCGCTGGTTCACGCCGCTGGTGGAGGTGGCGCTGTGCGGCCACGGGACCATGGCGAGCGCGCACGCCCTCTACGACACCGGCGCGGTGGAGCCGGGCGAGGCGATCCGCTTCCGGACGCTGCACCGCGGCGTGCTGACCGTCACCCGCGACCCCGGCGGCGTCCTGTCGATGGACTTCCCCGCCGGCCCCGCCTCGCCCGTGCCGGACATCGAGGGGCTCGCCGAGGCGCTCGGCGTCGAGGTCCGCTGGACCGGCCGCAACCATGAGGACGTGCTCGCCGAGGTCGCGGACGAGGCGGCGGTGCGCGGGCTCGCCCCCGACATCGCGGCGCTCGGCCGGATCGACGGCCGCATCGTGATCGTCACCGCGGTCGCGGACGCCGGGGGCGAGCACGACTTCGTGTCGCGGGTCTTCGGCGCCGGCGGGCTGGGCGGCGACGGCGCCGAGGACCCCGTCACCGGCTCGGCGCACTGCGCGCTCGGGCCCTTCTGGGCGGAGCGGCTCGGCCGCTCCGACCTCGTCGGCTACCAGGCGTCCGCACGCGGCGGGTACGTGCGGGTCGCCCTGCGCGGCGACCGCGCGATCCTGTCCGGACGCGCCGTCACCGTCCTGGACGGCGACCTGCGCGTCTGAGCCGCTGCGGCGGCCCCTTCGGGGTGTCTCGGGTGGTGAGACGGTGCGCGAGGGGCCGGAGGCACTCCGTAGACTGAACGGGTGATTTCCCGTATCGACCTGCGCGGCTCGCTTCCCGGCGACCTGCGCTCCGTGCTGCCCCGCGCCGAACTCGACGTCGAGGCCGCCCTGGACAAGGTGCGGCCCATCTGCGAGGACGTCCGCCATCGCGGCTCGCCGGCGGTACGGGAGCACACCAGGGCGTTCGACGGGGTCGAGCTGGAGCGCACCCGCGTCCCGGTCGCCGAGGTCCACCGGGCCCTCGCCGCCCTGGACCCGGCCGTCCGCGACGCGCTGGAGGAGAGCGTCCGCCGCGCCCGCGCCGTGCACCGCGCGCAGCGCCGCGCCGACGTCACCACCCGGGTCGTGCCCGGCGGGACGGTCACCGAGCGGTGGATCCCGGTGAGCCGGGTCGGGCTGTACGTCCCCGGCGGCCGCGCGGTCTACCCGTCCAGCGTGGTCATGAACGTCGTGCCCGCCCAGGAGGCGGGCGTCGGGTCGCTCGCGGTGACCTCACCGCCGCAGCGGGAGTTCGGCGGCCTGCCGCACCCCACGATCCTCGCCGCCTGCGCCCTCCTCGGCGTGGAGGAGGTCCACGCGGCGGGCGGCGCCCAGGCCGTCGCGATGTTCGCCTACGGCACCGGCGAGTGCCCCCGCGCCGACCTGGTCACCGGCCCCGGCAACGTCTACGTCGCCGCCGCCAAGCGCCTGCTCAAGGGCGTGATCGGCATCGACGCCGAGGCGGGGCCGACCGAGATCGCGATCCTCGCCGACGACACCGCCGACGCGGTGCACGTGGCCGCCGACCTGATCAGCCAGGCCGAGCACGACCCGCTCGCCGCCGCGGTGCTGGTCACCGACTCGGTCCGGCTCGCCGACGAGGTGGAGACGGAGCTGAAGGCGCAGGTCGCCCGTACCCGGCACGCCGAGCGGATCACCGCGGCGCTGGGCGGGCGGCAGTCGGGCATCGTCCTGGTGGACGGCGTCGGCGACGGGCTGAAGGTGGTCGACGCCTACGCCGCCGAGCACCTGGAGATCCAGACCGCCGACGCCGCCGCCGTCGCCGCGCGCGTCCGCAACGCCGGGGCCGTGTTCGTCGGCCCGCACGCGCCGGTGTCGCTCGGCGACTACCTCGCCGGCTCCAACCACGTCCTGCCGACCGGCGGCTGCGCCTGCCACTCGTCCGGGCTGTCGGTGCAGTCGTTCCTGCGCGGCGTGCACGTGGTCGAGTACGACCGCGACGCGCTCGCCGAGGCCACCGCCCGCGTCGTCGCGCTCGCCGAGGCCGAGGACCTGCCCGCGCACGGCGCCGCCCTGAAGGCGCGCTTCGGCTGGACGGTGCCCTCGTGACCGCGCCGCCCGACCTGCCGATCCGCGACGACCTGCGCGGCACGACGGCCTACGGGGCGCCGCAGCTCGACGTCCCCTACGCCCTGAACACCAACGAGAACCCCTACCCGCCGTCCGAGCGGCTCGTGCGGGCGCTCGGCGCCGCCGTCATGGACGTCGCGGGGACGCTCAACCGCTACCCCGACCGCGACGCGGTGGCGCTGCGCGCGGAGCTGGCGGCCTTCCTCAACGCCGACACGCCCGGCGCGGGCCTGACCGGCGGCGACGTGTGGGCCGCCAACGGCTCCAACGAGGTCATCCAGCAGATCCTGCAGGCGTTCGGCGGCCCCGGCCGCACCGCGCTGGGCTTCGAGCCGTCCTACTCCATGCACCCGGTCATCACCCGGGTCTCGGGCACCCGCTGGGTGAACGCCCACCGCGACGCCGACTTCGGCCTGGAGGCCGGGCGGGCGATCGCGGCGGTCGAGGAGCACCGGCCCGACGTGGTCTTCCTCACCTCCCCGAACAACCCGACCGGCACCGCGCTGCCGCTGGAGTCGATCGAGGCGGTGCTCAAGGTCGCGCCCGGCATGGTCGTGGTGGACGAGGCGTACGCCGAGTTCCGCCGCGCCGGGACGCCGTCCGCGCTGACCCTGCTGCCGGGGAACCCGCGGCTGATCGTCACCCGGACGATGTCCAAGGCGTTCGCGCTGGCCGGCGCCCGCCTCGGCTACCTGGCCGCCGACCCCGCCGTGATCGGCGCGCTGCTGCTCGTCCGGCTGCCCTACCACCTGTCGGCCGTGACCCAGGCGGTCGCGCGGACCGCGCTCGCGCACGCCGGGGAACTGCTCGCGGGCGTCGAGGCGGTGCGGCGCGAACGCGACGACCTGGTCGGCTGGCTGCGCGGCCGGGGCCACGCGGTGGCCGACTCCGACGCCAACTTCGTGCTGTTCGGGACGTTCCCCGACCGGCGGCGGGTCTGGGAGGCCCTGCTCGCCCGCGGCGTCCTGATCCGGGAGGTGGGGCCGCCCGAGTGGCTGCGGGTCAGCGTCGGCGCCCCCGCCGAGATGGCCGCGTTCCGCGCCGCCCTGAGCGAGGTACAGGCCGAGGTACGGGCCGGGGGGCCGTCCGGGGCCGTGCCCGGGACCCCGGCGGAGGACGCGGTGAACGCCGCACAGGAGGAGAGCTCGTGACGCGCAAGGGCAGGGTCGAACGCGGGACCAAGGAGACGCGGGTCCTCGTCGAGATCGACCTGGACGGCACCGGGCAGGTCGACGTGGCCACCGGGGTCGGGTTCTTCGACCACATGCTGGCCCAGCTCGGCAAGCACGGGTCGTTCGACCTGACCGTCAAGACGGCGGGCGACCTGCACATCGACGGCCACCACACGATCGAGGACACCGCGATCGCGCTCGGCGAGGCGTTCCGCGAGGCGCTCGGCGACAAGGCGGGCATCCGCCGCTTCGCCGACGCCTCGATCCCGCTGGACGAGGCGCTCGCGCAGGTGACGGTGGACGTGTCCGGCCGCCCCTACCTGGTGCACGTCGAGCCCGAGGGCATGGCCCCGATGATCGGCCCGGAGTACGACACCACGATGACCCGGCACGTCTTCGAGTCGTTCGTGTCGAACGCCAGGGTGGCGCTGCACGTCCACGTCCCGTACGGGCGCAACGCCCACCACATCGTGGAGGCGCAGTTCAAGGCGCTGGCGCGCGCGCTGCGCGACGCGGTCGCCTTCGACCCGAAGGTGCACGGCATCCCCTCCACCAAGGGGGCCCTGTAACCGTGGAGGTCGGTGGTACCGAGATCGCCTACGGCAACGTGGTGATCTTCGCGGTCGCGCTGTTCCTGCTGGCGGGCGTGTACAGCTTCGTCAAGCAGGGCCTGAAGATCGCCGCGCTGGTCGTGCTGGTGCTCGCGGGACTGGCGTTCGCCGGGGGAGTGATGTGGCTGTGAGCCCGTCGGTCGTCGTGCTGGACTACGGGTCGGGGAACCTGCGCTCGGCCGAGCGGGCGATCGCGCGCGCCGGGGCCGAGGTGACCGTCACCGCCGACTGGGACGCCGCGCTCGCCGCCGACGGCCTGGTCGTGCCCGGGGTCGGCGCGTTCGCCGCGTGCATGGCGGGCCTGCGGGCGGTGCGCGGCGACCAGATCATCGGCCGCCGGCTGGCCGGCGGGCGGCCCGTCCTCGGCATCTGCGTGGGCATGCAGATCCTGTTCGGCAAGGGCGTCGAGCACGGCGTCACCACCGACGGCTGCGACGAGTGGCCGGGCACGGTCGAGCGGCTGGAGGCCCCGGTCGTCCCGCACATGGGGTGGAGCACCGTGGCCGCGCCCTCGGGGTCGGCGCTGTTCGGGGGCCTGGACGCCGGCACCCGGTTCTACTTCGTGCACTCCTACGCCGTCCGGCGCTGGGAGCTGACGCCGGACCCGGCGGGCCGCATCGAGCCGCCGCTGGTCACCTGGGCCGAGCACGGCGACCGGTTCGTCGCCGCGGTGGAGAACGGGCCGCTGTGCGCGACGCAGTTCCATCCGGAGAAGTCCGGCGACGCCGGGGCCGCGGTCCTGCGCAACTGGCTCGCCACCCTCTCCTGACCGCCCGTCCCCCTCTGATCGCCCGTCCGCGGCCGGCCGCGGACGGGACCGCCCCACCAGCTCCGACCAGCCTCGATAGGGTTTCCGCATGACACTGACGCTCCTTCCCGCGGTCGACGTCGCCGACGGCCGGGCCGTCCGCCTCGTCCAGGGCGAGGCCGGCACCGAGACCTCCTACGGCGCCCCCCTGGACGCCGCGCTGGCCTGGCAGGAGGCGGGCGCCGAGTGGATCCATCTGGTCGACCTGGACGCGGCGTTCGGCCGCGGCTCCAACCGCGAGCTGCTCGCCGAGGTGACCGGGCGGCTGGACGTGCGCGTGGAGCTGTCGGGCGGCATCCGCGACGACGCCTCGCTGGAGGCGGCGCTGTCCACCGGCTGCGCCCGGGTCAACATCGGCACGGCGGCGCTGGAGGACCCCGCCTGGTGCCGGAAGATCATCGCCTCGCACGGCGACAGGATCGCGGTGGGGCTGGACGTGCGCGGCACCACGCTGGCCGCGCGGGGCTGGACCCGCGAGGGCGGAGACCTGTGGGAGGTCCTCGCCCGGCTGGAGGAGGACGGCTGCCCGCGCTACGTGGTCACCGACGTCACCAAGGACGGCACCCTGCGCGGCCCCAACGTCGGGCTGCTGCGCGAGGTGTGCTCCCGCACGGACAGGCCCGTCGTCGCGTCCGGCGGCGTGTCGTCCCTGGACGACCTGCGGGCGCTGGTGGAGCTCGTCCCGGTGGGGGTCGAGGGCGCCATCGTCGGCAAGGCGCTGTACGCCGGGCAGTTCACCCTGGAAGAGGCGCTGGAGGCCGTCCAGTGAGCGTGGCCGTCAGGGTGATCCCCTGCCTGGACGTGGACGCCGGGCGGGTCGTGAAGGGCGTCAAGTTCCAGAACCTGCGCGACGCGGGCGACCCGGTGGAGCTGGCCCGCCGCTACGACGCCGAGGGCGCCGACGAGCTGACGTTCCTCGACATCACCGCCTCCAGCGGCGACCGCGCCACCACCTACGACGTCGTGCGGCGCACCGCCGAGCAGGTGTTCATCCCGCTGACCGTCGGCGGCGGCGTCCGCACCGTCGAGGACGTCGACCGGCTGCTGCGCGCGGGCGCCGACAAGGTCTCGATCAACACCGCCGCGATCGCGCGGCCGGAGTTCCTCCGCGAGGCCGCGCACCGGTTCGGCTCGCAGTGCGTGGTGCTGTCGGTGGACGCCCGCCGCGCCGACGTGCCCCCCACGGCGTCCCCCACGGCGCCGGCCGGCGCGATTCCCGGATCCGGGTTCGAGGTGACCACGCACGGCGGCCGCAAGGGCACCGGGATCGACGCGGTCGAGTGGGCGCGCCGCGGCCAGGAGCTCGGCGTCGGCGAGATCCTGCTCAACTCGATGGACGCCGACGGCACCCGCGACGGCTTCGACCTGGAGCTGCTCGGCCTGGTCCGGGAGGCGGTGACGGTCCCGGTCGTCGCCAGCGGCGGCGCGGGGGCCGCGGCGCACTTCGCGCCCGCCGTGGCGGCCGGGGCCGACGCGGTCCTGGCCGCCGGCGTCTTCCACTTCGGCGACCTGACGATCGGCGAGGTGAAGGCGGCGCTCGGCGCCGCCGGCCACCCGGTGCGCTGACGCGCGGCGCCCGGCGTCACGTCCCGCCCGGATCCCCCGGTTCCGCCGCGGCGGCGCGCTCGACGACCGGCAGCACGATCGCCGAGGGCCGGTCCGGGTCGTGGAAGACCTCCTGCCGCGCGGCGACCATCGCGCGGGCGGTGCCGAGCGGCTCGCCGGTACCGGGGTTGACGGCCACCTTCGGGTGGGCGCCGCTGGTCACGTGCACGCGGACGCGGTGCCCGCGCGGGAAGCGGTGCCCGGTGGGCCACAGGTCGACCGGCACGCGCCGGACCCCGCCCGTCCCCACCGGCGCCGCCGCGGCGGCGGGCAGCCGCAGGCCGCCCTCGCAGACGTTGCGGGACGTGCCGTCCGGCGCGACGTCGCACAGCCGCACGACGAAGTCGGTGTGCTCGCGGTCGGAGCGGGCGAACAGCTCGGCGGAGACGGGGCCGATCACTTCGAGGTCGCGGGTGAGGGCGGGGGAGGTGAACACCAGCACGTCCGGGCGCCGTTCCAGCGGGCGGTTGTCGACGGGCCGGGAGACGCCGAGCAGGGTCGGCCCGCCGAGCGCCGGGGTGGGCCGCCGCGGGTCGAACCGGTAGCGGCTCGGCGGCGCGTCGCGCGGGCCGTCCGGGCCGAGGCCGCCGCCGGGCTGCAGGTGCCAGCGCTCCCGCCGTGTCCCGGGCGGCGGCCAGTCCCGGTAGTGCCGCCACTCGCGCGCCCCCGTGACGTACAGCCGGACGGGGTCGGCGCGGAGCCCGGAGGGGTCGCCGAGCAGGTGCGCCCGGAACCAGGCGAGCGTCTCGCGCAACGACACGAGGCCGTGCCGGGCGTCGGTGTGCCACCACGGGCCGACGGTCAGGTACGGGCGGTGCCCGCCGGCCCGCAGCGCGAGGTAGTCCCTGATCTGCCAGGGCAGGAACACGTCGTACCAGCCGCCGAGGAGGGTGACGGGGGCGGTGACGTCCCCGACGGTGCTGCTGAAGTCCCGCTTGTCCCAGTAGCCGCCCGGCGCGCCGTCGCCCGCCTGGGCCCCGGCGAGGGCGGCGAGGGCGGTGCCGTGGTTGGCGAGCAGGTCCTGGTAGAAGCGCATGGACGCCCCGCCTGCCACCACGTCCAGTTCGCCCAGCGGGCGGCCGGACTCCGCGGCGCGCACGGCGCGGCGGCGTGACAGCAGCGGCGCGGTGAGCAGGCCGAGGCGCCGCTGCTGGCGGTGGGTCAGGTCGGTCCAGGACAGCGTGGACTCCAGCGCGAAGGAGCCGCCGACGTAGGCGGCGTCCCGGAAGGAGGACGCCGTGATCTGCACGGACATCGCCTTCAGCTCCGGCCCGGCGGCGGCCGCGACCGCCCACGCCGAGTAGCCGAGGTAGCTGGGCCCGAAGGTCGCGAACGACCCGCCGAACCAGGGCCGGCGCCGCAGCCACTCGACGGTGGCGAGCCCGTCCTCGCCCTCGCTGCCGAGCGGATCGAACTCGCCGCCGGACCCGGACGTCCCGCGCGTGCTCTGCACGACCAGCTGGAAACCGAACGGCACGAACGGCAGCCCGGCGGCCAGCGCTCCCGCGCCCCGCCGGCCGTAGGGGCTCCGGACGAGGATCGTGGGCGGCGGGCGCCGGGCCCCGGCGGGCACGTACCGGTCGGCGAGCAGCGTCACCCCGTCCGGCATGGTCACCGGCAGGTCGCGCTCGACCGTGTAGCGGAGAAGGCCGCGCGGGCGGTGGAACCGGATCGGCGGTGCGGGCAGGCGGTTCCTCAGGGCCATGCGCTCCCCCTCTCCAGGACGCACCGGCTGTTCGGCTACCACTTAGTAAGGTAACCGGCCGGGACGTGCCGGACACCCCCGGGCCGCCCCGCGCACCGCGCGGCCCGCCCCGGTGCCACGGCCGCCGCGGGCTGGCGGGCCGCCGTCATCTCTGGGATCGTGGCGCTCTACAACACGGCAAAGGGGAAACCAGGATGTGGCCCGGGGCGAACCCACCGATCGGACCGCCGCCCATGGGACCAGGCCCCGCCGGCCCGCCGTGGCCGCCACCGCGCGTCCGGCCGGGTGCCGGCTGGTACGCCCTGCCCATCGCCTTCACCGCCGTGGCCGTGGCCGGGCTCCTGGTCATGATCGGCGTGTTCTGGGACGACTCCGAGGTGGCCTACGGGAGCCGCTCGGCCGGCGACCCCGGGACCGGCGTGAGCGTCGAGCTGTCGAAGGGGCACGGCTACTTCCTCTACGTCGGTGACGGCTCGACCGTCCCCTACACGTGCTTCGTCCGGGTGGGCGGGACGTCCGGGCCGGTCCAGCTGACCCGCAAGAACGCCTGGAGCGCCTCCGGCGTCACGGGATACCACTACACCGCCTCGTTCGAGGCGCCCGTCTCCGGGACGGCGCGGCTGACCTGCCGCGGCGTGGACGGCCGGCTGCTGGTGACGCCGGACGACACCGTCCACTTCTATCTCGGCCTCTCGGTGCTGGTCTCCGGCGCGTTCGCGCTGTTCGCGATCATCTCCTTCGTCTTCCTGCTGGTCAGGCGCGGCGGCGCCAAGCGCGCGGCGGTCCCCGTGCCGGGCCCGTACCGCCACTGACCGGGCCCGGCGGGGCGCCCGCGGCGGACCGGCGCCCGGCGAAAAAGTACGGCCCCGAGGTAAACCTCGGCGCCCCACGATCGTCTCTTGGCCGTGACGTACCACCCGACTGCAGAGGTCATCGCCTTGCCGTCCGCACGCGCCGATGACGGGTACGAGGAACTGTTCACCGCCCACTTCTGGGGGCTGGTCCGGCTCGCCACGCTCCTCGGCGCCGACGACGCCGAGGACGTGGTGCAGGACGCGTTCGTCCGCCTGCACCGCCGGCGCCGGACGCTGCGCGACCCGAACGCCTCCCTGGCCTACCTGCGGGCCTCGGTCTGCAACGCCGCCCGGAGCAGGCTGCGGCACCTGCGGATGGCGCGCCGCCGGCACGCCCAGTTCGTCCCGGACCCGCCGGCCGGCTCCGCCGAGCACGACGCCGTCCGCAACGAGGACGTCCGCGCGCTGCTGGCGGCGGTGACGCGGCTGCCCGCCCGGCAGCGCGAGGTGCTCGTGCTGCGGTACTGGCTGGAGCTGAGCGAGCGCGAGACCGCCGCCACCCTGGGCATCGCGCCCGGAACCGTCAAGGCCCACACCGCCCGCGCCATCGCGGCGCTCGGCCGGAGACTGAAGGACGAGGACGAGGACACGCCATGAACGGTACGAACGGCATCGAGGAACGACTCCGGAACGCCTTCGGCGCTCAGGCGGAGACGATCCACCCGCACCCCGGCGCGCGCGCGGAGAACATCCGCAGGATCCGCCGGGCGCGGTCCTCGCGCACGATGACGATCCCGGCGGCCGCCGCCGCGGTCGCCGCCGCCGCGATCACCGGTCCGGTGGCGCTGCACGGCATCACCGACCGGGGGCCGTCCGGGGCCTCCGCGGGCCCCGGCGGCCTGGTGGACCCGTCCACGATCGTGCGGATCAGCACGCGCCTCCCGGGCAAGGCGGTGTTCGCCGCGGAGGCCCTCGGCACGGACGGCTCGGTCGTCGGCCGCTCCGCCGACGGGCAGGTCTGGCGGGCCGGGCCGCGCGGCGGCGTCCCCGCCGGGCTCGGCGTGCGCGCCCAGGGCGGCCTCGCGACCGGGCCGGGCTTCGTCACCTGGATCGCGCCCGGCGGCTGGGAGCTCCACTGCCGCACCCCGGGCGGCGCCTCCCGGGCCATCACCCCGGACGACGCCGCCCGGGTCATCGGCCCGCAGGGCACGACCCCGGACCTGCCCGTCCTCGCGAGCGGCGGGTTCGTCGTCGGAAGCGACGTGATGGATCAGCCGTACGCCGTGCGGGGCTGCGCCGCTCCCGGGCGGATGGTCGAGAGCCCCGGCAAGGGCGTGCCTGGCCGGGCGGTCGCGTTCGCCTATCCGACGCTGTTCGCCGTGAACACCTACTACCGGGTCATGCGCGAGGTGGACGTCCGCACGCAGCGGATCGTGCGCGAGCACCCGCTGCCCACGGGGGTGCGCCCGCCGGATCGGAACGAGGTCACCCACTTGACGAGAAAACCAGGGATCACAGGCAACGAAAAAGGTTCTTCCGGACAAGAAGAAGGTGAGGCCCTCCGCGTTCTGAAGGGGAAGGTGGAGGCCTCCGAGACGCAGGAGAGACGGGCATGGCAAGCGGCGGCGGGTGACGGCTACTTCGCCTGGATGACGGACGGAGTTCTGCGGGTCGCCGCGCGGGGAGACTGGAAGGAGAAGATCATTCCGCTGGGAACCGCGGCCGGGGCGCCCCGCGCGCTCACCCGGGCGCGGCTCACGGGCGGCGACCGGCTGATCGCGATCACCGTGCCGGGCGCCCGTTCGACGGTGTACGACACGCGCACCGGGACCAGGACCGACTATCCGGGCGAGGTGTACGCGGCGGGGGACCGCCTGCTCTGGCGGGACGGCCGCGACTACCGGCAGGCCGAGGTGCGCTGAGACGAGGGAGGCCGGCGACATGTCCGGACCGTACGAGAACGAAGAGGACGCCTACACCGAGGTGCGCGACATCTACTCGGGTCACGCCAAGCGCGGCGTCATGCGGGCGCGGACGCTCGACATGCTGCTGCGCACGTGCGCCGAGCACGGTGTCGAGCTGGGCGGCTACGACCGCCGCGTCCTGGGCTGGCTGGCCGCCCAGCCGCCGGAGACGGCGCAGGTCGTCGCGGACCTCATCGCCCGCGCCGCACCCGCGCCCGCCGGGGGCCCGGTGCCGCGGGGGACGTCGCCGCGCGAGGCGGCGGGCCGTGCCGTCCCGCCCGTCCGGGTGGTGTGCGGCGAGGGTTCCCGCGGGAGCGCGGCCGGCGCGGAGGAGAGGTGGGCGGACGGAGCACGGGCCGAGGGGGCGCGGCCCGCACCGTGACGGCGCGGGTGACGGCGCACGTGAGGGCGGCCGGCTCTTCCGCCGGCCGCGGCGCCGTCACGCGGTGAGCTCGCGCTCCAGCGGGGTGCGGAAGCGCGGGGTGGCGCGGACGTCGCCGTACCAGGCGGCCGTCCGCTCGGTCTCGCGCTCGACCGCGGCGCGGGCGTCCGCGCCGGCGTCCTCCAGCAGCCGGACGGCGATCTCGCCGTCGGCGCGCTGCGCCCAGCCGCCGATGACGCGGCCGTCCCACCACACGGACGGGCCGATGTTGCCGTTGCGGTCGAACAGGGCGGGCCCGTGGTCGCCGAGGTACCAGCCGCGTTCCCGCCAGCCCATCGGCGTGGGGTCGAGGGCGGGCAGCAGCGCGGCCCAGGGCTCGGGCGGCTCCACCGGTTCCAGGTCGCCGGCCAGGACGAGGCCGGTGGCGCCGCCGCCGAGGTCGGTCTCGGCGGTGTCCAGGAGCGCGAGGGCCTCGCGGACGTCGCCGAGGCTCCAGCCCGTCCACCACTTGACGTCGGAGACCGGGGCGGGCCCGAAGGCGCGCAGGTAGCGCCGGACCACCTCGGCGCGGGCCTCGGCGGCGGGCATCGGCGGGACGCCGCCGGGCAGCCACGCCTCGACCGGCGACCACCGGTACTGGCTGCTGGCCCAGCCGCCGTTCGGGCGGCCCCGCACGATGCGGCCCTCGCAGCCGAGCGTGACCAGCACCCAGGTCGTGATGCTCGTGGGCTTGGAGTAGGACTTCCCGGGCGCGGGGTCGACCCGCGTGCGCAGCCGGGGCTCGTCCGCGCTGAGCTGCGCCCCCGTCGCCTCACCGCGGGCCAGCAGCGCCCGGTGCGCGGACTCGGCCACGTCCGTGAAGAAGGCGGGGACGTCGTCGACGACGCCGGCCTGCTCGATGAGGCGGATGTAGGTGCGGCGCTGCCGGGCCGCCAGGGCGTCCGCGGTGGAGGACTGCAATGCCGGGACGAGGTCGATCGGCGCGACGAACATCGTGCGGCGCATCGCGAGCATCCGCACCAGGGTGCGGTCGGTGTACAGGGCCCGTTCGACGGCGGCCGGGCCGGTCCCCGCGGTGCGGGCCGCCACGGACAGGAAGACGGTGGCGGGGTCGGTGGCGTGCAGCGCCACCATCGACCGGACGACGGCGAGCACGTCGTCGCCCCGCTCCGGCACGGCCAGGCGGTGGCGGCGGCCCAGGCGGGCGCGCCGCTCCGCGATGCTCATCGAACGCATGAACGAATCCTAGTGCCGCCTCCGCGGCGGCCCGGGGGCCGGTCCCGCTCAGTTGTTGGTGATCTTGACGACGACGTGGTCCTTGGTGACGGAGGTGACCGTGACGTCGAACCCGTCGGTCTGCTGACCGTCGCCCACCGGGACGGTGACCGTCGCCCCGGCGATCTTCATGGTGACCCTGTCGTTCTTGACGCTGACGAGCTCGGCCTTCACGCCCAGGATGGACGCGCTGGAGTCGACACCGCGGTCGAACGTCACGGTGCAGGAGTTGGAGTTGCAGTCGGTCTTGCTGTTCTCGGCGTCGCACGAGGCGGCGACGGCGCCGAGGGGCAGGAGCGCGAGGGGGAGGACGGCCAGCTTCCGGCGTACGGAGGAGGTCATGTCCGGGAGTCTACGAGCGGGCGCCGTCGCGGGCCGCCCTCCGCCAGGGGGATTCACGGCGGGCCGGAGTAGTACCGGGCGATGACACGGCCTCGTCCTGGCGTGGAGCTGGATCTCAGCCTTCGGGCGTGCTGTGCTGGGGGGATGACCAGTCACAATGCCGAGCCGTGGCGGCCGATGGTGGGCCCGGTGGTGTGCGCCGGCCTGCGCGTGGAGGCCCGCGCGGTCCGCCGTGGACTGGCCGGGACCCCGGTCGTGGTGGTCGGTTACCGGGCCCGGCACGCCGACCGGGTGCCGCGCGGCTGCGCCGCGCTGGTGATGATGGGCTTCGGCGGCGCGCTCGACGAGCGGCTCCGCCCCGGCGACGTGCTGGTCGCCGACGAGATCCGCGGCGGCGGCGCGCCCGTGCGGTGCAACGCGGCGCACGCGCTGGCGGGGGAGCTGATCCGGGACGGCCTCAGCGTGCAGGTCGGCCCGCTGGTGACCACCGACCATGTCGTGAGCGGCGCCGAGCGGGCCCGCTGGGCTGCGCAGGGCGCCCGCGCGGTGGACATGGAGTCGGCCCTGGTCGCGGCCCGCGCCGGGGGCAGGCCGGTCGCCGCGGTCCGCGTCGTGGTGGACGGGCCGGGCCGCCCGCTGCTGCACCCGGGGACGGTCGTCCGCGGCCTCGCGGCGCGCCGCGTCCTCGCCCGCACCGGGCCCGCGCTGGAACGCTGGGGCGCGTTCCTGGTCAGCGGCGCCGCCGGGTCCGAGGCGGGCCCGGACGCCGATCTGGACACCGGCGCCGACGAGGAGCCGGACTCCGATCTGGGCACGGGCATGGACGGTGACGGCGGCGAGGTGCGCGCGACCTGATCCGGCCACGCCGCGCCGACACGGCTCAGTGACGCATGCCCTCCATGCCCTCCATGCCCTCCATGCCTTCCGCGTCGTTTCCGCCGGTCGTGCCGTGCGCGTCCCCGGAGGTGATGCGCCCGCCGAGGTCGCCTCGCAGGGACCGCAGCGTCTCCGGTGCGCCCACGGCCACCCAGCGCGTCCCGACCAGGTACGAACCGCCCCAGGGCTTGGCCTCCTCCATCCACGCGGCCATCCCCCGGTCGGAGGCGAAGCCGACCAGGACGTAGCGGCCGCGGGCGTTCGCGCAGTTGCCCTGCTCCAGCTCCCGCGCCTTGCGCCGTCCGAGGAGGGAGCAGCCCGTCCGCGCGGCGAGCCGGTCGAGGTCCGCCGGGACGCCCGCCCGGTCGGCGTCCGCGCCGGGCCCGGCGCGTCCCGCCGCCGAGCAGCCCGCCGCCGGCAGCGCGAGCGCCGCGGCGCACAGCAGCGCCGAGGCGCGTCCGAGATGCGTGAAGCCCATCGCCGTTCCTCCCGGGGTGAGATGCGCGGTTCGACGGGTGAATACGGCGCCGCGGCCCGGAAGGTTCACCCGGCGCCACACCGGGGGGAAGGGAAAGGCCGGCCGATGTCAGCCGGTCATATCAGCCGGGCGGCAGCGGCGGCCCGGACCTCGGGGTCCTCGGCGTCGTCCAGATGCAGCCGCCGCAGGCGGATCCGCGTCTCGTCGGTGAGGGGGGCGAAGCGGGCCGCCTCCTGGCGGACGCCCTCCTCACAGTCCCACAGGCCCTCGACGGTGTAGGACTCGGCGGTGTGGGGGGCGGTCCGGGTCAGCGCGGACAGGATCCGGGGCCGCAGGAAGGCGTAGGTGGACTCGGTCCAGGCGGTCTTCAGCAGCGGGACGGCCTCGCCGGCGCGCAGCCGCCCGAGTCCCTCGACGGGGCTGGCGGCGGCGGCCCACTCACCCCGCTCGACGGTGGTGCGCAGCTCGTCCATGAGGAGGGGTATGTCCTGCCTGGTGCCGTAGCGCGCGAGGATGTTCAGCCCCATGTCGGCGCAGCCGCCGCGCTCGGCCGCCCAGGCGCGCGCCCGGGGGAGCGTCTCGGGCCCGTACTCGCGCAGCGCCCGGCAGACGGCGCCGCCGAATCTGCTCGGCCGCTGCGGCAGCAGCTCCTCCGCCAGGTCGAGCAGGGCGAGGGTCCGCCGCCGGCCCAGCTCGAAGATCGCGGCGACCGCGCCGTCGCCGCGCCGCCGGGCCAGCTCCAGCAGCTCCGCCTCGGTGCGTTCGGCCCGGTCGGCCGCGACGCCCACCGGGCGGCGGGCCCGCCC
>NZ_CAACVB010000052.1 GCF_900659635.1 Actinomadura roseirufa | reverse complement strand
TGCCCGAACTCCTGCCGGTGCAGGTCGCACGCCTCCAGCGCCCCGTCCGAGTGCAGGACGAGCGTGTCGCCCACCCCGAGGTCGATGGTGTCCAGCCCGAGCACGGCGAGGATGCTCTTGGCGTTCACCGGGGCGCCGCCCTGCTTGCCGACGGTGACCTCCATCGGCGCCTTCGCCGCGGTCTGGACGAACAGCGCGGCGGGCCGCGCGTGCAGCCCCACCCGGGACTCGATCTTGACGTTGCGCTCGCTCACTGAATGCTCCTTCGGGGTTCGTCGGACCGGACCGCCGCGCGGTCCGCCCTCCGGCCTCACAGTCCGCGCACCCGCAACGCGGGGCCCGGCACGACGTCCACTTTCTCCAGGTCCGCCACGACGTGGTCGGCGCCGGCCAGCGCCGCCATGGGCTGCGTGGTGGTGATGCCGACGCAGGTCATGCCCGCGGCCTTCACGGCCGCGACGCCCGCCGGGGCGTCCTCGAACGCGACCGCGGCGCCCGGCGGGACGGCCAGGTCGCGCGCGGCGGCCAGGTATCCCTCGGGGTGCGGCTTGCCGGTGACGACGTCGCCGGCGGTCACCACGAGGTCCAGCAGCCCGCGGACGCCGAGCACGTCCAGCAGGTTCTCGGCGTAGGGGCGCTGCCCCGACGTCACCACCGCCAGCGGGACGCCCGCCCCGGCCAGCGCCCGGACGAGGCCGACGGCGCCCGGGACCGGCGTGACGGCCGGCATGTCCGGCATCGCCTCGTAGGAGACGACCTCCTCGAACAGCTCCTCGACGGTGCGGCCGGGGAACAGGTGCAGCAGCCCCGCCAGCACCTCGTGCCCGCGCCGCCCGGCGAACGAGGTGATCAGCTCGTCGTCGTAGGGGAGGCCGTGCGCCTCGAACAGCCGCGCCCACATCGCTCGGTTGCGCGGCTCGGTGTGGATGAGGGTGCCGTCGAGGTCGAACACGGCCGCGCGGAGCTCGATCAGCTCCATGTGAAAAGCTCGGCTCCCTTCGTCACCTCGCCGGTCTCGACCACGTCGGACAGGGCGCCGTCGCCGGCGTCCAGCGCGACCACGGCGCAGATCGGCGACCGGCCGCCCGCCTCGATCACGGCCGGGTTCCAGCCGACCAGCGGCTGGCCCGCGGTGACCTCGTCGCCCTCGGCGGCGAGCAGGTCGAACCCCTCGCCCTTCAGCTTGACGGTGTCGATGCCGAGGTGGACGAGCACCCCGTGCCCCTCGCCGTCCACGACGACGTAGGCGTGCGGGTGGAGCTTGACGATCCGCCCGGTGACGGGCGCGATCGCGTACCCGGGGCCGCGCTCGGGATCGACCGCGGTGCCGGGCCCGACCATCGCCTGAGCGAACACGGGGTCGGGCACGCCCGCCAGGCCGATGACCCGGCCGGCGACCGGGGACAGCACTCGCGTCATCGTGGGGGCCCCTTTCCTCACTCGAGGATGTCCTCGATGTCACTGGCGATGGTGTCGGCCTCGGGGCCGACGACGACCTGCACGACCGTCCCGCTGCGCATGACGCCGAACGCGCCGGCGGCCTTCAGCCCCGCCTCGTCGACCCTGCCCGCGTCCGAGACCTCCGTGCGCAGCCGCGTGGCGCACGGTTCGATCTCGATGATGTTGTCGGCGCCGCCCAGGGCGGCGACGATGGCCTCGGCCTTGTCCATGGGGTTCCTTCTCTCCTAGCGGGGGCGGGCGGGACGGGGCCGCCCCGCCCGCGTCGTGCGGCCGCCCGGATCCGCCGCCCGGTCCAGGGCGGCGGGCGCGGGCTAGTCGGTCTGCGTGACCTTGTTCAGGCCGCGCGGGACGTCGGGGTCGACGCCGAGCCGGCGGGCCAGGTTCTCGACCAGGATCTGGCCGGGGACGATCAGGCCCAGCGGCGCCGTCCACTCGGCCAGCGCCGGGCCGGGCAGCGCGGCCGAGCACGCCTCGGCCAGGCCGGGACCGCCGCCCACGCCGAACGCCCGCGCGCCCGCGCCGCGCACGCGGTGGGCCAGCGCGATCGTGCCGGGCAGCGTCGGGCCGGAGTCGGCGGCCACGAGCAGCGCGGGGGTCTGCGCGTCGACGACCGCGATCGGGCCGTGCAGCAGGTCGGCGTACGACAGGCCCATCGCGTGCAGGTAGCACGCCTCCTTGATCTTCAGCGCCAGCTCCAGCGCGGTGCCGAAGGCGATGCCGCGCCCGGACACGACGGCGCCGGGGACCTTCGCGAGGTCCTCGACGATCTCCGGCAGCGCCGGGGACTCCTCGGTCAGCGCGATGAGCCGCGCCACCTCGTCCGGGACCCGGTGCAGGTCGTCCGCGGCCACCCCGGCGCCGAGCCCGAGGCCGAGCACCGCGAGCGCGGCGAGCTGGGTGGTGTAGGTCTTGGTGGCGGGGACGGCGACCTCGTCGCCCGCGTCGGTGACCAGCGCGACCTCCGCCGCCTCCGCCAGCGGCGAACCGACCCCGTTGGTGATCGCGACCGTCCGGGCGCCGCCCGCGGCGGCCCACTCCAGCGTCTCGACGATCTCCTCGGTCTTGCCGGACTGGCTGATCGCGACGGCCAGCACGCCGGACAGGTCCAGCCGCCGGCGGTAGGTCGTCGCGATGGACGGCGCGGCCAGCGTCGCCAGCCGCCCGGCGTGCGCCTCGACCAGATAGCGGCCGTACACCGCGGCGTTGTCGGACGACCCGCGCGCGATGAACAGCACCTGCCGCGTCTCCTCGGCCAGCGCCCCGATGTCGGGCGTGCGCGGCAGCAGCGCGTCGATGGTGCGGCGCAGCGCGTCCGGCTGCTCACCGATCTCGGCGCGCATCAGACTGGTCATGATCCCCCTCCGTAAACGTTCTGCCCGTTGATCCACGTCGTACGCGCCCGGTGATCGGGACCCAGCCAGACCAGGTCGGCGGCGGCACCGGGCGCGATCCGGCCGAGATCGGCGCGGCCGATCAGGTCGGCGGGCACCCGGGTCGCGGCGTCGACCGCGGTCACCGGGTCGATCCCGAGCCGGACGGCGTTGCCCACGGCGTCGTCGAGCCGGAGACCGGACCCGGCGATCGTGCCGTCCGCGCGCAGCGGCGGCCCGTCCGCGGGCATGGTGATCGGCTCGCCGCCGAGGTCGTAGGTGCCGGGCGGCATCCCGGCGGAGGAGGCGGCGTCGGTGACGAGGACGACCCGCCCGGCCGCCGCGCGGAACACCAGCTCGGCGGCGGCGGGGCCGACGTGGTGCAGGTCGAGGATCAGTCCGGGGCTGAGCCGGGTGTCGATCAGCGCCTGCACCGCCACGCCCGGGGCGCGGTGGTCGACGCCGCTCTGCGCGTTGAAGATGTGGGTGACCTTGCGGGCGCCCGCGTCGGCGGCCTCCGCGACCTGCGCGGCGGTGGCGTCGCTGTGGCCGACGCTGACCAGCACCCCGGCCGCGGTGAGGGTCCGGATCGCCCCCAGGGCGCCGGGCAGTTCGGGCGCGAGCGTGACGAGCTTGACCAGGCCCGTCTCCAGCAGCCGGGCGATCGCCTCGGGCGTCGGGTCGGTGAGGTACCCGGCGTTGTGCGCGCCCTTGCGCTTGGCGGACAGGAACGGGCCCTCCAGGTGGACGCCGAGGACCTTCGTGCCCGCGGGCAGGCCCGGCAGCAGGTCACGGGCCCTGCGCAGCGCCTCGGCCTGGACGGCGACGGGCGCGGTGATGAAGGTCGGCAGGAACGAGGTGACGCCGGTCTCGGGGAGCCGCGACACGACCGTGTGCCAGCCCGCCTCGTCCGCGTCCACCATGTCGTGGCCGAAGAACCCGTTCACCTGGAGGTCCACGAGACCGGGGGCGAGCAGCCCGTCGCGCAGGTCGGCGTCCGGCGCGCCGGACGGGCGGCCCTCGCCGACCTCGGTGATCACACCGTCCGCCACGCGGACGAATCCCGGGGACAGGACGCGGGTAGGACCCCCGCGAGGGGTGGTGATCATGCGCTCGGCGGTGATCAGTAGTGATGCCATGGCTGGACGCACACTCTCTGCGACGCGGGATCGCTGGCCGCTGCCTCCGGGTGTTCACTGGTCTAGTCCGGACTAGACCAGTACGCACCTTATCCCACCAATCAGAGGGAGCTGAAGATGTCCGCCCGAACTCGTCCGGGATCGGGTCCGTCCAGGGGGAGTCATCCGCATGAGTTCCACCGCCGCGTCCGGCGGGACGTCCGGCGAGGGGAGCGGCGCGTGGTCGTCCGTCTTCGCGGTGCTGCAGCGCATCGGCCGCAGCCTGATGCTGCCCATCGCCGTGCTGCCCGCCGCGGGCATCCTGCTGCGCCTCGGCCAGCCCGACATGCTCGGCGCGGACGGCCTCGGCCGGGACCGCGTCGCCGAGGTCTTCGCCGCCGCCGGCGGCTCCCTTCTGGACAACCTCCCGCTCCTGTTCGCGGTCGGCGTCGCCATCGGGTTCGCGAAGAGGTCCGACGGCTCCACCGCGCTCGCGGCCGTCGCGGCCTACCTCGTGTTCGACCGGGTCTCGAAGGTGATGTTCTCCCACACCAGCGCGCTGAAGGACACCGTCGTCCAGATGGTCCGGCAGGAGGACGGCTCCTTCAAGGAGACCGTCGGCTACGGACTGGAGAACCCCACCCAGGTCCTCGGCGGCATCGTCGTCGGGCTCATGGTGGCGCTGCTCTACCAGCGCTTCTACCGGGTGAAGCTGGTGTCCTGGCTGGCGTTCTTCGGCGGCCGCCGGTTCGTCCCGATCATCTCCTCCGGCGCGGCGCTGCTGCTCGGCGTCGCCTTCGGGCTGGTGTGGCCGGCCCTCGGCGGCTGGATCGACGACTTCGGCGACTGGATCACCGGGGCGGGAGCGGCGGGCGCCGGCGTGTACGGCGTCGCGAACCGGCTGCTGCTCCCCTTCGGCCTGCACCACATCCTGAACTCGCTGGTCTGGTTCGTGTTCGGTACCTACCGGGGCCCGGACGGCGTCGTCCACGGCGAGATCAACCGCTACCTCGCGGGCGACCCGCACGCGGGCCGGTTCCTCGCGGGGTTCTTCCCCGTGCTGATGTTCGGGCTGCCGGGGGCCGCGATGGCGATCTGGCGGAGCGCCGCGCCGCACCGGCGCGGCGACGTCGGCGGGCTCATGGTCTCCGCGGCGCTCACCGCGTTCGTCTGCGGGGTGACCGAGCCGATCGAGTTCTCGTTCATGTTCGTCGCGCCGCTGCTGTACGGCGTCCACGTCCTGCTCACGGGCGTGTCGATGTACGTCCTCGCGGCGGCGCACGCGCAGCTCGGCTTCAGTTTCTCCGCCGGGCTGATCGACATGCTGCTCAACGCCTCCAAGTCCAACACCCGCCATCTCTGGCTCATCGTCGTGATGGGCGTGGTCTACTTCTTCGTCTATTACGCGGTCTTCAGCTTTGTGATCAGGAGGTTCGACCTGCCCACACCCGGCCGGGACCCCGAGGAGGACGCGCCTCGGGACGCCGGCCGGAACGGTCCTCCGGAGCGGGCCGGATGACCCCGCGGGCACCGAACCTGACCTGCACAATCTTCGATCTTGAAAGGGCGCGCACGTGAACAGGTCGTTATCCATCTGTGCATTGACATGTCTTTCGGCTGTGTGGTCTAGTCCGGCCTAGACCAGTACGAACCAAGCCGTGTCCACCCCATATCACTCGAATCCACTCCCGCCCCATCCGGCCCCGCCGCTCGCGTCCATCCGGCTTCCGGCCATCGAGGACACCCCCGTGACCACCATCGATCCGCACAGCCCCGTACCGAAGTACTTCCAGCTCCGCGCGATCCTGCTCGACCTGATCGAGAGCGCGGAACTGCCGGTCGACTCACCGATCCCGTCCGAGCGGGAACTGTGCGTCCGGTACGACCTGTCGCGCATGACCGTGCGGCAGGGCGTCGACCAGCTCGTGTCGGAGGGGCGGCTGTACCGCGTCCCCGGCAAGGGCACCTTCGTCGCCCGGCCCAAGATCGAGATGCCGTTGCGGCTCGTGTCGTTCACCGAGGACATGCTGAGCCGCGGGCTGCGGCCCGGCGCGGTCGACCTGGACCGGCGGACGGTCCCCGCCGACGCGCGCCTGGCCCGCATCTTCGAGGTCGAACCGGGCACCGAGATCCACGTCATCGAGCGGCTGCGCACCGCCGACGGCGAGCCCATGGCCCTGGAACGCGCCCACATCCTGGCCTCGCTCGCCCCCGACCTGCTCGACCGCCGACTCGCCGACCGTTCGCTGTACGGCGTCCTGGAGGCCGTGTACGGCCTCGTCTTCGACGCCGGGGACCAGACCATCGACGCCAGCCTGGCCGACGCCACCGACGCCAGGCATCTGCAGATCGCCCGCGGGAGCGCGGTCCTGCTCCTGCAACGCCGTTCTTACACCGGAGGTGTCTGCGCCGAGCTGGGCGTGTCGACCTACAGGGCGGACCGCTACCAGATCCACACGGCCCTCGGAAACCCCCCGCCACACTCCTGAAACCCCCTGAGGAGGAACCCCCCGATGACTTCGACAACCGCGGACGCCGCCGCGCCGCGCCGAGGGTCGAGCGCCCTCGCGGTGCTGCAGCGCATCGGCCGCAGCCTGATGCTGCCCATCGCCGTCCTGCCCGCCGCCGCACTCCTGCTGCGCTTCGGCCAGCCCGACATGCTCGGCGCGGACGGCCTCGGCTGGATTCGCGTCGCCGAGGTCGTCGGCCGCGCCGGCCAGGCCCTGCTGGACAACCTGCCGCTGCTGTTCGCGGTCGGCGTCGCCATCGGCTTCGCGAAGAAGGCCGACGGCTCCACCGCGCTCGCCGCCGTCGTCGGCTACCTGGTCTTCGACCAGGTCTCCAAGGTCATGTTCTCCCACACGGACGAGCTCAAGGGCAGCGTCCTGATCACCAAGATGGCCGACGGCGCGCCCAAGGAGGTCATCGACTTCGGGGCCAAGAACCCCACCGACGTCCTCGGCGGCATCCTCATCGGCGTCACCGCCGCCCTGCTCTACCAGCGCTTCTACCGGATCAAGCTGCCGTCCTACCTCGCCTTCTTCGGCGGCCGCCGGTTCGTCCCGATCGTCACCGCCGTCGTCGCGCTCGTCCTCGGCGTCGTGATCGGCTTCATCTGGCCCGTCTTCGGCAACTGGCTCACCGACTTCGGTGACTGGATCACCGGCGCGGGGGCGCTCGGCGCCGGCGTCTACGGCGTCGTCAACCGGCTGCTGCTGCCGTTCGGCCTGCACCACATCCCGAACTCGCTCGTCTGGTTCGTGTTCGGCGACTACAAGGGCTCCGACGGCGTCGTCCACGGCGAGATCAACCGCTACCTGGCCGGCGACCCGAACGCGGGCGGCTTCCTCGCCGGGTTCTTCCCCGTGCTGATGTTCGGCCTGCCCGGCGCCGCCATGGCGATCTGGCGCGCCGCGCCGCCGCACCGCCGGGCCGCGGTCGGCGGCCTCATGATCTCCGCCGCGCTCACCGCGTTCGTCACCGGCGTCACCGAGCCGATCGAGTTCTCGTTCATGTTCGTCGCGCCGGCGCTGTACGCGGTCCACGTCGTGCTCACCGGCATCTCGATGGCCGTCCTGGAGGCCGCCGGCGCCCAGCTCGGCTTCGGCTTCTCCGCCGGGCTCATCGACATGCTGCTGAACGCGTCCAAGGACAACACCAAGGGCCTCCCGCTGGTCATCGGGCTGGGCGTCCTCTACTTCTTCATCTACTACTTCGTGTTCAAGTTCCTGATCGTGCGGTTCAACATCGCCACGCCGGGACGCGAACCGGAGGGCGAGGAGTCGGTCGCCGCCGACCCCGCCGCCGACCCGGAGATCGCCGGCGGCGCCAAGGAGAACCGCAGACGCGGTTCCCAGCCGCAGGACAGCACCGCCGGAGGCTGACCATCACGGGCCGGTCCGCCCTCCGGCCCAGCACCACCGAGTCCCGGGCTCCCCTCACCCCCATCCGGGACTCACCCCGCGGCGGCGGGGCGCCCGAGCGCCCCGCCGCCGCTCGCGTGCGGACCACGCCGCCCCGGCCTGATGTGGCCGCGGACGTATTTCCCGGACGCCGCGCGCCTCCTCTTTCGAACCGATTCGAGGAGGCTCCCCCATGGCTCGCAGAGGTCCCCGCCCGGCCGTCCGTATCGTCCGATACGCCCCTGCGCGTCCCACCGCACCGCCGGGGACCCGGACGACGGGAACGGACGGTGCGCTGGCGCTCAGCCCCGCGCGCACGACCCCGGGGAGCGCCCGGCCACCGAACCCGCTGCGCCTCGTCCGGCCGGACGAGACCGCGGAGACCGAGCTGCTCGCCCGGACGGAGGCCACCGTCCGGATCATCGTGGAGGTCCTCGCCGGGACGCGGCCCCCGCACCATCTGTCGCGGGTCGCGGTCCCCGCGGTCCGCCGGGAACTGGAGCGACGGCCCCCGCGGCGCGGACGCGTCACGCCGCCGCGCGTCCTGTCGTGCCGGGTGCGGCGACCCGCGCCGGGCGCCGCCGAGGCCGCCGCCGTGGTGGTCGTCGCCGGACGCTTCCATGCGGTCGCGCTCCGCCTGGAGCCGCTGCGCGGCGAGTGGCGCTGCACCGCCCTGGAGACCACCGCCCTGGAGACCACCGCTCGGGAGGGCACCGCCCCGTGAAACGCGCGAGCGGCCCCCCGGACGAACCGGGAGGCCGCTCGCGACCGGGGCCTACTTGTTGCGCGGGTCCCCGTGGCAGCGCTTGAACTTCTTGCCCGAGCCGCACGGGCACGGATCGTTGCGGTTCACGCCCGCGTACTGGTCGTCCGACTCCTCGCTGTGGTGCTCGACGCCGCCCTCACCGTCGACGGTCGGCGCGGAGTACTCCAGCTTCTTCGGGCGCTTCGGCTTCTCCAGGCCCTTCGCCTTGATGGCCGGGGCCTCGTCGGCCGGCACCTCCTCCTCGGCTTCGGCCTCCTCGGCCTCGGCCTCCTCGACCTCGCCGACGGCGGTGGCCGACTTGGCGACGGACACCGGCTTGGCGCCGACCTGGGGGGCCTCCGGCTGCTCCTCGACCTCGACCTCGAGGTTGAACAGGTAGCCGACCGACTCCTCCTTGATGCCGTCCAGCATCGCGTTGAACATGTCGTAGCCCTCGCGCTGGTACTCGACCAGCGGGTCGCGCTGCGCCATGGCCCGCAGGCCGATGCCCTCCTGGAGGTAGTCCATCTCGTAGAGGTGCTCGCGCCACTTGCGGTCGAGGACCGACAGCACCACGCGGCGCTCCAGCTCGCGCATGACCTCCGAGCCGAGCTCCTCCTCGCGCTTGTCGTAGGACTCCTGGGCGTCCTCGCGGATCTTGGCCGCCAGCGTCTCGGCGTCCAGCCCGGAGATGTCGCCGCCCGCCTCGGACTCGACCAGGTCGTCGACCGTGATCCCGATCGGGTAGAGCTGCTTGAACGCCTTCCACAGCTTGTCGAGGTCCCACTCCTCGGCGAAGCCCTCGCCGGTGGCGCCCGCGACGTAGCCGTGCACGACCTCGTCGATCATCCGGCGGACCTGCTCGTGCAGGTCCTCGCCCTCCAGCACCTTGCGGCGCTCGGCGTAGATGACCTTGCGCTGCCGGTTGAGGACCTCGTCGTACTTCAAGACGTTCTTGCGCATCTCGAAGTTCTGCTGCTCGACCTGGCTCTGCGCCGACTTGATCGCGTTGGAGACGATCTTGGACTCGATCGGCACGTCGTCCGGGATGTTGAGCCGGGTCATGATCGCCTCGACCCGGGCGGAGTTGAACAGCCGCATCAGGTCGTCCTCGAGCGAGAGGTAGAACCGCGACTCGCCCGGGTCGCCCTGCCGGCCGGACCGGCCGCGCAGCTGGTTGTCGATGCGCCGCGACTCGTGCCGCTCGGTCGCCAGGACGTAGAGCCCGCCGGCCTCGACGACCTCCTCGTGCTCGCCCTTGACGGCCTCCTTGGCCTTCTCCAGCGCCTCCGGCCAGGCCTCCTCGTACTCCTCCGGAGTCTCCAGCGGCGACAGCCCCCGCTGGTGCAGCTCCAGGTCGGCACGGAAGTCGGGGTTGCCGCCGAGCATGATGTCGGTGCCGCGGCCCGCCATGTTGGTGGCGACCGTGACCCCGCCCTTGCGGCCCGCCTCGGCGACGATCGCCGACTCCTGCTCGTGGTGCTTGGCGTTCAGCACCTGGTGGACGATCCCGCGCCGCTTCAGCATCTTGCTGAGCCGCTCGGACTTCTCCACCGACGTCGTGCCGACCAGGACCGGCTGGCCCTTCTCGTGCCGCTCGGCGATGTCGTCCACGACCGCCTCGAACTTCGCCTGCTCGGTCTTGTAGACCACGTCCGCCACGTCCTGGCGGACCATCGGCTTGTTCGTCGGGATCGGCACCACGCCGATCTTGTAGGTCTTGTTGAACTCCGCGGCCTCGGTGTCGGCCGTACCGGTCATCCCGGACAGCTTGCCGTAGAGGCGGAAGAAGTTCTGCAGGGTGATCGTGGCGAGAGTCTGGTTCTCGTCCTTGATCGACACACCTTCCTTGGCCTCGATGGCCTGGTGCATGCCCTCGTTGTAGCGGCGCCCGTGCAGGATGCGGCCGGTGAACTCGTCCACGATCAGGACCTCGCCGTTCATGACGACGTAGTCCTTGTCGCGCTTGTAGAGCTCCTTGGCCTTCAGCGCGTTGTTGAGGAAGCTCACCAGCGGCGTGTTGACCGAGTCGTAGAGGTTGTCGATGCCGAGCCAGTCCTCGACCTTCTCCACGCCCGCCTCGGTGATGCCGACCGTGCGCTTCTTCTCGTTCACCTCGTAGTCGCCGGGACCGTACTCGTCGACCTGCCCGGCGGTGCTCACCAGCTCCGCCCGCTTCAGCCGCGGGACGATCTTGGCGAACTCCGAGTACCACTTGGAGTTCTGCTCGGCCGGACCCGAGATGATCAGCGGCGTCCGGGCCTCGTCGATGAGGATCGAGTCGACCTCGTCCACGATCGCGAAGTTGTGGCCGCGCTGGACGCACTCGTCCAGGCTCCAGGCCATGTTGTCGCGCAGGTAGTCGAACCCGAACTCGTTGTTCGTGCCGTAGGTGATGTCGGCGTTGTAGGCCGCCCGGCGCTCGTCGGGGGTCATCTGCGGGAGGATGACGCCGACCTCGAGGCCGAGGAACTGGTGGACGCGGCCCATCCACTCGGCGTCGCGCTTGGCCAGGTAGTCGTTCACCGTGACCACGTGGACGCCGTCGCCCGCCAGCGCGTTCAGGTACGCCGGGAGCACACAGGTCAGGGTCTTGCCCTCACCCGTCTTCATCTCGGCGATGTTCCCCAGGTGCAGCGCGGCGCCGCCCATGATCTGGACGTCGTAGTGGCGCTGCCCCAGGACGCGTTTGGCCGCCTCGCGGGCGGTGGCGAAGGCCTCGGGGAGCAACTCGTCCAGGGTCTCGCCGTCGGCGAGCCGCTCCCGGTACTTGTCGGTCAGCTCGCGCAACTCGGCGTCGCTCATCTCGAGGAAGTCCTCCTCGATCGAGTTGACCTGATCCGCGAGCTTCTTGAGCTTGCGCAGAATTTTTCCTTCGCCCGCACGAAGGATCTTGTCGATGACTGGCGGCACTCTCGAAGGCTCCTTGCAGATCGTGGGTCACCGCTCCTGGCGGCGCGCACACCACACGTACGATGCCCATCGTAGGCGAGACCCAGAATGGTCTAGGTCACCCCGCAGCGCAATCCACAGCGCGTTCCGTTTGAGGGCCGGGGCGCCGGACAGGATCTCTCACACCGTCGAAGTGGAGGCTCGATGTCCGAGAAGTCGCAGTCCGTGGAGCAGCACGGATCGCACGCCGGGCGGCCCGGATCGTGGGTCGCCGTCACCGTCATCTTCATCGGGTTCGTCATCGGCGGGGTCGCGCTCTGCGTCGGCCCCTCCTGGATCCTGTTCTGGGTCGGCGCCGCGGTCATCGTCCTCGGGCTGGTCCTGAGCGGGCTCGTCCACCTGTTCTCCGACGTCGTCGTGGACGCCCCCCGCGTCATCCCCGAGATCGTCGACTACTCCCTGTTCGGCTCGCGGACCGACAAGCGCCGCGGCGGACGGCAGGGCGAGGTATTGGACCGTCCCATCGCCACCGATCCCCAGCAGACTCCGCACGGCTGACGCCCCCCGGCGGGTCCCCCGTACCGCAACCCTTGCCCGGATCCCCGCTCAAATAGCGGCACCCCTTGCCAAAATGCGAGAAGACACCCGAGAAGGGCCTCCGGCCGGAGGCCCTTCCGCATGGGAACGTGACATTTTTCAGTCCGCCCGGTGTCCGAGAACGGTCCCCGCGCCTACGGGGCGGTGGCCCTGAGCGCCGAGGTGATCGCCGCCGGGTCGACCGTGTCCGGGACGATCCGCTCGACCCGGACGTCGGTGCACCCCACCCACCCGGCCGCACGCCACAGGGCGGTCGCCAACGCGGCCGCGGACGCCCCGGCGCGCGCGGCGCCGACGACGGCCCGCGGCTCGAACGACACCTGCCGGGCGACGAGGGTGCGTCCCTCCCGCGCCGGGTCGACCCGCCCGATGAGACGGCCGCCGGAGAGCAGCGGCATCGCGAAGTAGCCGTGGACCCGCTTGGCCTTGGGCACATAGGCCTCCAGCCGGTGCTCGAACCCGAAGACTCGGGCGGCGCGGGCCCGGTCCCAGACCAGCGAGTCGAACGGGGACAGCAGCGTGGTGGCGTGCCGGCCGCGGGCCGGGGTCTCCAGCGCGGCGGGATCGGCCCACGCGCGCTCCGGCCATCCGGCCACCGACGCGGGCACGAGCCCGGTCGCCTCGACCACCCGGTCGACCTGGTCCTTCTTGAGCCGGTAGTAGTCGGCGAGATCGGCGCGCGTGGCCACGCCGAGGGCGCGCCCGGCGCGGGCGACGAGCGCCGTCAGGCACGCGTCGTCGTCCGGGTCCTGGGCGAGCAGTTCCGCCGGGACGGCCCGTTCCGCGAGGTCGTACACGCGGCGCCAGCCGACGCGCTCCACGCAGACGACCTCGCCGACGTCGAGCAGCCACTCGATGCCGATCTTGTGGTCGCTCCAGTCCCACCACTCGGCGCTGGCCTTGGCGCCACCGAGGTCCTTGGTGGTGAGCGGCCCGTCCGATTCGAGCCGGGCCCGGATCTCGGCGGACACGCCGTCGGGGACCTCGTGCCAGCGCAGCCCCTTGCGCCGGTACGCGCGGCGCCGGAACGCGAACAGAGGCCAGTCGGCCATGGGCAGCACCGACGCGGCGTGCGCCCAGTACTCGAACGCCCCGTACGTCCCGTTGCCCCAGTAGGCGCCCTCGATCGCCTCGCGCCCGACGGGCCCGAGCCGCGCGTAGGGCACCAGCTCGTGCGAGCGAGCCAGCACCGAGATGGTGTCGAGCTGGACGGCCCCCAGCCGTTCCAGCATGGCCGGAACCCCGCCCTTGGGCCGCGCGCCCAGGAATCCCTGGGCGCGCAGCTGCAGTCGGCGTGCCTCGTCCGCGCTGAGTTCTACGTCCGTCACGCCGGGAATGCTACGACACAACACCGACAAAGCGGGATTGCCGGTGCCGAGTCAGGTGATCTCCAGGAGTTTCTCGCGGACGGCGTACACGACGGCCTCCATCCGCGAGTGGAGTTGCAGCTTCTCCAGGATGTTGCGGACGTGGTTCTTCACCGTGTTCTCGGAGATGAACAGCTCCCGGGCGATCTCCCGGTTGCCGAGGCCGCGCGCGACGAGCCTCAGGACCTCCATCTCGCGCTCGGTGAGGCGCGGCGCGGGGACCTGCTGCGTGCGCTCCTCGCTGCGCTTGGCGAGCGCGGCGAACTCGGTGATGAGCTTGGACGCCATCGATGGGCTGATCAGCGACTGGCCGCCGTGCACGGCGCGGACGGCCTGCGGCACCTCGTCGATCGATATCTCCTTGAGCAGGTAGCCGCTCGCCCCCGCCTTGATCGCCTCGAAGAGGTCCTCCTCCTCGTCGCTGATGGTCAGCATGACGATCTTGGCGCTGGGCGCCGCGTCCTTGATGGCCGTGCACGCCTCGATGCCGCTGCGGCGCGGCATCCTGATGTCCATCAGGACGACGTCGGGCAGCAGGTCGCCGGCCATCTCGACGGCCTCGTGCCCGTCGCCGCCCTCACCGATGACCTCGATGTCGTCCTCGCCCTGCAGGACCATCTCCAGGCCACGGCGGAACAGCGCGTGGTCGTCGACGATCAGTACGCGGATCGGATCCGCCGCGCCGGGCGGCCCCGTCGCTTCCCGGCCGGCGGGAGCCGCACCGGCCCCGCCCTGACGGGGCACGGCCGCGGCGCCGCGAGCCTCGGGTTTCTCGCTCACCTGAGTCGCGGCGTGGAGGAGACGCCGCTTCCCCCCTTCACTGTCAGTGATCTGGTCCTACCGGAGGGTTCGGTCCCGGGGACGACCCCGGATGCTCACGGGCGCACGCACCCACGGACCTCACCGGGGTGCCGTGCTCCCAGAACCGCCGCGGAACCCCGGTGGTCGTCCCACCGGGCCCCGGCACCGCTCCGGGTCCTGCCCCGGGTTTCAGCCCGGGTTCCTGCGGCCCGGGGACGTCCCCGGGTTCCTGCTTCCCTAACGTGCCCGACGCCACCGCCGGTCTCGCCGTCCAAACCTGTCCATGCATCTTCGCCCGCCCACGCGGCGCGCGCACGCACGCACCACCGTCACCGCCAAACGAAGTCGCCCAAGCCCAAGCCTCAGCACGCACACGGCTCCCGGCCCCGAACCCGCTCCACACCCGCCCCACCCGACAACGAGCCCCGGCAGAGCCACCGGCCCCCACCAAAGCCCCACGCCCCAAACCCGCCCACACGCCACGACCGCCCGGCCCACGGGCACGCCGCCCGGTAGCCCGCGAACGCCCCGAGCTCCCAACACCTCGCTCGACCACGACCTCACGGCAGCGAGACGCCTCAGGCCCCGTCACAGCCCCACACGCACCACGACCAGAGCAGGCATTGGAAGGAGAACTCCCCACACCCGAGATCACTTCCGCACAGAGACGGCCCCAGGCCACGGCACCCGGGCCCCCACCGTCACAAAGCCAGAACCCTCCAGAGCCCGACACTCGCCCGTCGGCCACCACCTGCACGCCGTGACCGGCCCAGCCGCAAGCGAGCCATCTGACCGACGGCAGTCCCGTGCACGAACAGCCAGGGAACCACCGAGGCCGCGAAAGCACTCCCGCTCCAGAACGGCCCCAGGGACCGACACGCCACACCGGTGCGTCCCCGTGGCGGCCTGACACTTCGCAGCACCTCAGGTGCTCTTCGCTTGACTGAGGCGGGCTCAGGGGGGCGTTAGAGGAGGTCGGAAAACACCACGGGCACAACAGCGCTCCCGCACCTGAGTGGAGCCAGGGACCGACACGGCGCACTGGCGCGTCCCCGTGGCGGCCAGCCACCCCCGAGCACTTCGGGTGCTCTTCGCTTGGCTGGGGCGGGCTCAGGGGGCTGTTGGAGGGGGTGGGGAAGCGTCGGGGGCGTGGGTGCGCTCTCGGGTGGGGGTGGGAGCCGGTGGCTTGGTTCGCGGCGGTGTCGTGGGGCTTCCGGCGGCGGTCGGGGGCTTCGTCGGGTGGCTCTTGGGGCTCCGCCGCCGGGATCGTCGCGGGGGCGGTGTGAGACGGCGTGGGCTCCTCGTGGGGCGTCGTCGGGTTCGCGTGGGTGGGGCCGGACGATGGGGCGTCCACGTTGGTGGCGGTCCGGTGGGGCTGGGGCACTACCGGTCGCGGGTCGAGATTCTCACTTACCGGAGTGGTCTGTGTATCCGGGCGGTACCGGATATCGCGCACCCGAAACCGCGGCCAGAGCGTGATCGACCCAGGCTCGGGCCGCCCGGCCCGCTTCGTCCCGGGCAGAGCACGGTGTTCCGGGGTCTGGTTCATGGTGCTTGTCGTGGGGTGCTTCCAGCCTTGCGCGACCCGGAGGGTGCGAGGGTGGTGATAGTCGGGGCTGCTTCAGGAAGTCGACGGGCGGACCGGCGTTCGTGACCTCGCGGCGCTCGGGCCCCGGGGTGGTGTTCGGGGCCGGCTCGCCTTCGGCGGGGTGGACGCCGGCCCGTGTTCGCTCGGATGGACCGGCCAGGCGGTACGGATCGGGTGTGCGGTGTGTCGGGGCCTGGGTGGAGAGGTCCTTCCGGGTGAACTGATCTGAGCCTCGGGAGGTTCCCGGGGCGGGGTCGCCGCGGGCCCGGGACGTCCGGGCCGGGCGGACGCCGCCGCGGAGCGGTGGGCGGGTGACGCGGGGACCGGCCGGACGAGCCCGCGCGGGGCTCGGCACGTACCCGGTCGCCCGGACCACCGCGTCCGCGGATCGGCTGGTACGCCGTTTAGATCATTACACGTTCGGGGCCGTGACGTGACGCGAGTGGCGCATCACTCTTCGACGAGCCTGATGACTCCGTAGTCCCAGCCTCGCCTCCGGTAGACCACCGAGGGGTGGCCCGTGGCCTTGTCGCGGTAGAGGTAGAAGTCGTGTCCCACGAGCTCCATCTCCAGAAGGGCCTGCTCGATGCCCATCGGCTCGGCCTCGTGGAATTTCTCGCGGACGACGATGGGGCCGTCGCCCTCCATGGGGATCGGGACGAGGTGCTCGTCGGCGGGGGTCTCCCGCTCGACGGTGCCGGGGCGCTCCCCGGCCGGCGCCGCGGGGGTCTCCCGGGGCGTGCGCGCCGGCTCCGGTTCCAGGAGCGGCTCGGTGACGACGGGCTTGGCGCGGGCCTTGCCACCGTGGGCCTTGCGCCGCTCGCCGTCGCGGCGCAGCCGCGACTCGAGCTTGCCGAGCGCCAGGTCGAGGGCGCCGTACCGGTCGTCGGCCGCGGCCTCCGCCCGGATCACCGGGCCGCGGGAGCGGATCGTGAGCTCCACTCGTTCGCGCTGGTCGGCCAGCCGTGGGTTACGTTCCTCGGACACCTCCACGTCCACCCGGATGACCTTCTGATTAAGCCGCTCGATCTTGGCCAGCTTGTTGTCGACGTGCTGGCGGAACCTGTCGTTGACCTCGGTGTGCCGGCCCCTCACGATGATGTCCACGCGGGACCCCCTTCTCCCGGTTGCGATTGCCGTCCGTCCGGGGCTCCTGTCCGCCCCGGCCGACCACCACAGCTCGGTGGGTCGCACCCGCCCGGCCGACCTGGTCTTCGTCCCCACATCCGCCTGCTGAGGGGCTCGCGGCGCTCTCGCCACTACTGCCCTTCTCCCGGTTCGAAGGATGTCGGATCCTTCGACGGGGCAGGACTTACCTCTAAGGCGCACCGTGATCGGTCGACGAGAAGTCGCCTTACGTGGGCCGTTTCGCCTGCGCCTGGCATCGGCTAGCCGGACCGCCTTCCGTGCTCCTGACGAGCACTGCGATCCGACGCAACCACGGACCCGGGCGGGTGCCATGTCAGGAACGCTAACCCCTTACGCCACGAATGTCAGGGGGGTGAACCAAGGAAAAACTCACGGACCGTCATCGCCGGTGGCCTGGGCAGGGCCGCACGGGCGCCGGGCGACGCTCATCACATTCCACCGGGCGCCCCTCCCGGAGGCGGTTTCGGCGCCCGCCCGGCACTCCCGACGCCCAGGTCAGATCGACCTGACCGGCCGGTGAGTTTAGGGACGCTCTGCATGCCCATGACGCACCGCGATCCCCATGTGACTCACATCACCCCATTTCTCCACCGCGGTCGACCGGGTCCGCCGTCGCCGTGGCTACGTATGGTCATTGATCGCCGCTCCGGCGAGGGAGCGCGAAAGAGATCAACGCGATCGGCGCAGGGGCGTCGCCGCGACGGTGGCGGCGGCGACCACCTCGGCGCCGGCCGAGCGCAGCGCCCGCGCCGCCTCGGCCAGCGACGCGCCGGTGGTGATCACGTCGTCGGCCAGGACGACCCTCCGGTCCCGGACCCGCTCCGGGACGGCCTCAAGGGCACCGGCCAGGTTGGCGGCCCGCTGCGCCATCGTGAGCGCTGCCTGGTCGGCCACCCGCCTGCGCTGGCGCAGCCCGGTCACCGCCGACACGTCGATGCCGTCCGCCCGCAGGATCTCGACGGCGACGTCGATCATCCCCCTCAGAGGATCGTGCCCCCGCCGGCGGGTCGCTCTGCGGGCCGAGGGCACACCCACCACCAGCACCCCGGGCTCGGCCGATAAAGCACGCGGTGGCCCCCGTCTGGACGCCGCCACGGGTGGCCGGCCTCCCCCGAAGCCGCCCGAGCGGGCGCGCAGCCGGGGCGGCAAGCCGGAGCCCTTCTCGCCGGCCCCCGGCGAGCCATCAGCATGCCCACCGCCCAGGGCTTGGGGCACGCCTTCGGCCCGGGTCTCGGAAAGGGCCGGTGAAGCCTCCGAAGCGATCCCCGGGGAGGCGGACGGGCGAGGGGGCTTGGACCGTGCAACGGGCAGTTCACCGGACGCACGATCACTGCTCACGCCGGAGACGGACTCCGTAGGAGCACCGCGAGGAAGATCAAGAGGCGCCCCAGTCCGGATGGCCGGGACGGCACCGGACGAGGTGGCCGGGACGGTTTGTCGCGATACGGCCGGGGAGACTCTGCGGATCTGAGGTTGTGGGCCGGGAGGACCGTGCGGGCCACCTGAGGACGGGCCGGGCGATGCCGTCGGGAGAGCGTCGGTGAGCGGGGGAGGCATGCCGCCTGGGGATGCGCCTGGGACGGCTTCGGGGAGCGTGGGCGAGGTGTCGACGCTGGGTTGGGTAAGGGTGGCGGGGCTTGGGGCGGAAGATCCCTCAAGAGACGCCTGGACGGCTCTGGCGAGCGCTTCACCCAGTGGGACCACTAAGGATGTGCGGCCGCGTTCCTTGTAGGCGGCCAGGAGCGTGCGGACGGGGCCCTCGTAGGTCGCGACCGTCCAGGTGCGAGGCGTCCGGGTGTGCGGCGTCAGAGTGTGCGGCGTCCGCCCGGAAGCCGGGAGGAGGCGCGCGGACGCCTGGAGCGGCCCGGCGCAGGCGACGCACAGCGGGGTGTGCTCGCGGCCGCAGCCGGCGCAGCGGGTGGGAAGGATCAGCTCGATCAGATCGTCGAAGAGGCTCATGGCCATGACGATGCCCGCCGCGCCCGGCCGCCGGCATCCTTTCCTCGAACTGTGGATAACTCGGCCCGCGGGCCGGTCCGCCCTGTGGACGACGCGGCGCGGGGCCGGCTCAGCCGGGGTAGCTCGGGTCCTTCGCCGCGGTCGGGCAGATCCACTCGCTGTAGGACTTGTCGGCGGTGCGCTGGCGGCAGACGCTGTCCTTCTCGGCGCTGCGGGTACCGATGAGGACGGGCGCGCCGGGCGCCGCGGCGATCGTGCGGGGCTCGCCGAGGGCACCGACGCCCAGGGAGCTGATGGGGGCGCCGCTGACCGGCATGAGGTAGGGCAGCGAGCGGGAGTCGTGCTTGGCTCGGCCGAGGATCGCGAAGGTCTGGTAGTCGCGCCAGGCCAGGTCTATCGCGTCCTCCATCTCGGAGCTGACCGGCAGGAAGGAGCCGACGTCCAGGGAGCCGTCCTGGGCGTGGGCGATACGGCCGATCTGGACCTGAGGGCGGTTGTCGAGCTTGACGATGACGGCCGCGCGGACGCTGTCGCGGGCGACGCGGAAGGCGAGGACCTGACGTCCGCCGAGTCCCCAGTGGGCGGCGAGGACGGGCCGTTCCCCGCGCGGGCGCACCCAGAGCCAGGACTCGTCGGCCTTGCTCTCCACGGTCCACAGGGTGCCGTCCCGGCTCCAGGAGGGGGCCGTGAAGCGGGCGCCGCGGTGCGCGGTCAGCAGCGGCCGGACGCCGGGGGCGCCGGTGACGGGGGCGGCCGTGAAGACCTGGTCGCCCTTGTCGTTCAGCCCGGCGAGCTCACGGTAGTCGGGGGCGACGACCGGGTGGGAGAGGCGTCCCGCGGCGCCCGTCACGACGGGCTGGGCGTGGTCTCCCGCGAGGGTGCCGAGGAAGCGGGACGGGCCGGCGACGTAGGCGTTCTGGTTCGCCAGCTGCGAGGGGTTCTGCCCGTCGGGCGAGTTGCCCGCCCATCCGCCGACCGGCTGCGTCGCGTCCATGCCGGCCGGGGCGGTGGTCTCCCCGTCGATCCGCAGCCGGAACTGCTTGATCTCCGACATCTGGCGCAGGGTCCAGGCGAGCTGCGCGGACATGCGCTCGACGCTGCCGCCCCGGGCCTGCCTGGTGAGGTCGACGACGGCGACGTCCTTGTCGATGGAGACGCCGCGCAGGCCCGTGCCCTCCGGGAAGGCGCTCTCGACGGCGCCGTGCAGCCAGGACGTCGGCCCGGCCAGGAGCGCCCGGACGAGCCGGGCGGACAGGGTCTCGCGGTTCACCACCGGCAGGAAGATCCCGTTGGGGACGAGGGTGCGCTGGTCGGGCGCGAAGAAGTACAGGTTGACGGTGTGCATGGCACGTTGCACGTCGTCCTTGGTGAGCAGCAGCCCCGACTTCTCCTCGCCGGGCAGGTTGGTGATGCGCCACGTCCCCTGCGGGGTCCGCGCGAGCTGGAAGGTCGCCTCCAGGTCCTTGGGCGCGGCCGTGTACTGGCCGTCGGTGCTGATCGTGCCGAGCTGGGTCCCGGTCACGCGCACGGTGGCCTCGCCTCCGGACGACTTGACCACGTGCGGATCGAGGATGCGGTTCTGCAGGACGGTGACGTAGGGGCGCATCCCGGGCTTCCAGGAGTTCTGGACGTCGAGATACTGCTTGGCGACCTTGTGGTCGTCGTCGAAGCTCGCGGAGGCGGCCAGGAAACCGGAGACGATCTCCTCGGGACCCCAGCTGGGGCGCGGCGGGACGGGAATGAGCCGGACGTAGGGGTCGTCGACCCGCTCGGCCCGCTCGGCGGGCCGCCCGGTGATCACCTGGCCGCCGCTGGGCACGTTCGCGCAGCCGGCGGCGCAGAGGGTGAGCGCGGCGGCGGCCGCCAGCGCGGGCCGGACGCGGCGGGCATGTCGCGCGCGGGGCGCGCGCGGGGGCGTCGGGTGGGCCGCCCGCGACCTGTTACGCGTCCTGTTCAGCGTCCTGGTCACTCTCCTGCCTCCAGCTCCGCGAAGAGGGGCCGTGCGTCACCCGCTCCTGGTGGGACGAGCGGGAGCGGTGACCCCCGGAGCTCGGCCCCGGCGACGCGGGGCAGGGACAAGCGGAACTGGGAGCCGGCGCCGGGTTCGCCCCATGCCTGGAGCCAGCCGCCGTGCAGCTGCGCGTCCTCCCGGGAGATCGACAGGCCCAGGCCGGTGCCTCCCGTGGTGCGGGCGCGCGCGGGGTCGGCGCGCCAGAAGCGGTCGAAGACCATCTGCCCCTCCCCTGCCTTCAGCCCGACACCGTGGTCGCGGACAGCGACCGCCACCGCGTCACGGTCGGCGCCGACGGAGACCACGATGTCCTCGCCCTCCCCGTGCTCGACGGCGTTGACGAGCAGGTTGCGCATGATGCGCTCGACCCTGCGGCGGTCGACCTCGGCCATGCACGGCTCCCCCGGAAGTTGCAGGACGACCTTGCTGCCCTTGCGTTCGGCGAGGCCCTGGATGTCGCCCACGCTGCGCAGGACGAGGTCGCGCATGTCGAGCGACTCGGCGTCCAGGGTCGCGGCGCCCGCGTCGTGACGGCTGATCTCCAGCAGGTCGGCCAGGAGGGACTCGAACCGTTCGAGCTGGCTCTGCAGCAGCTCCGCGGACCGTCCGACGGCCGGGTCGCCGAAGGTGTCGCGATGCTCGTAGAGCATGTCGGCGGCGATCCTGATGGTGGTCAGCGGCGTGCGGAGCTCGTGGGAGACGTCCGACACGAACTGGCGCTGCACCTGGGAGAGGTCCTCGAGCTCGCCGATCTTCTCCTGGAGGTTGGCGGCCATGTCGTTGAAGGAGCGGGCGAGGCGGGCCAGGTCGTCCTCTCCCCTGACGCGCATCCGTTCCTCCAGCCGCCCCGCGGCGAGCCGTTGCGCTCCTTGGGCGGCCAGCCTGACCGGGATGACGACCTGCCGGGTGACCAGTGAGGCGATCGCGGCCAGAAGAAGTACCAGGACGATTCCCACGCCGGCCATGGAGCGGCCCACGTTGGTCAGGGTCCGCTGCTCCTCGTCCAGCGGGAACAGGTAGTACAGCTCGAACTGACCGGTCCTGCCGCCCACGATGAGGCCGCGTTCGGGCGCGCCGCCGTCGACGTAGGTGAGCCTGCCGTAGGTGTAGGCCCGTGAACCGGTCGGTGCGTGCTGGAGTTCCTCCCGCAGCCGCCGCGGGACGCTTTCCTGGCGGAGCTCGTTGGTGGCGTACCCGCCGAAGTACTTCTCGGAAGTGTCGCGGATGTAGACCTCGTACAGGCCGGAGGGGCCGCTGCGCGACTTCAGCCGGTCGGCGGTCGCGCTCAGCCGGTCCCCGTCCTCGGTGGTGGTGTTCCCCAGGTCGCGCTGTACCTGGGCGAGCCCGTCGTCCAGCTGGAGCCGGGCCGCCTTGACCTTGCCGTCCATGAGGGCGGACGACACCTGCTGCATGAGGAACGCCCCCAGGATCGCCACCACGATCGCCGAGATGCAGAGCGTGGAGGTGACGATGCGGACCTGGATGGAACGCCGCCAGCGCTTGTAGCCGCGGCGCGCGACCCCGCGCACGACCCGCCGGACGGCGCCGAGCCCGCGCCGGACGAGGCGCTTGGCCCGATCCATGTGCAGGTTCACGGCAGCGTCACCGGCCCTCCCGTCGCCACCGGCCCGGGTGGCGACGGAGGCGAGGGCGGGGGCGGTGTGGTCGGCGAGAGGGTCATCGGCGGGCCGTTCCGGGGGTCACGAGGGGCTCCGGGCGCCCGGTCAGGCGGGACCGGCCTTGTAGCCGACGCCGCGCACGGTGACGACGATCTCCGGCCGCTCCGGATCCTTCTCGATCTTGGCGCGGAGCCGCTGCACGTGGACGTTCACGAGCCGCGTGTCGGCGGCGTGGCGGTAGCCCCAGACCTGTTCCAGCAGCACCTCGCGGGTGAACACCTGGCGCGGCTTGCGGGCCAGCGCGACCAGGAGGTCGAACTCCAGCGGGGTGAGCGGGATGTGCTTGTCGCCGCGCTTGACCGAGTGCCCGGCGACATCGATGGTGATGTCCCCTATCTGCAGGGTCTCGGGGGCCGGTTCGTCCGTACGGCGCAGGCGCGCGCGCACCCGTGCGACGAGTTCCTTCGGCTTGAAGGGCTTGACGATGTAGTCGTCGGCACCCGACTCCAGGCCGAGGACCACGTCCACCGTGTCGCTCTTGGCCGTGAGCATGACGATCGGGACGCCCGACTCGGCGCGGATCTGCCGGCACACGTCGATCCCGTCGGCCCCCGGCAGCATCAGGTCGAGCAGCACGAGGTCCGGCCGGGTCTCCCGGAACGCCTCGAGCGCCTTGTCGCCGTCGTGCACGAACGAGGGCTCGAAACCCTCGCCCCTCAGCACGATGCCGAGCATCTCGGCGAGAGCGAGATCGTCGTCGACGACCAGTACTCGTCCTCTCATGGCCCTCATCGTCACAAAGTAGGGGTTCGGTGGAGTGGGGTGAGTCGCTCCTGCCCCACCTCGCCAGGGAGAGATATGCCTTGGCGTGCAAGGTTACCCGCGTTTGCCTCGTACATGACTCCTCCTGGCGTCGGGCCGGCGGCCTCGGGCACGCATCCGCGCATGCCGTCGCCTTATGCGGTCCTTATACAAACGGCCGGATTCGACCGGCCGGGCTGTCAATGGGGACTCCCGAGACCTACGCCAGGTTGACCGGGTTCGGTGGTCTTCGTCCGACCGGGGCGGTGACGGCGTTCGCGGCGGCCCACCCGTGACAGGATGACCTGACCGGTGGCCGCCAGGGGACGGCCCGCCGCACCTGGGAACGGACCCGGACGCGGAGGTGCCCGGCCGGGGCGAACGCGCCGGAGACCCCCGCCAGACATCGCAGGGAGCCGAGATGCCGGGACCGGACGGCTGGGACGACGACGTGGACAGCGACGTCCCGTTCCGCCCCATGTCCATCTCGGAGATGCTGGACGGCGCCATCGCCGGCGTCCGCCGCCGCCCGCGCACGACGCTGGGCCTGGCGTTCACCGTCAGCACCGTCCTGCAGGTGACGAGTTCGATCGTGGCCTACTTCTTCATCGGAGACGACGCCCGGGACGAGGTCACACCCGGCATGGTGATGAAGTCCCTCGGGGCTCAGGCCACGCTCGCCGTCATCGGGCTCGTGCTGTCGGCGTACGGGATCCTGCTCATGTCGGGGTTGATCGCCCCTATTCTCGGGCGCGAGCTGATGGGACTTCCGATCCCGCCCGGCCAGGCGTGGCGGGACGCGCGCCCCAGGCTGGGCCGTCTCGCCGCCACCGCGGCCGTGGTCATGGGGACGTCGCTGATCGCGCTGCTCCTGCCCACCGTCCCGTTCTTCTTGCTCGTGGCCGCGGACGCCCATCCCGCGCTAGAAGTGATGACGGCGATCCTGGGCTTTCCCATCGGCGTCGCGCTGATGGTGTGGCTGTACATCCTCCTGGTCCAGGCGGTGCCCGCCGTCGTCTTGGAGAGGCAGACCGTCTTCGGTGCGCTGCGCCGAGCCCGGACGCTCTCCCGGGGGCGCTGGCTGCGCACCTGCGGAACGCTCCTGCTGGCCCTCCTGGTGACGGTGTTCATGGGGTTCTTCGCCCTGCGCATCCCGTTCCTGGTCGTGCAGTTCCTGTTCTTCGGCGCCCACCCGGACGGCGGTGCGGCCGTGGCCGCCCTGGCTCTGGACACGATCGGGCGCATCGTGAGCTGGTCCGTGGTGCTGCCGTTCGACGCGGGCGTGATCGCCCTGCTGTACATGGACCGGCGGATGCGCCGCGAGGGGCTCGATCTCGACCTGCGCACCCGGGGACGGTCCGCGGCGGCCGTGTCCGCGCTGGGAGAGGCGGGGCCCGGCGCGGCGGGGACGGGCTTCATCGAACTCTGGCGGCCGGGTCCGGTGACCGCACGGCCGGGGAACGGGGTGGGCCGGTGAGGAGCGCGGTGAGCGGCGTGGCCCTCATGCTGGACCCGGTCGGTCGCGACGAGGCGCGCGACATGGCCCGGCGGGAGCTGGACAAGCAGGTCTACCAGCGCGACAAGCCGTCCTGGCTGGAGCGCGCCTGGGACCGCTTCTCCGACTGGCTCCGCGATCTCTTCGACAAGGCGGCCCAGCCGAACGCGCACGGCAACGACGGCGGCTGGGTATCGCTGCTCGTCATCGCCGTCGTCGCGATCGTGGCGGTGGCCGTGGTCGTATGGCTCATGTGGGGCCGCGGGAACCCGCGCTCGCGCACGGAGGCGCTGCTGGGCGAGGAGCCCTCCACCGCGCTCGACCACCGGGAGGCCGCCGAGCGGCTCGCCGCGGCCGGGCAGTGGGCCGAGGCGATCCGGGAACGGCTGCGCGCCGTCGCCCGCGACCTGGAGGAGCGCGCCGTCCTCGCGCCGCGGCCGGGTCGCACCGCCGACGAGCTGGCGGCGGAGGCCTCGGTGGCGGTGCCCGCGCTGGCGGCCGCGCTGAGCGTGGGCGTGCGCGTCTTCGACGACGTCTGGTACGGCGACCGGCCCGGCACGTCCGAGGGATACGCCCAGGTCAAGGATCTGGATGAGCGGATGCAGGCGGCCAGGCCGAAACCGCTGGAGCCCGACGGCCTGACCCCGGCCGGCGTGGGCGCGGCGGCCGGGGCCGAGGAGGACGGGGGCCCACGATGGTGACCCGGGCCCCGGCCCAGAGCGCCGGTGCGGGCGCTGGAGCCGGCGGGGAGGGGAAGGCGGAGCCGTCGGCCAGGCAGGTCGCCGGGCGACGCTGGCGGTCTGCACGCGGTGTCGTGGGCGCGCTCCTGCTCATGGTGGTCATCGCCGTGGGGTTGGCGGCGCTCCGCCCCTCGGGCTCGCCAGAGGAACTCGACCCCACCTCCCCGAAGAAGGACGGCGCACGCGCCCTCGCCGAAATCCTCAAGCAGCGTGGGACCCCGATCACCGTCGCCCGGAACGCGGGGCAGGCCACAGCGGCGGCCCTTCCCGGCACCGTCTTGGTGGTGACCCGCTCCGAGAGGCTCACCTCCGACGACCTCGACCGGCTGCGCGAAGCCCAGGGCGACCTCCTGCTCGTCCGTCCCGGACGGGACGCGCTGGACGCGCTGGCCCCCGAGGTGCGGAACGCGGGCCCGAGCTTCGACAGGACGGCGGAACCCGGGTGCGGCCTCCAGGCCGCGACGGTCGCGGGACGCGTCACCTTCGGGGAGGCGCAGACCTTCGAGGCCCCGGCGAACGCCACCGCGTGCTACCGGGCGGGCGAGTGGCCGCGCCTGGTGCAGACCCGGTCGGCCGGCCGGACCGTCACGATCCTGGGCACGGCCGCCTTCCTCACCAACGAGCATCTCGCGGAGGAGGGCAACGCCTCCCTCGCCATGAACCTCGCCGGAGCCCGCTCCTCCGTCGTGTGGCTGATCCCCGACAAGCCCGCCGCCGGCACGGAGCACGGCGACAGGACGATCTTCGACATGGTCCCGTTCGGGGTGTGGCTGTTCTTCTTCGAACTGGTGGTCGCCGTCCTGCTGGTGGCGCTGTGGCGGGGCCGCAGGCTGGGCCCGGTCGTGGCCGAGGCGCTGCCGGTCGTCGTGCGGTCCGCCGAGACGGTGGAGGGCCGGGCCCGCCTGTACCGCGCGGCCCGCGCCCGGGACCGGGCCGCCGACGCCCTGCGCGCGGGGGCGCGCGAACGCATCGTCCCCCTGCTGGGCCTGCCGCGGGCGAGCGCGCAGGACCCGGCGGCCATGCATGAGATCGTCGCCGCCGTCACCCTGCGCACTGATGACGAAGAGGCGGCGGTAGGCGCCGCCCTGTACGGTCCTGAACCCGCGGACGACGCGGGCCTCATCGCCCTCACCGACGTCCTCGACGCCCTGGAAAGGCAGGTACGCGAGTCGTGAACCACCCTGTTGGCCCCCCCGCCGGCGCACCGGACGCGCCGTCCGGCCTGCCCCAGGACACCCCACCGGAGGCGGGGCGGATCCCTGAGGAGGTCCGGCAGCAGGCCGAGATCGCCAGGAAGGCCCTGACCGCGCTGCGCGGCGAGGTGGCCAAGACCGTCGTGGGGCAGGACTCGGTGGTGACCGGGCTCGTCATCGCGCTTCTCTGCCGCGGCCACGTGCTGCTCGAAGGCGTCCCGGGGACCGCGAAGACGCTGCTCATCAAGACGCTGTCGCGGGCGCTCGACCTGGACTTCAAGCGCGTCCAGTTCACCCCCGACCTGATGCCCGGTGACGTGACCGGTTCGCTGGTGTACGACAACAGGACCGCGGAGTTCGACTTCCGCGAAGGGCCCGTCTTCACCAACCTCCTGCTCGCCGACGAGATCAACCGCACCCCGCCGAAGACCCAGGCGTCCCTTCTGGAGGCCATGGAGGAGCGACAGGTCTCCGTGGAGGGGCTGCCCCGTCCCCTGCCCGACCCGTTCGTGGTGTGCGCGACGCAGAACCCCATCGAGTACGAGGGCACCTACCCCTTGCCCGAGGCCCAGCTCGACCGGTTCCTGGTGAAGCTGACCGTGCCCGTGCCCACCCGCGACGAAGAGATCGCCATGCTGCAGCGGCACGCGGCCGGTTTCGACCCGCGCGACCTGTCGGAGGTGCGTCCCGTCGCGGGCGCCGCCGAGCTGGCCGCGGGACGCGCCGCCGTCCGGGCCGTCCACCTGGACCCCAAGGTCGCCGCGTACGTCGTGGACCTGTGCCGCGCCACCCGCCAGTCCCCCTCGCTCCAGCTCGGCGTGTCCCCCCGCGGCGCGACGGCCCTGCTGGCGACCTCGCGGGCCTGGGCCTGGCTGTCCGGCCGCGACTACGTCACGCCGGACGACGTGAAGGCGCTGGCCCGTCCCACGCTCCGTCACCGGGTGCAGCTGCGGCCCGAGGCGGAGCTGGAGGGCGCGACCGCCGACGGCGTGCTGGAGGGCATCCTCGCCCACGTCCCCGCCCCGCGCTGATGGCGCTGACCGGACGCCTCGGGCTCCTGGCGCTGCTCGGCGCGGTGACGCCGCTGTTCCTGCCGAGCTGGTGGACGCTGCTCGCGCTGTGGGGGGTCCTTCTCCTCGGCGTCGCCGCCGACCTCGCCCTGGCCGGGAACGTGCGCGCGCTGCGCCTGCACCGGACCGGGGACACCAGTGTCCGGCTCGGTGAGACGGCCCGGGTGGCGCTGGTCGTGGAGAACCTCGGCAGGCGCCGGCTCAAGGCCCGCCTACGCGACGTCTGGCCCCCGAGCGCCGGTGCCGCGCCGCGCACGGTGACGGTGGACGTCCCTTCGGGCGAGCGCCGCCGGGTGGAGATGACGCTGACCCCGACCCGGCGCGGCGACCGGAACGCGATCACCGTCGTGGTGCGGTCCGTGGGACCGCTCGGGCTGGCCGCGCGGCAGCTCTCCCGTCCCGCGCCCTGGACGGTCCGCGCGCTGCCGGCGTTCCCGTCGCGCCGTCACCTGCCGGCGAAGCTGGCCCGCCTGCGCGAGCTGACCGGGCAGCACGTAGCGCTGATCCGGGGGCAGGGCACCGAGTTCGACTCGTTGCGCGAGTACGTGGACGGCGACGACGTCCGCTCCATCGACTGGCGGGCCACCGCGCGCCGCGCGGACGTCGTCGTCCGGACCTGGCGACCCGAACGCGACCGGCGCATCTACCTCGTGCTCGACACGGGCCGCACGTCCGCGGGACGCGTGGGCGACATCCCCCGCCTCGACTGCTCCATGGACGCGGCGCTCCTGCTCGGGGCCCTCGCGTCCCGCGCCGGGGACCGGGTCGACCTGCTCGCCTACGACCGCCGTGTCCGCGCCCGCGTCGAGGGCGCGTCCCGTACCGACCTGCTGCCGGCGATGGTGCACGCCATGGCGCCGCTGGACCCCGAGCTGCTGGAGTGCGACGCCGCCGGGATGGTGTCGACGCTGATGGCGCGGGTCCGGCAGCGCTGCCTGGTCGTCCTGCTGACCGAGCTCAACACGGCCGCCATCGAGGAGGGGCTGCTGCCGCTGCTGCCCCGGCTCACCGCCCGCCACCTCGTGATGATCGCCGCGGTGGCGGACCCGCGGGTCGGCGAGATGGCGGCCGGGCGGGGCGACCTCGCGTCGGTGTACGACGCGGCCTCGGCCGAGCGGGCCCGCGCCGAGCGCCGCCGCCTCACCGCCGAGCTGCGCACGCACGGCGTCGAGGTCGTGGACGCGCCGCCCGGGGAAATCGCCCCGGCGCTCGCGGACGCCTACCTGGCCCTCAAGGCCGCCGGCCGTCTCTGAAGGGGATCCGGGGGCGGGCCGGCCGGGCGAGGGCGCGCCACGAGGCGCTCAGCCGGACGCTGAACGCCTCGCGTGACGTGAGAGCGGCCCGGGACGGCCGAGACCCGCCGAGCCCGCTGAGGCGCCGCTCGGCGCCGCGGGCGGCGCTGGGCGGCGGGGCGGCGGACTCAGCCCGCGACGGGAGCCAGATCCGGCCGGAGCTCGGCGTCGCCCGTCTCGCCGCGGCGGGTGGCGCGGCGGCCGAGCACGACGATGTAGCCGAGGAAGGCGGCCTCGGCGACCACGCCGATGCCGATCCGCAGCCAGGTGGTGTGCACCCAGCCGGTCACGAACCCCTCGATGAGGCCCGACACCAGCAGCACGGCCACCAGCCCGATCGCGACGCTGACGGCCGAGCGCCCCTCTTCGGCGAGCGCCTGGCCGCGCTTGCGGCGCCCCGGATCGATGACCGTCCAGCCCATCTTCAGCCCGCCCGCGCAGGCGAGGTACACGGCGGTGAGCTCCAGCAGGCCGTGCGGCAGGATCAGGCCGAAGAAGACGGTGCCCTTGCCGGAGGCGACCATCAGGCCGCCGGTCACCCCCAGGTTGATCTGGTTCTGCAGCAGCACCCAGACCGTGGGGATTCCGAGCAGGATCCCGAAGATGAGCGCCACCGCCGACACCCACGCGTTGTTCAGCCACACGTGGAACGCGAACGACGCCGCCGAGTGCTCGGTGTAGTAGTTGGCGAAGTCGTGGTCGACCAGTTCGCGGATCTCGTCAGGCGTCCCGATGCTCGCCTGCACGTCCGGGCTGTGGACGATCCAGATGGCGAGCGCGAGCGCGAGCAGGTTGCCGAGGACCGCGCTCCCCAGCCACCACCACCGCATGCGGTAGGCGGCCGCGGGGAACGACACCGTCGCGAACCGGGTGACGTCCCGCCACAGCGGCGCCTGGGCCCCGGCCACGGCCGCCCTCGCGCGCGCGACCAGCGACGACAGGCGCCCTACGAGCTGCGGGTCGGGTGAGCTGGAGCGCACCACCGACAGGTGGGTGGCCGTCCGCTGGTACAGCTCGACCAGTTCGTCGATCTCCGTGCCGGTCAGCTTGCGCCCGCGGTTGACCAGCCGCTCCAGGCGCTGCCAGTCGGCGTTGTGCGCGGCCACGTAGGCGTCGACGTCCACCCGGGTGAGACTAACGTGTGGGCCCGCCGGACCGGCAAAATGGACGCGCCCCGGCATTGGAGGAACAGGACATGGCCGAACTCGTCACCGGCGAGGCCGTCGCGCTCGACATCCGGGTCGCGCGGCTGGCCAGCCGCGGCTGCGCCCTGCTCCTGGACCTGCTCCTACAGGTGGTGATCCTCAACATCGCCCTGTACGTGACGGCGATGACGACCCTCGTGGCGGACGAGGCGTGGGCGGCGGGCCTGTCGGTGCTCGCGATGGTCGCCGTCATCGTCGGCTACCCGTGCGCCTTCGAGACGCTGTCGCGCGGGCGCACCCTGGGGAAGATGGCGGTGGGGCTGCGCGTCGTCGGCGACGACGGCGGGCCCATCCGCTTCCGGCAGGCGCTGGTGCGCGCGCTGGCCGGGTTCATCGAGTTCTGGACGTTCTTCAGCGCCCCCGCCCTCGTCGCGTCGTTCTGCAGCGGGCGCGGGAAGCGGCTCGGCGACCTGTTCGCCGGAACGATCGTCATCCAGGAGCGGGTGCCGACGTCCGTGTTCGGCCCCGTCGCGGTGATGCCGCCGCACCTGGCCGGGTGGGCCAGGACGCTGGAGCTGTCGATGCTGTCCGACGAACTGGCGATGACCGCGCGGCAGTACCTGTCGCGGTTCTGGGAGCTGCTGCCGGAGGTGCGCGACTCCCTGGGCCAGCGCATCACCGACCAGGTGGTGGCCGCGGTCAGCCCGCCGCCTCCTCCGGGCGTGCGCCCCGAGATCCTCCTGTCGGCCGTCCTCGCCGAGCGGCGGCACCGCGAGGAGTGGCGCCTGGCCCAGCGCCGCGCCGCCCGCCTGCGCCGCGCCGGACGGCCTGCCGAGCCGCAACCGGGTCCCGTCCCCGTCATGGCCGGCGCTCCCCTCGGCCATCCCGTGCGGCAGGGCCCTCCGGCTCCGCCGCCGTTCAGCACCCCTGGCCCCGGCCAGCCGCGTTTCCTTCCGCCCCAGAACTATGGGGCCGGCCCCTACCAGGGCATGTTCCCTAATCCCCAGGCGGGCGCTCCGGGCCCGCGCCCGGTCCCGTATCCCCGTGGCCCGTACCCGGCAGGGCCGTCCGCGCCCCCAGGGCCGCCGGACGGGTCCTGATCCTCCCCCGAGGACGGGAACCGGCCCCTGGACTGGGTGTCCAGGGGCCGTCAGACCACGCGGTGGCGTCCCGTTAGGCCGCGCAGTACTGGTCCTGCTTGCCGATCGCCCGGTACGGGCAGTCGGCGTAGTCGGTCAGCTTCAGCAGCGCGCCCCGGCTCCGCGCGATCTCGCGTTCGATGGCCGACGGCGGCGGGTAGAAGCTGTTACCGCCCAGCTCGAACGTGTAGGAGAAGATGCGCTGGTCGCCCCACGTCCAGTCGTCGGTCGTCCCGTCGGTGATGTACAGGTCGCTCGACTGCTCGGGCCGGAACCCGTTGATGGCCGCCATCTCCTGCCCGATCTTGCGGTGGGCGGCCTCCTGATCGGCGTCCAGGGCGCCCGGGACGGTGTCGTTGTAGGTGAAGCCGAACGGCCACAGCACCAGTTCCGAGTACGAGTGGATGTCCAGGAACATCTTGAGCTGCTGCTTGCCGTTCACCTTCCGGCTCCGGACGAAGTTGGCGATGACCTTCGTCTCGGTCGCCGACTCGGGCCCGGTGCCCCGGTAGGTCTCGCTGGCTCCGCTCGTGGACGAGCCGTTGCAGCAACCCCACTTGTAGGCGAAGTTGCGGTTCAGGTCGGTCCCGGTCGAGGTCGGGTTCGGCTGGCGGTTCTTGCGCCACGACCGTCCCGGCTGGGTGTCGCTCGTCATGTCGTAGACCTGGCCGTCCGGGTTGACCATCGGCATCAGGTAGATCTCCCGGTTGTTCACCAGGTTCGTGACCGTGCTGTCGGTCCCGTAGCCCTTGGTGAGCTGCCCGAGGTAGTCGAGCGCCTGCTCGGCGGTCAGCCGCTCCCGCGCGTGGATGTTCGCGATGACGAGCACCTCGGGCTCGTTCTCGTCCGTCCCCACGTTGTCGCTGATCTTGATGCCGATGATGTCGCGGCCCTCGTAGGACTTGCCCACGACGAACTTCCGCGTGATCTGCGGGTAGGCGGCGGTGACCGAGTCCACCTCCTGCTGCATCTCGGCGAACGTGTGGTAGGACGCCGCCGACGCGCTCGGGCCGGGCGCCGGCTCGGCCGGGGCCCGGCGCACGGTGAAGCCGAAGCGCTTGATCGCCCTCACCTCGGACGGGATCGCGCTGACCTCCACGGCGCCGCCCCGGACGGCGTCGATCGCCGCCCCGGTGCTCGCGACCTGACTGCGCTGCGCGGCGGTCTTCGGCCCGGTGACCACGTACCGCTGGGAGCCCTCGGAGGGGCTCGGCTCGGCCGCGCCGGCCGTGCCGGAAAGGGCCGCGGCCACGGCGAACGCCGACGCCGCGGCGATGAGGGAGAGCATTCTGCTGGGTCTGGCCATTGACGGGTACCTGCCATTCGGATCTGCGCGCAGGGGGCACGCCGCGGGGGTTCCGCAAGGGAGGTCCATGAGCGTTCTCGGTGCCGTCACGATGACCGCTGGACGAGCTTTTTACAATGGCCTTCGATTTGGGCTTTGACCATGGACCATCTCGCATCGCTCCCGTGGCGCGCGGGATGGGAGACCAGGTCGGAGCCTTACTCACGGGGAGGTACAGGGCCCGATCTCCAGACCCAATCAAAGGAGATGTGAAATTTCGAGGCCCTGTCAACGGCCGGAGAACCCGCATCGGGAGCCGATCGTCCCGACCGAACGCGATGGCCGCCGTCACATGACGGCGGCCACCGGTTATTCCCGCCGCCCGCTGTTAGGGGCCGGCGAGAGGAGCGTGTGGGAGGACGGTCGTTATGCCGTTCCCTCCCGGGTTATTTCCGCAGCTTCTCCTGGTTGTCCAGGATGCGGCCCAGTTTCGCGAACTTCTCGGTGAAGGTGTACGGGAAGATTCCCGCCGGCGTCGCGGGGCGTCCCTCGTCGACGTACTGCGTGCCGAGGTTGGAGAAGACGACGATCACGTAGCTGCGGCCGCCCTTGCCGGGCAGCGCCCGCACGATGCCCGCGTCGGCGCCGGTGTTGTTCACCCAGCCGGTCTTGTGCGCGAACGTGACCTCGGCCTTCGTGTTGCAGGGCCGGACGTCGCGGCCGAACTTGTTGCCCATCACCGTCACCGTGCCGTCCGCGTCGACCCAGCGGGACGGAGCGGCGTTGGGGAGGCCGGGCGCGGGGTAGTCGCCGCCGCACCGATTCACCGACGACAGCATGTCGTTGAAGCCCTGCTGGGACAGCTCGGACCGGAAGAACCTCCGCGACGCGGGGCTCAGGACGGCGCTGGTCACGGCCTTGCCGCGGGGGTCCTTCCAGACCCGGCCGGGCGCGCCGTCGATGAGGGTCAGGAGCTTGGCGGTGTCGAGCGAGCTCATCGTGACCGAGTTCGACCAGCGTCCGCCGTTGACCGGGTTGGTGCCCTTGAGCTGGAGCGTCTCCAGGCCGAGGTCCTGGAAGGTCTGGTTCAGCGGATCGACCGCGTTGTTGTCGTGCAGCAGCTTCACCAGCGCGCAGGACGCGGCGTTCGACGACCAGGTGAGCGAGTCGTCCATGTACTGGCGGACGGTCTTCGCGCTGGCCCCGCCACAGAGCGAACTCGTCGTGGTCGGGGCGTAGGAGTAGGTGTCGTCCAGCTTGACCTTGCCCTGGTCCACCAGGCGCAGGACACCGAAGTTGACCATCAGCTTCAGGACCGACGCGGGGTAGTTGAGCATGTGATCGATGGGCGCGTTCTCCCTGCCCGGGACCACGTCAAGGGTGCCCTTCCCCTTGTCGCGGTACCAGCCCGCGTCGTCCCACTGGCGCCAGCGCACGCTCTTGGTGGACAGGTTGCCGTCCACCGGGACCACGACGCCGTGCTGGTAGAGCGGGCTCATCAGGACGGTGCCGGACGCTACGGGCCGCTTCTTCTTGTCCAGCTCGATGATGGTCGCGTCCAGCTGCGGCTGCTGGACGATCGGCTTGGGCGCGGCCACCGTGTGGGGCGGCACCCGCAGGTTCGCCTCCTTGTCCACCGGGTTCTGGACGGACCGGATCTGAGCCGCGCTCGGTGGGTTCGTGTCGAGGACGTCCTGGAAGCGGAGCTCGTCCATGGCCGCCCGCAGCCGCTCGCCGAGCCGGCCGGGAGCCTTCTTCGCCGCACCGCCCTGGCTCGTGACGTTCGCGACCCGATTCCCGCCGACCTCGGCGTTGGCGGAACAGCCCACCAGCGCCACCGCCACGGCGAGCCCGATGCCGCCGTGCACCCATGCATGTCTCACAAGATCCCCCTTTTCGGCCGAGTTCATGATCATAAAGGGGCCGCGACTCCGCCGCAGGGGTCTTGATCGACAAGGTGTGCCCTTTTCTGGCCAGACCGAAAACGTCAGGCCAGGAAGTTGGGCGGGGACTCCAGAGCGGTCAGTTCAATGCCGGGGGCGGAGAGGATCACATCTCCGGAGAGATGCACTTCGCTGACCTCGCCGGTGGCCAGGTCGGTGACCTCGTAGTGCTGGACGGGCAGCGGCCCCGTCTCGGTCTCGTGGACCGAGACCTCGGCCAGACGCCAGCGCCACAGCGTCGTCATGGCCGCCAGGGACGGGAAGGTCAGGTGAACGAGCCGGATGTCCGCCTGGTGCCTCTCTTCGAGGTGCAGCGAGCGGGCGACGGCGATGAGGAAGGCGGGCGAGTCGGCCAGGAAGCCGAAAGCGTTCTCGTGATGTTCGGTTCCCGTTTCACCGGCGGCGCGTACCCAGGCGAGTTCGGGTCCGGTGACTCCACCACGGATCCACCATTCGGAGGTGACCAGCTCGGCGCGGATCTGGCGCCAGCGGGAGTCCACGACCAGATCCGTCCGGACGTTGTCGGACCGCTGGGAGGCATAGCGCCAGCCGCCGGGGCCGGGAGCGCACTGGAAGCGCTCCTCCAGGCCGCCATCGGTGTGGACGTAGATACCGGTCGGCATGAATCCGCGCGCCCTCAGGAGCCCAGGCGCCAGGAGTGGAGGTACTCCTCCTGCTCCGCGGTCAGGAGGTCGATCGAGACCGACATCGACGCGAGCTTGAGCCGCGCGACCTCGGTGTCGATCTCCTTCGGGACGTCGTGCACGGCCGGGGGCAGGGTCGTGTGGGCGGTCGCGAGCCAGGCGCAGGTGAGGGCCTGGTCGGCGAAGGACATGTCCATCACGGCGGCGGGATGGCCCTCGGCGGCCGCGAGGTTGACCAGGCGGCCCTCCGCCAGCAGGACGAGACGGCGGCCGTCCGCCAGGACGTACTCGTCGGCCTGGTGCCGGACGCGGTGCACCTCGACGGCGAGCTCGCTCAGGGCGCGGACGTCGATCTCCACGTCGAAGTGCCCGGAGTTGGCGAGGATGGCGCCGTCCTTCATCACCGCGAGGTGGCCGGCGTTCACCACGTCGCGGTTGCCGGTGACGGTGATGAAGACGTCGCCGTGCGGGGCGGCCTCGGCCATCGGCTGGACGGCGAAGCCCTGCAGCGCGGCGTCCAGCGCCTTCACCGGGTCGATCTCGGTGACCACGACGCGGGCGCCGAGCCCGCGGGCGCGCTCGGCGAGGCCGCGGCCGCAGAAGCCGAAGCCCGCGATGACGACGGTCTTGCCGGCCAGGAGGGTGTTGGTGGCGCGGATGATGCCGTCGAGGGTGGACTGTCCCGTCCCGTAGCGGTTGTCGAACATGTGCTTGGTGTCGGTGTCGTTCACCGCGACGACGGGGAAGCGCAGGGCGCCCTCCAGGGCCATCTGGTGAAGGCGGATGACGCCCGTCGTGGTCTGCTCGCAGCCCGCCTTCACGGTGCCGAGCAGATCCGTCCGGTCGGTGTGGAGGGTGTTGACGAGGTCGCAACCGTCGTCCAGGACGAAGTCGGGCCCCGTTTCGAGGACCTCGTGGATGTGGGCGTAGTAGCCCTCCCGGTCCGTCCCCGCGCGGGCGAAGACCTCCGCGCCGTACTCCTGGACGAGCGCGGCGGCCGTGTCGTCCTGGGTGGACAGCGGGTTGGACGCGGCGAGCGCGACGCTCGCGCCGCCCGCCTGGAGGGTGCGGATGAGCCCGGCGGTCTCGGTGGTGACGTGCATGCACGCGGCGACCCGCAGTCCGTCCAGCGGCCGCTCGGCGGCGAAGCGCTCCCGGATCTGCCGGAGCACGGGCATGCTCCGGTCGGCCCACTCGATGCGCTTGACGCCCTCGTACGCGAGCGAAACGTCGGCGATGTCGCTCATCTGCCCCCCTTCAAGGAACGAACCGCCGCACGACCCCGGGGGGCCGTGCGGCGGTTCGAACGCTACAGGTGATCAGTAGCGGTAGTGGTCCGGCTTGTAGGGGCCCTCCACGTGGACGCCGATGTAGGCGGCCTGCTCCTTGGTCAGCTCGGTCAGCTTGACGCCGAGCGCGTCCAGGTGCAGGCGCGCGACCTTCTCGTCCAGGTGCTTCGGCAGCACGTACACGCCGAGCGGGTACTCCTCGGTCTTGGTGAACAGCTCGATCTGCGCGATGACCTGGTTGGTGAAGGAGTTGGACATCACGAACGACGGGTGGCCGGTGGCGCAGCCCAGGTTCATGAGACGACCCTCGGCCAGGACGATGATCGAGTGGCCGTCCGCGAACCGCCACTCGGCGACCTGCGGCTTGATCTCGATCTTCTCGATGCCCTCGACCTTGGCGAGGCCGGCCATGTCGATCTCGTTGTCGAAGTGCCCGATGTTGGACACGATCGCCTGGTGCTTCATCCGGCCCATGTGGTCGGCCGTGATGATGTTGAAGTTGCCGGTGGTGGTGACGAAGATGTCGGCGCTGCCGACGACCTCGTCCAGGGTGGTGACCTGGAAGCCGTCCATCGCGGCCTGCAGCGCGCAGATCGGGTCGATCTCGGTGACGATCACGCGGGCGCCCTGGCCGCGCAGCGCGTCAGCGCAGCCCTTGCCGACGTCGCCGTAGCCGCAGACCACCGCGACCTTGCCGCCGATGAGGACGTCGGTGGCGCGGTTCAGGCCGTCGATGACCGAGTGGCGGCAGCCGTACTTGTTGTCGAACTTGGACTTGGTGACCGAGTCGTTGACGTTGATCGCCGGGAAGGCGAGCGTGCCGGCCTTGTGCATCTCGTAGAGACGGTGCACGCCGGTCGTGGTCTCCTCGGTGACGCCCTTGATCGCGGCGGCGGTCTCGGTCCAGCGGCCGGGCGCGTCGGCGATCGTGCGGCGGAGGGTGTCGAGGATGATCCCCCACTCCTCCGGGTCCTCGGCGGTCGCGGCCGGCACGGCGCCGGCCTTCTCGTACTCGGCGCCCTTGTGGACGAGCAGCGTCGCGTCACCGCCGTCGTCGAGGATCATGTTCGGGCCGGTGCCGTCGGGCCACCGGAGGGCCTGGTCGGTGCACCACCAGTACTCCTCCAGCGTCTCGCCCTTCCAGGCGAACACGGGGACGCCCCGCGGGTTCTCCACGGTGCCGTCCTTGCCCACGACGACCGCCGCGGCGGCGTGGTCCTGGGTGGAGAAGATGTTGCAGGACACCCAGCGGACGTCGGCGCCGAGCTCCACCAGCGTCTCGATCAGGACCGCGGTCTGGATCGTCATGTGCAGCGAGCCCATGATCTTCGCCCCGCGCAGCGGCTTGGCGGCCGAGTACTCCCCGCGCACCGCCATCAGACCGGGCATCTCGTGCTCGGCGAGCCGGATCTCCTTGCGCCCGAAGTCGGCCAGCGAAAGGTCGGCGACCTTGTAGTCCATGCTTACGTTGCTCCTTGGTCCGGCGTGGTCGTCCCGGTCTCGTCGGCCGGTCCGGTCGGCTCGGTTCGGTCGGATCTGGTCGGTCCGTTCGGCCCGCGAGGCGGCCCGCTGGGTCGGACACCGGCTCCCCATCCTGGCCCCGGCCGGTCGTGCCGCGGTCGCGGGACGATCGCGCCGGCCGGCCGGTCCGGGTGGACCGGCGGGGAGGCGGGGGACGGCGTCCGCCCGCGAGTCTACGGGCGGACCCCGGGCCGAGGCACGGCCGGGGAGGACTTTCTGACACAGATTTGTCAGAATTGGAGCATGCGCATCACGGAGGCCGCACGGCGGCTCGGGACCTCGCCCCGCATGCTCCGCTACCGGGAGACGCTGGGGCTGCTGCCCGCCACCCGGGACCACGCACCGTCCGGCGGCGGCCCAGGCCACGCCCGGCACGCCCCCGGGGCCGTCGGCAGGCCGGGCCACGGCGGGCCGGACGGCCACGTGGGCGGTGGAGCCCCCGGCG
>NZ_CAACVB010000051.1 GCF_900659635.1 Actinomadura roseirufa | reverse complement strand
GCCTCCTCACGCTGCCCGGTCTCGGCCAACCGCAGCGCGTGGTTGTTCAACGAGGCCGCCAGGTCGGGCAGGTAGGCGGCCCGGTTCGCGGCGGCCAACTCCCGGCGCAACTCGACGGCTTCCAGCGAGACCGGGACCGCCTCCTCACGCTGCCCGGTCTCGGCCAACCGCAGCGCGTGGTTGTTCAACGAGGCCGCCAGGTCGGGCAGGTAGGCGGCCCGGTTCGCGGCGGCCAACCCCCGGCGCAACTCGACGGCTTCCAGCGAGACCGCGATCGCCTCCTCACGCTGCCCGGTCTCGGCCAACCGCAGCGCGTGGTTGTTCAACGAGGCCGCCAGGTTGGGCAGGTAGGCGGCCCGGTTGGCGGCGGCCAAGTGCCGGTAGGCGTCGACGGCTTCCTGCGAGACCGCGATCGCCTCCTCACGCTGCCCGGTCTCGGCCAGCAGGGCTGCGTGGTTGTTCAACGACATGGCCAGGTCGGGCAGGTAGGCGGCCCGGTTCGCGGCGGCCAGCGGGCGCCAGATGCGGACGGCTTGACCGCCCTCTACCAGGGCGTGGGCTCGCTGGCCGGCATGCGACAGGCGAACCGCGAGGGTGTCGTGGATGCGGGCGCGCTGGGCGGGGTCGGCGGTGGTCAGGCGGTGGGCGGCCAGCCGCTGGGTCAAAGCGGCGATCCCGGCGTTCAGCTCCACATGCGAGCCTTCAGGCAGGACGGCCTCGATGGCCTCCAGCACCGTGACATCCAGGGCGTCGATACCGGCCAGGGCCTCCAACGTGGCGCCTCCGGCGCTCAGCGCCAGGCGCGGACGGGCCGTCAGCAGCGGGGCCAGCTGCGTGGTGACGATGTGCGGCCAGCGCGCCGCGGCCTGCACCAAGGTGGTCAACGCGGGCCGCACCCACACCGGCCCATCCTCACGGCTCCCCACCTCCGACGCACCCGCACCTCCACCGGTGGGGGCGGTGATGATGCGGGCGGCGGCCTGAGCCGCCCAGGCATCAGCGGGATAGCCGCTGCCGGTCTGGTAGCCCGGCGTCGACAGCGCGAGCAGGTCCTCGCCCAGCCGATCGGGATACAACGGCTCCAGCACGCTGCCGGGAGCGCTGGGCGGATAGGCGACCGCATGGTCTTTCAGGACCCGGTCGGGGTGCTCGCTGGTGCCGATCTGCGCCGACTGCACCACCGCCAGCCCATCGCCGTAGGCCTGGGAGCCGGTCAGCACCGCGGTATAGACGATCTGTCCCATCGCGCCATCGTCCACGGCCACGTCGGTATTGCGGTGCAGCCGCTGCCAGTGATCACGTTCCCGGGCCAGCAGATACCCCGAGATCGCCGCCAGCTCACGGGGCGCCGCCACCTTGCGGAAGGCGGCGTCGACCGCGGCCAACGCCGCCATGTGCACCGCCAGCACCAGGCCGAACCCCGGCTGCGCGTCCAGGTCCGCCGGCGGCCGCACCGGGTCCGCTGGGACGTTCAAGGCACGGGCGAAGGCATCGCGGGCGTCGGTGAACAACCGGGCCCGGTCGATCTGGTCCCCCAACGGCGGCAGCCCGACCGGGTCCGCCGCCGCGGTGAACTTGTCGATGTTGAAGGCCAGGGTGTCCCACCACGCGCCCGCAGGCCGCGCCAGCAGCAGCACCCGCGCCCCCTGTCCAGTGGCATCGCCCAGCAACGCCAGCAGATCGGCCACCGGCCACCGCTCGGCGTAATCCACCAGCACCAGCACCCCGCCCTCCCCGCGGGGACCGGCCGCTCTGGCGTCGGGGTCGGCCGCCGCGGCCGGGTCATCGGCGTGCCGGGCCACCAGCACCCGCCATCCCGCCTCCAGCGACTCCTCGCCGAACCGTGCGGCCAGCCGGGACTTGCCCTGTCCGCCCGGCCCGTGCACCAGCAGCACCGGCTCGCCCGGCCGGTCCCGCCACGCCCGCAACCGCTCCAGTTGCTCTGCCCGCCCGGCAAACGGCACCTGCTGCAAGCCCGCCTGCAACAACAGTCCCGGACGCCGGCGCGCCTTGTCCACCGGCACCGCCGGCCCGGGGGCGGGGAGGGCCTCCAGCCGATACAGCGGCCGCTCGCCTTCGATCCGCACATCGCCCCGCACCCCGGCGATCTGGGTCACCGACCCGAACACCACCGAGCCGGCCACCATCTGCCGGCCGCGTGCACGCCGCTTGAAGCCCGCCGGCACCCCCCGCTGAGGCTCGGAGCGCCGCCGGGGCCACCCGGCTACGGCTCCTCCCGCAACTCAACGTCTCCGCGGGCACCATCGACCTGGTCCACCGGCCCGGTGATCTGCGACCCCATCACCGACTGCCCGCCCCGCCGACCGGCCACCACGACATGCCCCACCAGCCAGATCGCCGAGCCTGCAGTGATCACCGCCCCTGCCCAAGCCACTACACCCCGTGCCATACCCGACATCATCACCCCGACGGCAAGATCAGCACCGGCGATCGACCCGGAACGGTCGGGCCGCTTCCAGTCCGCAACCGGTCACCGCCACTACCCTGTCCGGAAAAGTAGAGGTTTCCGGGCGGCCCGGAGGATGGGATGGCGAAGAGGCTGCTGTCCGAGGGCCCGTCGGCCGGGCGTCCGCTGCGGGTCGGGTCGTGAGCCAGGCATTGAGCGGTCGTGTCTCGGGCTATCGCCCTGCTTGAATGCCGGCGTGGCGCTGGATATGAGGCAGCTCCTGGCGGAGCACGACGGCACGCTGCGAGGTCACGTTCGAAAGCCTCCGCGGATTGGCACCGTCGTAGAGCGGATCGGCCCGCTGAACCTCACGCACTACGGTACCCACTGCGTCGTTGACCACCGCCCGCTGGAGGTGGAGGACTCGGCTTCGGTCGTGCGGCTTGTCCGGCAGGTGCAGGCATCCGCAGCCGCATGTGCGGAACCTGTGGAGTGGCGTGTGTTCCACCACGACGCGGCGGCGTCGCACCTGAGCATGGCGCTCGACGCGGCCGGCTTTGCGGCAGGTTGGGAGCGCAGTGTCTTGGTCGGTGAGATCGCCGAGCTCAACTTCCCCGAGCCGGAGTGGGAGACCGTCCGGTGGGATGAACCGCAGGCGCAGCAGGCACTCGACCTTGCGGCCCGAACCGGCCCGCATCGGTTCCCCTTGGCGACCTGGCACGCAATGCGCTCCGACCCGTACTGGGACGTCGAGGTTCGTATGCTGACCGACCGCGGAACGGTCGTCGCAGCCTGCTGGCTGGAGAACGTCTCCGACACCGCCTACGCCGTCGTCGGAGGGCTGACCGCAGGCCGCCCCGATCTCCTGGCTCAACTACCGTCGCGGCGGTTACGGCCGCAGCCCAAGCAGTTCCTGCTCGCCGACGCCGATGGGCAGGTGCGTGACGTTCTGCTCGCCACCGGATTTCGTGATGTCACGACCGTCAGATCCCACCACTGGACCCCGCCGGGCGAACCTGCGGCGACCCCGCCTGCAAGGCACTCGCTCTACAACGGCGAGAGCGAGCGGATCGCGCGCCGCTGCAAGGCCCGCGTCGGCTTCGACTATGACAGCGGCAGAGGACGCTATCGCGCGCCAGTCGACTCGCGCCGCTGGTTCTACGGCCTGCTGGGCGGCCGAAACGACCCGGTGATCGCGACGGCCGAAAGCGTCATCGAACGCGGCCTGCGCGCCTGCGTCCGACGCGGCGAATGGGTGTACCAGTACCGGCCCTACCTCAACGGATGGGAGTTCGACCCGCACCGCGTCGGCGGCCCCGGGCAGCCGTCCTGGCCGGGAAGCGCCATCGCTGACGATGAGTTTCAGTTCCTCACCACGGCGGACGCCCGCCTGGGCACATTCGACCACTACACGGAACAAACCCTTGTCGTCTACGGAGAAGATCTCCTCGCACAGGTCACGGACGACCTAGACCGACTACTCGGCGGCGGGACCTGGACTTTCGGTTCGCAGATCTCCCACCCGGCTTAGGTTGCAGCGGACAATAACCCCGGGTCAAACCACTATCGATCGAACCGGCAAACGGCTACGCGTGATCTCGCAGAGATGTTCCTCAACCTCGTCATCGGTGGAGGGGGTGTGGAAGGGACACGGGCAGGTTTCGAGGTCGGCGCGGGAGAAAGCGTAGCGGCCGAGGAACGCCCTCGCGGTAGCGCCGACGCAGCTGCCCGCGCCGGCCGAAGGCGATCCGGCGAGCCAGGCGGTGGCGGGTAGTGGGCGAACGCGTCACCCAGCCCGGTGGGGCGGCCGTCACGCGACAGCATCCGGATCAGGTCGCAAGCGCGGACCTGGCCCGTGGTGAGGGAGCCGGCGACGCGCAGCATGTCCGCCCATGCGCGCGGATGCGGTCCAGGCGGACGGTGTGGCGTGACATGTGGTTCAGCGGACCGTAGGTGGTGCCGCAGGCTCCCGGAACCACGACACCGCCGATGCCCATCGCCTGGTCGTTGACGACGTGGTAACTGGCGATGTCCCTGACCTCCACGGTGACCTGAGTGTTCAGATCGCCCATGCGGTTCTTGAGCTCCGCGTCACGGCCAGGCAGGATCGCCAGGTCTATATGGACCATCGCCTCGGTGACCTCACCATTGCCAATGACCGCCTCGGTGATCGAGCGGAAGCGGGTTTTGAAATCTGGAAGAGCACTACCGATCAGCTCGGCCGCGTGGGATGCAACGCCGGCGCGAACCCGTGGCGGTCGAACGCGCCGGTGAGCGCAGCGGAGTACTCGACGGTGATCTGTGGCATGCCGCTCGTTGTCGACCGGCATCGCCGACTCGGCCGGCCGCGCCGGCCCGATCAGGTTCCGCTATCTGACGGCTTAGGACGGCCGTTCGTCCGGTCGTTGAAGGCACGCTCTACGTCAGCTGAGACGACCGCTTCAGGGGCCCCGGCGTTCAGGGACGGCTCGGTCGCCTTTCTCCGGCGCCGAAGGTCTGGAGGAAGGTGTCGACGGCGGCGTGGGCCAGGTCGTGTAGTGCTGTGTCGTCGATCGGGCGGGTGCCCATTCGGGTGCGGGCTTCCAGTGGTCCGGTGAGCAGGGCTAGGAACTGTTCCGCTGCCATGTCGGGGTCGGTGATGCGAAGGCGGCCGGCGAGGGCGAGGCGGGCGAGCCGGTCGGCCAGCGCCTGGGTGAGGTGGTGCGGCCCGCTCTCGGTGGCGGTCTCCAGGGTGTCGGGGAACCGGGTGATCTCCGTGTAGAGCAGGCGCCGCATCGCGCACGCGCGGTCATCGGTGTGCAGGACCAGAAGCCTGTGCCCGACCTCCTGGAGGGTGGCGCGGAGGTCGTCGCCGGGGTCCTTGAGCGGTTCGAGGGCCGCCAGCCGCTCGGCCAGGATGGCCTGCCCCGCGGCGCGCATCGCCTCCCGGAACAGGGTCGCCTTGTCGTTGAGGTGGCTGTAGACGGTGGGTTTGGCCACGCCCGCCTCGGCGGCGATCTCCTTGACGCCCGCCCCGTCGTAGCCGCGGCGGGCGAACACGGCGAACGCGCCCTCCAGGATCGCCTGCCGCCGGTCGCCGCTCCCGCGTGTCGCCACCATGACCCGATTGTACCCACGGGTTCAACCTACCTGTCTCCTGGGTTGCATCCTGACTCTCAGGATCATTAACTTGAACCCGTGAGTCCAACACCTTCTGATGATCGCCTTGATGCCCGGCTGCTGGTCACGATCGGCGTGGTCCTGCTCGGTGGCCTGCTCGGCATCCTGAACAGCTCGATGGCCGCCGTGGCGACGGGCACCCTGGCCACCGAGCTCGACGCCTCGCTCAGCACGGTCGGCTGGGCCTCCACCGGATTCCTGCTGGCGGTCACCGCCACGATCCCGTTCACCACCTGGGCCGTGGACCGGTTCGGCGGGCGGCGGCTGTGGCTGGCGGGCCTGGCGCTGTTCATCGCCGGTTCCCTGGCCGCGAGCCTGGCGTGGAACGCCGGCAGCCTGATCGCCTTCCGCACGCTGCAGGGCGTGGGCGCGGGGCTGCTGGATCCGCTGGTGCTGATCCTGCTGGCGCGGGCGGCCGGGCCCGCTCGCGCCGGGCGCGTGATGGGCCTGATGGGCGTGGTCCTGTCGCTCGGCCCGGTGCTCGGCCCGATCGCCGGGGGCGCCATCCTGGACGGCCTGTCGTGGCGCTGGATGTTCCTGTTCAGCGTGCCGGTCGGGCTGGTCGCCCTCCTGCTGGCCGTGCGCGTGCTGCCCGCCGAGCCCGTGGCCGACGGAGCGCGCCCCCGGCTGGACGTGCTCGGCCTGGCACTGCTCGCCCCCGGGTTCACCGGCCTCGTCCTGGCCCTGTCGCAGGCGGCCGAGCAGTCGGCCTTCACCGCCTGGCAGGCGCTTCTTCCGCTGGCGGCGGGCGCCCTGCTGCTGGTCGGCTACGCCGTGCACGCGCGGCGGACGCGGGACGTCCCGCCGCTGATCGACCTGCGGTTGTTCGCCGGTCGCGGCTTCACCGCGAGCGTGACCATCATGGGGCTGGGCGGGCTGGCCAACTTCGCCGCCCTGTTCGTGCTGCCGCTGTACTACCAGCAGGTTCGCGGGCACGGCGTGCTCGCCGCAGCGCTGCTGATGGCCCCGGCGGGCCTGGGCGGCGCGATCGCCATGCCGTTCGCCGGGCGGCTGTCGGACCGTCTCGGGCCGCGCGGCCTGGCCACCGGCGGCGCGGTGCTGGCCCTGGTCAGCGCGCTGGCCTTCACCCGCGTCGGCACCGGCACCGCCGAGGCGTGGCCGGTCGCGGCCGCGCTCACGCTCGGCCTGGGGATGGGCTTCTTCAGCGCCCCCACGATGGGGTCGCTGTACCGCAGCCTGCCGGGCCCGATGGTGGCCCAGGGCAGCTCGGTGCTCTACATGCTCAACCAGCTCGGCGCGGCGCTCGGCGTCGCCGTGGTCACGCTCATCCTGCAGACCGCCGACGCTCCGGTCACCGGCTTCCACGGCGTCCTGTGGCTCACCGCCGGTGTGCTCGCGGTGATCCCGGCCGCCGTCCCGCTCCTGCCCGGCCTGCCGCCCGCCCCGGCCGCTCCCCAGCAGCCCACCATGTCCGGAAGGACGACCCGTTGAACGACACTCCGAAGACGATCGTGATCACCGGTGGCACCGACGGGATGGGCCGCGCGCTCGCCCGCCGCCACCTCGGCCGGGGCGACACCGTGGTCGTCGTCGCCCGCGACGCCGCCAAGGCCGCCGCCCTCCCCGGAGCGGAGTTCATCGCGGCGGATCTGAGCCTGGTCAGCGAGAACGTCCGGGTTCTCAAAGAGATCAACACCCGGCACCCGGTCGTGGACGCCCTGGTGCTGTGCGCCCGCTACTTCCGCTCGGCCCGGTTCGTCACCGGCGAGGGGTTCGAGGGCACCTTCGCGCTGGAGTACCTGAGCCGGTTCCTGCTCAGTCACGGTCTCAGCGAGCCCGGCGTCATCCTCAACGTGTCCGGTCCCGGAGTGCCGATGGGCCGCGTCCACTGGGACGATCTCATGCTCGCGCGCGGCTATGACGGGGTCGCCGCGCAGATGCAGGCGGGACGGGCCAACGACCTGCTCGGCGTCGCCTTCGCCGAACGCCACGCCACCGCGCGCACCCGGTACGTCCTGATCAACCCCGGTCCGGTCGCGACCGGCTTCGCCGCCAGTACGACCCGGCGACCGCCGCGCACGTCGCCGCGCTCAAACGGCACGGCCGCCCCGTCGAGGAGGGCATCCAGCCCATCACCGCCCGCGTCGACGACCCGCCCGCCGCGCCGCTCAGCGCCTTCATGCGCTTCGACCCGATCAGCCTCGGCCACGCCTCGTTCGATCCGGGGGCGGCGACCCGGCTCCACGACCTCACCCACACCCTGCTGCACGGGCGGGCCACTCGCGGGCCCGTCCGGTGACCCTCGCCGGACCGGTGGTGACCGGAGCGATGTCCGGGAAATGCAAACGGGCACGTCGGGGACAGGAAAGACGGGGACGGGCCGGAACAGGTCTACTCGCCGCAACGGAGAGGAGACGTTCACATGCCTGAAACCCCCGGTTCGGAGTTCTGGAAGAACCTCAAGCCGATCGAGAACTCGCAGAAGCCCGACGCGCTGCCCGAGGTGTACCTGTCCAAGGTCGCCACCGACGATGACCGGTACTACGTGCCGTTCACCGAGACGGTCGGGTCGCGGCCGCTGTGGATCAACGTCAAGGACAACACCTGGTCGGACATCCTGCGCTCCACCAGCGCCGGGCTCGTCAACCGGCACTACCACCCGCACGAGGTGTTCGCCTACACGATCTCCGGCAAGTGGGGGTACCTGGAGCGGCCGTGGACCGCCACCGCCGGCGACTTCATCTACGAGGCCCCGGGGGAGGGGCACACCCTCGTCGCCTACGAGCACGAGGAGCCGATGAAGACCCTGTTCATCGTCAAGGGCCCGCTGATCTGGCTGGACGAGAACGGCGAGCCCGAGGGCTTCTTCGACGTCCACGACTACATCGACATGTGCCGCAAGCACTATGACGAGGTCGGGCTGGGCGCGGACTACGTCAACGCGCTGTTCCGCTGACCATGGCCGACACGCTCACCCGGAGCGCGCCCGCCGACGCCGACAGGTACGAGAATAGGCTGCTGGTCATCCTGTTCCTGGCCTTCGGATTCGTCTTCTTCGACCGGCAGGCCCTGGCGTTCCTCGCGCCCTACATGGACGACGACTTCGGGCTGTCCAACTCCCAGCTCGGCATCCTGTCCGGGGTGCTGGCGCTGACCTGGGCCGTCTCGGGGATGTTCGCCGGGAGCCTGTCGGACAGGCTCGGGCGGCGCAAGCCGATCCTCATCGGCGCGGTCCTCCTGTTCTCGCTGTTCTCCTCCGCGTCCGGGCTGATGACCGGGTTCGTGGGCCTGCTCGCCGCCCGCGCCCTGATGGGCACCGCGGAGGGCGCCGTGCTCCCGATGGCGCAGTCGCTGATGGTGGAGGCGTCCCGGGAGTCGCGCCGCGGCCTCAACATGGGGCTGCTGCAGGGCTCCTCGGCGGGCCTGCTCGGCGGCATCGTGGCGCCGATCGTCGTGGTCCGGCTCGCCGACGCGTTCGGCTGGCGGACGGCCTTCTTCGTCACGATCGTCCCCGGCGTGATCATCACGGCGCTGGTGGCGAAGTACGTGCTCGAACGGGCGCCCCGGGCGGCCATGGACGTGGCGCCGGTCCCCGCGCCGGTCGCGCAGGACTCCCCGAAGGTCCCCGTGAAGGACGTGCTGCGGCTGCGCAACGTGGTGGTCTGCATGCTGATCGCCTGCTGCTACCTGACGTGGTTCATCACGCTGATCACTTTCACGCCCAAGTACCTGACCGACGAGAAGGGCTGGAGCTCGGGCACGATGAGCGCCGTCATGACCTGCCTCGGCGTCGCCTGGGTGCTGTGGGGGTTCGCCACGCCCGCGATCTCCGACCGGGTGGGCCGCAAGCCCGCGCTGATCGGGTTCACGGCGCTCGCGGTGTGCTGCCCGATCGCGGTCGTGTACGTCGGGAACCCGGTGCTCCTCGGCGCGCTGATGATCGTCACCTACACCGGGCTCGGCTGCTTCACGCTGATCATGGCGACCATCCCGGCCGAGACCGTCCCGCGCGCGGCGCTCGCCACCGCGCTCGGCGTGATCATGGGCGTGGGCGAGCTGGCCGGCGGGTTCCTCGGCCCGCTCGTCGCGGGCTGGGCGTCCGACACCTGGGGGCTGCAGGCCGCCATGTTCATCGCGGCGGGCGGCGCGGTGATCGTCGTCGCGCTGTCGTTCGCGCTGCGCGAGACCGCGCCCGCCGTGCTGCGCCGCCGTGCCGGGGCGGCCGCGTGACCACCCCGGCGGACGAAGGGACACATGTGAGAGCGGCGGTCTGGTACGGGGCGCGGGACGTCCGCGTCGAGGACGTCCCCGCGGCGGCCCCGCGCGCCGGGGAAGTGGCGATCACGGTCGCCTACTGCGGGATCTGCGGCAGCGACCTGCACGAATACCTGGACGGGCCGCACGCCGTCCCGGTGGACGCGCCGCACCCCGAGTCGGGCCGCCGGGCCCCGCTGACACTCGGGCACGAGTTCTGCGGCACCGTCGCCGAGGTCGGCCCTGACGTGACGGGCTTCCAGCCCGGCGACCGGGTCGCGGTGGAACCGCACTACCGGTGCGGCACGTGCGCCCGCTGCCGGGCGGGCGAGTACAACCTGTGCCGCCACTTCGGGTTCGCCGGGCTGATGGGCGACGGCGGGCTCGCCGAACGGGCCGTCGTCCCGTCGTACATGCTGCACCGGCTGCCCGCCGGGGTGCCGCTGGAGCAGGCGGCGGTGCTCGAACCGGCCGCGGTGGCGCTGCACGCCCTGCGCAGGTCCGGGCTGCGCGACGGCGAGACCGTCGCCGTCTCCGGCCTCGGGCCGATCGGGCTGCTGGTCGTGCGGCTGGCCGCCCACTACGGGGCGGGGCGGATCGTCGCGTCCGACCCGTCCGCGAGCCGCCGCGCGCTGGCCCGCCGCCTCGGCGCCACCGAGGTCGTGGACGCCGGGCTGCTGCCCGCGGGGGAGGCGGACCTGGCGTTCGAGGCCGTCGGGACCGAGGGCACGCTGCGCGACTGCCTGGCCGCCACCCGGCGCGGCGGCCGGGTCGTCCTGCTCGGGCTCGGCGGGACGTTCGCGGTCGACGCGTTCGCGCTGGTCAACAACGAGCAGACGATCATCGGGTCGGTCGGGTACCGGGACGTCTACCCCGAGCTGATCCAGCTGGTCGCCGAGGAGGGGCTGGACCTGGCCGCCATCGTCACCTCGACCGTCCCGCTCGCCGACGTCGTCCGCGACGGCTTCGAGGCCCTGCTGACCGCCAAGGAGGAGATCAAGGTGCTGGTGCGGCCATGACCGAGGGGTTCGAGCCGGGGCTGTGCGCCGGGCGGCGGGTGTTCGTGACCGGCGGCACGTCCGGGATCGGCGCCGCGACCGCGGTGCTGTTCGCCGAGCTGGGCGCCGAGGTCGTCGCGCTCGGCCTCCCGCCCGCCGACCCGGGCGAGCTGCCCGCCCACCCGGGCGTCCGCGTCGTCGAGCACGACGTGCTGGACGGCGGCGGGCTGACCGGGCTGATCGAGGGCGCGGGCCGGCTGGACGCCCTGGTCAACTGCGCGGGCGTCAGCCACGACCGCGACGAGTACGACCTGGAGCGCTGGCGCCGCGTCCTGGAGATCAACCTGACCGCCACCATGGTCGCCTGCCAGGCCGCGCGGCCCGCCCTGGCCGGCACCGGGGGCGCGATCGTGAACGTGTCGTCGATGTTCGCCTTCTCCGGCAGCCGGGACCGGCCCGCCTACAGCGCGAGCAAGGGCGGGATCTCCCAGCTCACCCGGTCCCTGGCGGCCGAGTACGCGGCCGACGGCGTGCGGGTGAACGCCGTCGCGCCGGGCTTCGTCGTCACCCCGCTCGCGCGCGGGCTGCTCGACGACCCGCCCGCCGCCGCGGCCGTCCTCGCCCGGATCCCCGCCGGACGCTACGGGCGGCCCCGCGAGGTGGCGGCGACGGTGGCCTTCCTGTGCTCGCCCGCCGCGTCCTACGTCAACGGCGCGGTCCTTCCGGTGGACGGAGGCTATCTGGCCGTGTGATCACCATCACGAAGTATGCTCCGTGCGAGGACCGCCCGACGCCCGGGAGGAGCACACCGATGCCGGCGCCCGCACACATGATCTCCCACGCGACCACGGAGAACGTCGATCCGCGGGAGCGGATCGAGTTCTGGGAGGAGTACAACCGCAAGGCGCTCGTCGGGCTGTCGTGCACCTCCTACTCCGAGCGCGGGCTGCTGGCCCGGCAGTCCAACTTCCGGCTCGCCGACCTCCGGCTGGCCGAGATCAGCGGGAACGCCCACGCCATCGAGCGGACCCCGCAGGTCGCCAAGGCCGCGCCGAAGGACTCGGTGTTCGCGACCCTGCTGGTCAAGGGCGAGGCGGTCTTCCTGCACGAGCACGGCTGCCTCGCCGCCGGCGCGGGCGACCTCGTCGTCTACGACACGCGCCGCCCGTACCTGTTCGGCTTCTCCTCCTCCATGCGGCAGTTCCTCGTGGACATCCCGCGAGACCTGTTCGTCCAGGAGTGCCTGGCGGGGGGCGTCCCCGGCCCCATGCTCTTCGGGCGGGGGACGGCGCGCGAGGGCGGCCTGCTGGCGGCCCTCCGCTCCGTCCTGGAGAACCCGGGCGCCGGAGACCCCGCCGCGTCGCGCGACACGGTCCTCGGCCTGATCCGGACGCTGGCGGCCGAGCGGTCCGGCGGGCGGTCCGCCCCGGCCGCCTACCAGGCCCAGTTCATCCTCGCCGAGAACTACATCGAGCGGCACCTGCACGACGCCTGCCTCACCCCGGCGCAGGTCGCGGGGGTCATGGGCGTCTCCGTCCGGCACCTCGGCCGGATCTTCGAGTCGGCGGGCACGACGCCGTCCCGGCACATCCTGGAGCGCCGTCTCCAGCGGGCCCACGACGAGCTCACCGCGGGCACCGCCGGGACGATCGCGGACGTCGCGTACCGGTGGGGCTTCTCCAGCCAGGCCCATTTCGCCCGGTTGTTCCGGTCCCGCTTCGGCCGTACCCCCACCGAGGCGAGGGCGGGCGCGCGATAGGGGTCATTCGGCGATCTCGGTCCGCATGGCCCAGCGGAAGACCTGCGCGTGGCCGTCGAGGGGATGCGGGAGCTCGTCGGCGACGAAGTGCTCGTAGCCGTTCTGGAAGGGAACCTTCACCTTCGACTCCCCGTGCGGGACGCGCCTCCTGCGCTCGTGCGCGGGGAGCCGGTCGGGGCCGCCGATGAGGACGGCGCTGTTTTGGGTCGCACCCTCGTCGTGCGAGGCGTCCATGCCATGCTCCTTTCCTGGTGGGGCCGTCACGGGCGGCCGGTCACGTCCGGGACCGCCGGGAAGTCGTCGCAGCCCACGCCGGGCGCGAGGTGCCGCGGCGGCGGCGCCTCCCGCTCGGCCGAGCCGCTGCCGACGATGCGGTACCCGGCCAGGCTGGACAGCCGGGCCCGGTCGCCGCCGGCGCGGGTCTCATAGCTCCAGCACCGCTGCTCGGGGCTGTAGACGGAGGCGACGAGCGTGACGTGGTGTCCCTCGCGGTCCTCCAGGACCATGGCCGGCTGGATCGGGAGGCGGATGTGCTCGCTCTCGGAGGCGAGCACGGCGTGCGAGATCATGATTGCTCCTTCCGGTGGGTGGTGCGGGTGGAGACGAGATCGGGTGCCGGCCGTCCGGACCGCTCCCCGCCGTCCGGACGCTCCCTGGCGCCCATGCGGGCCTCCAGGTGTGCGGAGCCGGTGGCGATGAGGCCGATCCCCGCGGCGGTGGTCACGATGGCGGGCACGGGACCCGCCAGATCGAGCAGGGAGGCGACCAGCAGCCCGCTGGCGCCGTAGCCGACGCCGCCGGAGGCGTACAGCGCGGAGAATCCGGTCGCCCAGTCGTGCTGGGGCAGCCGCTGCTGCAGGACGAGGTTCCGGGCGGTCAGCACCGGGGCGTTGAGGATCCCCGCGACGACCAGGACCGCGAACAGCGCCCACGGGTCGGACAGGAAGGCCACCGCCAGGACGCATCCCGCCATGCCCAGCAGCAGCGCCACCGCCTGCGCCTGGTAGCCGCCCGGCCACGAGCGCAGGCCGTAGAGCAGCCCGCCGGCGATGCTCGCCACGGCGAACGCGCTGAGCAGGGCGCCCGCCAGCGCGGGAGCGCGGTGCAGCTCGTCCAGGCGGGCGGGGAGCGTGATGTCGAGGGCGCCCACGAGGTACATGACGGCGGCGCCCAGCAGGAGGGCGGGCAGGGCGGGGCCGAGGACGGCGTGCAGGGGCCGCCGGTCCGCGGCCTCCGGGACCGACGGGCGGTCCCGGGCACCGCGGATCCGGTGCGCCAGCAGAGCGGGGACGGCGCCCGCCACCGCCATGACCACCAGGCCGGTGATCGGGGACAGCAGCGTCGCCGTCGTCGCCGCCACCGCCGGCCCACCGGCCCACATCGCCTGGTTGAGCGAGCTCTCCAGGCTCATCGCGCCCTTCCGCCGTTCCTCCGGCACCCACGACGCCATGAGGGCGCGCATGCCCCCGGGCGCGCCGGACGCCGCGCCGCCCGCCAGGAAGGCGGCGGCCACGAGCGGCCACAGCGGAAGGACGGCCGCCGACGCGGCCATGAGGGCGAACAGCACCGTCTGCACGGCCAGGCCGCCGCGCAGCTCCGCGGCGACCGGCCGCCGGTCGAGGCGGCGCCCGAGCCAGGGCGCGAACAGGGCCTCGCCGAGCGCGTGCCCGGCCGCCAGCAGGCCGCCCGCGGCGTAGGAGCCGAGGAGATGCCCGCCGAGCAGGACGAACGTGAGCGGGGCCATGGTCACCGGGAGGCGGATCAGCGCCATGCAGGCGAACCAGACCCACCATCCCGGAAGCGTCACGACCGCGCGGTAGGGGCCGATGTTCCGTCTGTCGTCGTTACCGTTCATAGTGATAAGGGGCATGCGGTCGTAGGGGTGTTGTCGGAGTCTTTTCCGTGGTCATGGGCTGTCTCCGCTACCGGTTACCGTCCTATGCTGGTGACGACTCGATGAAGGGCGGAGGAGATGGCTCCCAACCGGCTCGCGCCGGCCTACCTGGAGGACGTCCGCGTGCTGATCAACACGTGGCACATCCCCAACGAGACCCGCGTGGAGACCGACGAGTTGCCGCGGCTCGCCGACGACCCGCGGCTGTGGCGCTCGACCTTCGGCGACCTCGCGGTCCCGCGCCGGGGCCGGCTCACCGAGCTGATCGACCTGCGCGCGACGCTGCGCGCCGATCTGGGCCGCGTCCCGGCGGGGATGAACCGCTGGCTGCGCGCGGTTCCGGTCACGGCCGTGGTGGGGGAGGAGGGCCGGCTGGAGCTGGCGCCCTCCCGCGACGACACGGCCGGGCAGATCCTCGCCAAGTTCGCCCTGGCGCTGCACCACGGCGACTGGCGGCGGATGCGCGCCTGCGACGACTGCGCCTGGGCGTTCTACGACAGCTCCAAGGGCAACACCCGCCGCTGGTGCCGGATGTACGGCGAGGGCGAGGGCCGGGCCTGCGGCAGCATCGCCAAGGTGCGCGCCTACCGCAAGCGCCAGGAAGGCTCTCCCGGCGTCCCGGCCCCCGCTCGCTGAAGCGCCGCGCATCGCCGGCCTCAGGACGCCCGGGTGCGGCGGTCGAGTCCCTCCTGGAACCGGCGGCGGTCCACCAGGGCCCGGGTGTGGGTCCCTTCGAGGATCTTGCCCGCGCCGTCGTGCCCGGTGACGGTGAAGCTCATGACACGGCCGTCGACCCCGTCCAGGCGCGCGGTCACCGTCACGAGATCGTCCACCGGGGTGGGCGCCAGGTGGGTGCTGGAGTGGCCGACGCCGACGGTCATCTGATCGTCGGCGACGTCCCGCTCGACGGCGCGCATGGCCGCGATCTCGCTCAGCCACAGCAGTACCGGGGTCGCCAGGACGGGCAGGTCGTTCCCCCAGTTCGACGCGGCGTCGGCGGCGCCGACGCGGTGCTCGACCGTGCCCTCGCGGCCGGTGGCCGGCATGGTCTCGGCGCCGGTGGCCGTGCGCGTGTTCGCGGTGCTCATGATCTGCTCTCCTTTCCGTGGGGGTGGTCCGGACGGGTCGTTCAGGCCGCCGCGGCGGACCGTCCGCGGCCGGCGTCCTCCTTCTCGGCGGCCAGCCGGACCATCTGGTTGAAGACGTTCTTGCGCTGCATCTCCGCCGTCCCCCCGGCGATGAGCGTGCCGAGGGCGTCCAGCAGGCGGCGGCTCTCCGAGCCGGCCATGTAGGCGCGGTGGCCGAGGACGCGCAGGATGTTCTCCGTTCCGGCGCGCAGGGTCTCCCCGGCCTGGAATTTCGCGGTCGAGCACATCAGGGACGCGTGGGGCGAGTCGCGGAGCAGCGCGTCCAGCGCGCCGTAGGAGACCCAGCGCGCGGTCTCGATGCCGAAGCGGGTGTCGGTCAGCCGGCCCTGGACGTACTGGAAGTCGGCGATCTTGTGCTTGAAGGCGTCGCGGTTCTGGGCGAACGCCAGCAGGTCGTCCAGGACCGGCTCCAGGTAGGCGGCCGCGAGGACGCCGTAGAGCAGCCGGTCCAGCGAGATGGTGTTGTAGACGGTCTCCAGTCCGGCGCCGGGCCGGCCGAGGACGTCCCCGGGCTCCACCCGCGCGTCCCGCAGGCGGATGGGGCCGGTCGGGCTCGTCCGGTTGCCGAGCATGTCCTCGGCCGGGCCCTGGGACACGGCGTCCTGGTGGAGGTCGACGAGGAACACCGACAGGTCCCGCCGCCCGAGCTCGGGGACGCGGCCCAGGATCAGCGCCACGTCCGCGACCGGCCCGTTGGTGATGTGGGTCTTCTCGCCGTCGAGGCGGTGGCCCTCGCCGTCGGCGCGTCCCCGCGTCTGGATGCGGGCGACGTCGGAGCCGCCGGTGGTCTCGGTGAGCGCGGTGGCGCCGACCTCTCCGCCCAGGAGCCGGGGGAGCCATCGGGCGCGCTGCTCCGGGGTACCGAAGGCGAGGACGGAGCGGATCAGCCCGGCGTGGGCCACCATCGACAGGACGAAGCCCAGGTCGCGGCCGCCGAGGGCGACCCCTTCGAAGGCGGCGACGAAGTCCCACCAGGAGCCGCCGTCGCCGCCGAGCTCCACCGGCACGGGCAGCCGCCATATCCCCGCGTCGGCCAGTTCCTTCCACGAGTCGAGGTCGAGGCGGCCGTGCTCGTGGCAGTCGTCCGCGCGTTCGGCGACGGTCTCCCGGGCCAGATCCCGGAACCGCCGGCGGACGCCGGGGTCGGGAAGGCCCATGGACATGGTCGGCATGGCTGTTTCCTCCTTCGAGGATGACGAGAAGTGTGGGGGGTGGGGGAGCGGCTCAGGAGAGGAGGGCCGGTGCGGCCTCGGCAGGTCGCGCGGCCAGGCTCTCCAGCGCCCGGCCGAGACGTCCGAGCAGATCGTCGATCTCCGTGGCCGAGATCGTCAGGGGTGGTGCGACCAGGACGGACTGGGTGGCGGCGTCGATCCCGCTCGGGTAGAGCAGGAGCCGCTCGTCGGCGGCGGCGGCGACCAGCCGGCGGGCCACCGCGAGCGGGTCGCCGTCCTCGGGTCCGGGGGCCAGGCCGAGGCCGAGCAGCAGGCCCTGCCCGCGCACCTCGGTCACCGCCGGGTTCCCCCGGACGAGGTCGCGCAGCCGGCGTTCCAGGTCGGCGCCGACAGCGGCCGCGCGGGCGGGAAGATCATGCCGCCGCAGGTAGGCGAGGACCTCTGCGCACACCGCCGCGCTCAGCGGGTTGCCCGCGTTGGTGTGCCCGAAGACGGCCGTGGAGGGGTCGCCGCCGAAGGCGTCCAGTACCCGGTCGTGGACGAGCACACCGGCCATCGGCGTGTACCCGGCGGACATGCCCTTCCCGAGGGCGAGGAGGTCGGGGACCACCCCGGCGTGGTCGCAGCCGAACCAGCGTCCGGTGCGGCCCAGCCCGCTCATCACCTCGTCGGCGATCAGCAGGACGCCGTTGTCCCGGCACAGCCCGGCCAGGGCGCGCAGCACCGGCGCCGGAAGCGGCGCGGCCCCGCCGGACGCGCCGGCGATGGGCTCGACGACGATCGCGGCGATGTTCTCCGCGCCCGCGGCGCGCACGGCGCGCCGCCAGTCGTCCAGGCCCGGCCGCAGGGCACCGGGCGCGCCGCGCACCAGCACGGTCCGGTCCGGCAGGAGCGCGCCCACCTGCCGGCGCCGCTCGGGATGCCCCGACGAGCCCAGCGCACCGGCCGTCATGCCGTGGTAGCTCGGCTGGTCGGCGACGATGAGCCGCCGCCGGTCCTCACCGCGCCGGTGATGGAAGGCGGCGGCCAGGCGCAGGGCGGTCTCCATCGCCTCCGAGCCGCTGTTGGCGAACTCGGCGTGGCGCAGGCCCGCGGGGGCCACCAGCGCCAGCCCTTCCCGCAGTTCACGCACGGAAGACGAGGTGAACTGCGTGCGGTAGGCGAAGCAGACCTGCTCGGCCTGGGCGCGCATCCGGTCCAGCACCTCCGGGACGCCGTGCCCGAGGTTGACGTTGACCGCGCCCGAGCATCCGTCCAGCCACTGGCGGCCCTGGTCGTCGTAGAGGTGGACGCCGCGTGCGCGGGTCACGAGGGGCAGAGCGCTCACCGGGCCTCGCCCCCGTCGGCGGCGGGCCGGTGCCAGGTGAGGGCCGCGGCGCCCGCCGTCATGCCGCCGCCGACCGAGGCCAGGACGATCCGCTCGCCGTCGGCGATGGGCCTGGCCCGGTCCATCTCGTGGAGCGTGACGGGCACCGACGCCGCGGCGGTGTTGCCGAGGTGGGGAGCGGTGAAGAACGTGCGGTCGGGCGTGACGCCCAGCCGCTCGGCCAGCACGCCGAGCAGCCGTGCGTTGGCCTGGTGGAAGACGAACCGGTCGACCTCGTCCCGCCGCCAGCCGGTGTCGGCGAGCACCTGGTCGACGATCTTGGGAATGATCTCCATGACGTAGTCGCGGACCGCGCGGCCGTCCATGCCGAACAGGTGCCGGCCGTCGCGCAGGGTCTCGGGGGTCAGCGGCTCGCGTGTTCCGCCGGCGGGCACCCCGACATAATCCTGGTACTCGCCGTGGGCGGCCAGCACGCAGGCGTGGACGCCGTACCCCTCCGGCACCTCGCCGAGGAGCACGGCCCCCGCGGCGTCCCCGAACAGGCTGACCGTCTTCGGGTCGCGCTGGTTCATGATCCTTGAGTAGAGGTCGGCGCCGACCACCAGCGCGCGCCCGGCGGACGAGCCGGTGGACGTCATCGCGTGGGCCGCCGCCAGCGCGTACACGAACCCGCTGCACACCGCGTTGAGGTCGAACGCCGCCGAGCCCGAGAGCCCGAGCCGGTGCTGGAGCATCACCGCGGTGGCCGGCTGCGGCTGGTCGGGCGTGGACGTGGCGACCGCGATCAGGCCGACCTCTCCGCCGCCCGCCGCCTCGATCGCCTGCCGGGCCGCGGGTTCGGCCACCGAGGACGTCGACTCGTGCGGCTCGGCGTAGCGGCGTTCGCGGACGCCGGTGCGTTCGACGATCCAGCCGGGATCGACGTCACTCCACTCGGCGATCTGCGCGTTGGACACCGTCGAGCGCGGCACATGCGCTCCGGTCCCGAGGATTCCGATCGGCATCCGGGAGCCTCCTATTCACCATCTTTTGTGATTCCCGGTTACACGTTCGCCTCCCAACCAACACGAGGTCCGGCCGGGTCTCAAATCGGGAGCGGCCAACCGAAGGATCGTGACCAGCGGGATCGCGAACGACTCCATGGCGTCTACCCAGTTGGGCGCGCTTACTCGGAATCGATACGGAGATGGCCGGATCGGGACACCTGGACATGAACTCCGCGCCACCGGACAGGGCAAGCCGTTTGCCTGCTTACCGTCATCAAGCAAAGACGGTAGCGTGCGGCTCAGGCGCCGACGGAGACGACCCGTCCCGCGGCGGCCGGGTCGGCGGCGACGTCGAGCATCGCCGCCGCCAGGTCGCCGCGGGTGATCTGGATGCCCCAGAACACGTTGCGGTCGACCGCGCTGCGGTAGGACCCCTTGCGCGGCCGGTCGGTCAGGCGCCCCGCCCGGACGATCGTCCACGCGAGCCCCGAGCCGCGCACCTCCCGCTCGGCCCGGTCCATGTCGGCGAGGGAGGGCGCGAGCAGGCGCCGCAGGATCAGCGGCTTGACCAGGTACCGGGTCATCGGGTCGTCGCCGGGACCGGGCGCCATCGCGCTGTTGCTCGCGATCACGAGCCGGCCGCCGCCGCACGACCGCATGGCGGTGACGATCGCCTCGGCCGCCGCGGCGCACACCCCGGCCGGGGCCCGCGGGTCGCGCGGCCCGATCGCGCTGATCACGGCGTCCCGGCCGAGGACGGCCGCCTTGATCTCACCGGACGCGGTGAGGTCGGCCCGCACCACCTTGACGCGTTCGCGCAGGTCGCCGGGCAGTCCGTCCGGGTCGCGGACGACGACGGTCAGCGCGTGACCGGCGTCCAGGGCCTGCCGGACGAGCTCCAGGCCGGTACGGCCGGTCGCCCCGAAGGCGGTGATCTCCATCGTGGATCTCCTAGGTTAGTAAATATTCACTCACCTCTAGAATGGTGAGCGAACACTCACCCCGTCAAGAGGAGGGCGCGTGAGCGCGCGAGAGCGGATCCTGGACGCGGCCGCCGAGGTCATGCGGGAGCACGGGGTGGCGCACGCCACGACCAAGCAGATCGCCCGCGCCGCCGGGTACTCCGAAGCCCTGCTCTACAAGCACTTCCGCGACAAGGAGGAGATCCTCCTGTTCGTCCTGCGGGAGCGGATGCCCGCCTTCCCGGGCGCCGCCGTGCCGGGCGAGGCGACCGTGGAGGCGAACCTGGTCGCCCTCGCCCACGGTGCGCTGCGCTTCTACCGGGACGCCTTCCCGATGATGGCCTCGATGGTGGCGCAGCCTCGGCTGATGGCCGCGGCGCGGGAGGCGCTCGGCAGGTACGGCGCCGGGCCGCGGCACCCGGTGAGCGTCCTCGCCGCGTACCTGCGCGCCGAGCGGGAGCGGGGCCGCGTCGCGGCCGGGGCCGACCCGGACGCCGTCGCGGCGCTGCTGATGGGCGGCTGCTTCCAGCAGGGTTTCCTGCACTACTTCGACCAGGAGCCGGACGTGCCGGAAGCGGTCGCCGTCACGCTGGTGAGCGGCGTCCTCCCGGCGCTCGGACTCGACGCTCCGGAGGCGGCGGCGCCGTGAGACGCGTCACGCCGTCCGCTCGTGGAAGGCGACCGCGGCGGCGGCGATGAGGCGGGCCGCCTGCGCGGTGTCGCGGGAGGCGTCCGCGCCGGTGAGGGAGTCGTAGGTCTCGAAGCTCGTGAGCTGCCAGATCATGTCGACCGTGTCGGGCCCGGTCCCGGCGCCGAAGCGCTCCAGCAGGCTGACCAGCGCCGATCGGCGCATCTCGTTGCGGTCGCGCAGGAGGCGGTCCAGGACGCGGTCCAGGACGGCCATCCCGTGCAGCCTGCGGATCACGAGCGGGTCCGAGGCCCAGAAGACGCAGAACGCCTCGCTGAAATGGTCCAGGGCCGTGGTCAGGTCGGGTGCGGTGAACGCGGGCTGCAGGTCCATCCCCGACTGGCTCGCGATGGAGTCGAACAGGGCCTCCAGCAGGCCGGACTTCGAGCCGAAGGCGTTGTAGACGGTCTGGCGCGACACGTCGGCCGCCTTCGCGACCGCGTCCACCGAGACCTGCGTCGTCGACGCGCCCGACAGCAGGGTCCGGGCGGCGGTCAGCACGCGGAGCCGTGTCTCCTCGGCCGCCGCCGTGCGCTTGTCGGAGCGGTAGTTGCGCGGGCTCATCGGCTTGACCGCCTCCCTAAGTTGGATTTACTGTCTGTCCAACGAATTCTAGCATCCGAACTCGGAGGCATCATGCCTGATCAACCGCCCGGCCCGTTCGAGCGGCGCCTGCCGCCGGCGGGGATCGCGTTCGCCGTGCTGTTCATCGCCGGGCTCATCGTCTCCACGGCGCTGAGCAGCCGGACGTTCCCCTCGCCCTACGAGTCCGAAGCCGTGATCAAGGGCTACTTCGCCGACAACACCGGGCAGGTCCGCGCGCTCGGGCTGCTGCACACGCTGTCGGCCCTCGCCCTGGCGGCGTTCACCGCGGGGCTCGCCGGCCGCGTCCGCGACCGCGCCGGCAGCCTGCTGGCCCTGGCCGCCGGCTCGATCGCGGCGGTGTTCCTGCTGGTCTCCGGCATGTGCAGCGTCGCGCTCGTCGCCGACGGCACACCGGACAACGTCGTGACCACCCTGCACGAGCTGTCGTTCGTGGCGGGCGGCGCGATGCACGTGGTCTTCCTCGGCACGCTCGTCGCGGTCGCGACGGCCTCGCTCGGCCTGCCCCGCGCCCTCGCCGTCCTCGGCTGGATCTCGGCCGCGCTGTCGCTGGTGGCCGCCGCCGCCCTCGTGTCCGAGCCCGCCAGCTTCCTGCTGCCGCTCGGACGGTTCACCGCCCTGCTGTGGAGCATCGTCACCTCGGTGTGGCTGCTCCGCCGCGCCGCCTGAAACCTCGAAAGGATCATCATGACCAGCCTTCGACCCCTGGACGGCCGCGTGGCGATCGTGACCGGTGCCAGCCGCGGCATCGGCGCGACCAGCGCCAAGGCCCTGCACGAGGCCGGCGCCGCCGTGGTCCTGGCCGCCCGTGACGCCGGCGCCCTCGACGCCCTGGCCGGCGAGATCGCCGCCGACGGCGGACGGGCCCTGGCCGTCCCGACCGACGTGACCGACCCCGCCGCCGTCGAGGCGCTCGTCCAGCGGACGCTCAAGGAGTTCGGCCGGCTCGACGCCGCGATCAACAACGCCGGCGGCGGCGCGCCGCCCGTCCCGCTGGCCGACATGGACGTCGCCGACTTCGACCGCACGCTCGACGTCAACCTGCGCGGCGTCTTCCTGGCCCTGAAGTACGAGATCCCCGCCATGCTCGAAAGCGGCGGGGGAGCGATCGTCAACATGTCGTCCACCGCGGGCCTGCAGGCGGTCGGCGGCCTGGCCGGCTACGTCTCGGCCAAGTTCGCCCTCGTCGGGCTCACCCGGACGGCGGCCCTCGACTACGCCGAGGCCGGGGTGCGCGTCAACGCGCTGGCCCCGGGCCCGATCCTCACCGAGCAGCTCGAGCGGGCCGGCGAGCAGGCGCGGCAGGGCGCCGGGCGGGCCATGCCCATGAAGCGCGTCGGCCTCCCCCGCGAGGTCGCGGACGCGGCGGTGTGGCTGTGCTCGGACGCCTCGTCCTTCATCACCGGCGCGACCCTCCCCATCGACGGCGGCAAGCTCGCGGGAACCCCGCCCTTCGGCAGGCCCGCACCCAGGAAGGAATCGGAATGAGCGGCACGAACCCCGGAACCGAATCGCAGACGGCCGACAGGACCGCGCTCACCGAGCGGCTGGTCCGGTTCCAACAGCCCGGAAAGTCCCTGTTCTACCTCGGCCGGGTGGAGGAGACCCGCGTCGCCGAGCTGTTCGGCCTCGACCTCGACGCCTACCGGGCGATGCTCGCCGGGTTCGAGGACCAGGTCCGCGAGGTCGCCGGGGAGCTCCTGGCCCGGCCCGGGTTCGGCGAGCTGGTGGACCGGCTGCCCTTCGAGGCGGACCAGCACATCGTCGCGATCGGCGAGAGCACGACGGCCGACCGGCTGTCGTGGTTCGAGATCCTGCGTCACCTCCTGGCGCTGCGGCGGCCCGCCGAGTCGATCCGGCTCACCAACCTCGCCGTCTCCGGATCCAGCACCACCCAGGCCCTCACCCTGCTCCCCGGCCTGGCGTTCCAGCGCCCCGACCAGGTGCTGTGCATGCTGGGGGCCAACGACGTCCAGCGGCTGGGCCCCGGCGGACCGTCCCTGGTCAGCCTGTCGGAGACCGAACGCAACCTGCGGGCCCTGCGCGACCTCGCCGGGCGGCGGGGTCCCCTGCGCTGGACGTGGCTGACGCCCTCCGCCGTGGACGAGGCGCGGGTCGCCGAGTACACGCACTTCCAGCGGGCCGGGCTCAGCTGGGCGAACGAGGACATCGACGCCGTCGCCGAGTTCCTGCTCCGCGAGCCCGAGCCCACCGTCGACACGCGGTCCCTCCCGCACTCGGGCGACGACCCGCACCTTCCCGACGGCGTGCACCTCACGCTGGAGGGACAGCGCGATGTCGCCGTCGCCGTGGTCCAGGCCCTGGCCGGCGCATGAAACTCATGATCTTCGGTGTCACCGGCGGCACCGGCGCGCAGTTGCTGGAGCAGGCGCTGGTCGCCGGGCACGACGTCACCGTGCTGACCCGCAGGCGCCTTGGGATCGAACACGCCCATCTGACCGTCCTGCGCGGCGACGTGCTGGAGCCGAGCTCATGGCGGTCAGCCGTCGCCGGCCAGCACGCGATCATGTCGTGCCTGGGCAGCACCGACCGCAAGAACCCGACCACCGTCTACTCCGAGGGGGTATCGAACATCCTGGCGGCCATGCGTCCCGGTCCCGTGCGCCGCCTCATCTGCCTGTCGTCGGCGGGGGTCGAGATCACGCCCGAGGTCCCGGCGCTCCAGCGGCTGGTCACGAAGTACGTCATCGGGCCCCGCTACAAGCACGCCTACGCCGACATGGTCAGGATGGAGCAGAAGCTCGCGGCCAGCGACGTCGACTGGACCGTCGTCCGCGCGCCGATGCTCACCGACGGCCCGCTGACCGGACGGTACCGGACGGCGGCGAACGGCCATCTCACCAAGCCCAAGGCCATCTCGCGCGCCGACCTCGCCCACTACCTGCTCACCCACGTCACCGACGACGATCACCGGAAGGCCGTCGTCGAGATCTCCCCGTGAGGGGCGGGCGACCCGCCCGGCGATGACCCGGCCATGGGGGGCATCGCCGGACGGGCGCGGCACCGGTCTCGGGGATCGGCCGCTCAGGAGATCTCTTCGCAGTTCACCGTGTAGAGGGTGCCCTCGCCGCCGATGCACTTGTCGTGGCCGGGACCGCCGTCGATGACGTCATGGCCCCCACCGCCGTCGATGACGTCGTTGCCGTCACCGCCCCAGAGGTTGTCGTTGCCGTCCTCGCCCTTCAGCCGGTCGTCACCGTCGTTGCCGAAGAGGTTGTCGGTGCCGGCGTTGCCGTTGAGGTAGTCATTGTTGCTGCCGCCGAGCAGGGTGTCGGCCCCGGTGCCGCCGCGGGCGGCGACCGATCCGGTCGGCTGGGCCAGGAAGTAGCCGATCCAGTCGTTCTCGCCGTCCCCGCAGACCACCACGTCCGAGCCGAACGGGCCGTCGGTGATCTGGTCGAGGAAGACCCGGTCGTCACCGGCCTGGGCGGAGATGACCTGGCCGTTGGAGGCCCAGATGTTGTCGTTGCCGGTCGTGCCGTTCACGGTGACGGTCAACGCCCCGCCGGTCCGTTCGTCCGGACAGGTCGCGTTCGTGCCGCCCGTGGCCGGCGCGGCCGACGCCACGGCGGGGTGCAGCGCGGCACCGAGCAGCGTCATCGTCGTGAGGATCGTCCTGATGCGCATCCGACCGTTCTCCTTTCGCTGCCGGCCCATCGCCGACATCACCCCTTATTCGCACTTGTCATTCCCCGGAAAACAAGATCGGTGACCGAACGCGGACAAAGGAAGCTGATCAGCGGAAGTGCATTTTGTGAATTGTGATAAATGCATCGTTCCGGAAATGGCAAAGCGTTGTTCGAAGTGATGAGAGGCACAAATCCGCCGTCGGGAAAGGGTGCGATGAACAGGGCGAACGGCCGCGGCCACGGATTGCTACGGTGCGGTCCATGACGATCGCGCGTTCCCTGGTCCTGTTCGCCCTGGCCGCCGTCGCCGAGATCGGAGGCGCCTGGCTGGTGTGGCAGGGTGTGCGCGAGCACCGCGGGGCCTGGTGGATCGGCGCCGGCGTCGTCGCCCTGGGCGTCTACGGCTTCGTCGCGACCCTGCAGCCCGACGCGAACTTCGGGCGGATCCTCGCCGCCTACGGTGGCGTGTTCGTCGCCGGGTCGCTGGCCTGGGGCATGGTCGTGGACGGGTTCAGGCCCGACCGGTGGGACGTGATCGGCGCGGTGGTATGCCTGGCCGGGGTCGCGGTCATCATGTACGCGCCCCGCTCCTGATCCACCCTCACGCGCGGGGGGCGGACGGTCGCCCGGTCGTAGGCCGCCATCATCCGATCGGTTGATGCCGGTTCCAGCGCGATGGGCGATGCCCGGCGAGGGCGCCGCACGGGAACCTCAGGCATGGCGATCATCGAAGTCGACCGGCTGAGAAAGTCCTACGGCCGCCGGACCGTGGTGGACGGGGTGTCCTTCTCCATCCCGGAAGGCGAGATCTTCGGCCTGCTCGGCCCCAACGGGGCGGGCAAGACCACCACCGTCGAATGCGTCGTGGGGCTGCGCAGACCCGACTCCGGTGACGTCCGGGTGGCGGGAATGAACCCGGCCACCGACCGGAAGCGCGTCACGCCGATCCTCGGCGTCCAGCTCCAGCACAGCGATCTGCAGGACAAGCTGACCGTCCGCGAGGCGCTGGAACTCTACAGCGCCTTCTACAAGGACCCGGTGGACTGGCGTGACCCGGCCGAGCGGCTCGGCCTCGCCGAACGGCTCGGCGACCCGTTCGGCGGACTGTCCGGCGGGCAGAAACAGCGCCTCTTCATCGCGCTGGCGCTGATCGGCCGCCCCCGGGTGCTGGTCCTGGACGAGCTGACCACGGGCCTGGACCCGCACGCGCGCCGCGATGTCTGGGAGCTGATCGCCGACGTCCGGGACGGCGGCGTGACGATCCTGCTGGTCACCCACTTCATGGAGGAGGCCCAGCGCCTGTGCGACCGCGTGGCCGTGCTCCGTGCGGGCACCCTGGCCGCCCTGGACACCCCCGCAGGGCTCATCGGAAGCGCCCGCAACGCCACGGTCGTCTCCTTCGTCCCCTCGCGGGCACCGGACGACGAGGCGCTGGCCGCCCTGCCCGCGATCCGGAGCGTGCGGCGCGCCGAGGACGGGCGCCTGGAGATCGCCGGGACCGACCAGACCGTCGAGGCGCTGATGTCCCTGCTCGCCCGCAACGGCATCACCGCGCACGGCCTGCGCGTGGAGAACGCCACGCTCGACGACGCCTACCTCGACCTCACCCGAGAGGAGCACTGAGATGTCCGCCTCCATCGCCATGCTGAAGGCCGAGGCCCGGCTGCTGAGCCGCGAGCCGGCCGGCATGTTCTGGGTGCTCGGCTTCCCCACCCTGCTGCTGGTCCTGATCGGCCTGGTCCCGTCCTTCCGCGCCGAGGGCTCGGCCCCCGGCGGGGCGCGGACCATCGACCTGTACGTCCCGGTGACCGTGCTGCTCGGCATGATCATGGCCGGTCTCCAGTCCCTGCCGCCGACCCTCGCCGGCTACCGGGAGAAGGGCATCCTGCGCCGCATGTCGACCACGCCGGTCCGGCCCACCTCGCTGCTGGCGGCCCAGATGATCCTGCACGGCGCCGCCATGCCGGTCAGCGGGATCGCCGTCATCCTGGTGGGCCGTGTGGTGTACGGCGTCCCCCTCCCGGACAATCTCCCCTCCTACGCCGTGACGCTGGCCCTGGTGACGCTCGGCGCCCTGGGCGCCGGGGCGCTCATCGCCGCGTTGTCGCCCACCGCCAAGGGCTCGACCACCACCGCCACCGTCCTATTCTTTCCCGTGGCGTTCACCGCGGGGGTCTACGTCCCGGTCCAGTCCATGCCGCAGGCGCTGCGGCAGGTCGTGGAACTCACCCCCTTCGGCGCCGCGTCCCAGGCCCTGGCCCGCGCGTCCTCCGGCGGCTGGCCGGAGGTGAAGCAACTGGCGGTCATGCTGGTGTGGACCGTGGTGCTGGCGGGCATCGCCGCCCGGCGATTCCGCTGGCAATGATCAGGACGGGGTGGATCGGCGGAGTGGACGGCATGACGACCGGGCTCCCGGCGTTGCCCCCGGACGACGCGGCGGACGCGCCGGACCGGGAGGACGCGCCCGGCGGCGTCCCGCCATGGCCGTCCTGGTTCCTGAACGGCGGGCCGTACGTGCTGCTGAGCATCGGCGCGGCGCTCTCGGCCGTCAGCGCGGACGCGCTGATGTCCGCCGCCGAGAAGCGCGCGGCCATCGCCCTGACCGGGGGCGCGCTCGCGCTGCAGGTGTGGTGGAGCCTGGCCGGCAGGCGGCGCCGTCCGCGCGGCCCCGCGCAGCAGCTCTACTGCCTGCTGCGCTGGGCGGCCGGCTTCGCGCTCACCTGGTGCAACCCGCTGTTCGCCGTCTACGCGCTGCTCGGCTACTTCGACGCCGAGCGGCTGCTGCCCCGCCGCCTGGTGCGCCCCGCGCTGTTCGCCACCGCGGTCACCATGGCCGGCTCCAACATCGGCGGCCTCCCGCCGGCCGGGGGCGCGCAGTGGCTGGGGTTCGCCGCGCTGCTGGCGCTGCACGCCGGGCTCGCCCTCGGCTTCGACCGCATGGCGGTCACCGAGGCCGGCCACGCCGCGTCGAAGGCGGCGGCCATGGCCGACCTGCGACGCGCCAACATCCGCCTCACCCAGGCGCTCCAGGAGAACGCCGGCCTGCACGCCCAGCTGCTCCTCCAGGCCAGGGAGGCGGGTGTCGCCGACGAGCGCGGGCGGCTGGCCGCCGAGATCCACGACACGCTCGCCCAGGGGCTGACCGGCATCATCGCGCAGCTCCAGGCCGCCGCCGACGGCTCCGACCTCGCCACCACCCGCGACCATGTCCAGCGCGCCTCCGCCCTCGCCCGGCACAGCCTGGGCGAGGCCCGCCGCTCGGTGCAGGACCTCGGGCCCGGGCAACTGGAGCACGACCCGCTGCCCGCCGCCCTGGAAAAGATCGTCAAGGTCTGGTCGGCCGAGACCGGCGTCCGGGGCGAGTTCACCGTCACCGGGGAGGTCGAGCCCCTGCACGCCGAGATCGAGGCCGCCCTGCTGCGCATCGCCCAGGAGGCGCTGGCCAACGTCGCCCGCCACGCGGGCGCGCGCCGGACCGGGGTCACCCTCTCCTTCATGGACGACGAGGTGAGCCTGGACGTCCGCGACGACGGAAGCGGCTTCGACCCGAGCGCCCCACCCGTGCGCGACGGCGGCGGCCTCGGTGGCGGCTTCGGCCTCACGGGCATGCGGGCGCGCGCCGAACGGGTCGCCGGGACCCTCGTCCTGGAGTCCGCGCCGGGGCTCGGCACCGCCCTGTCCGCGCAGGTACCGTTGGTGCGCCATGACTGACCCGTCCCCGATCACCCTGATCATCGCCGACGACCACCCCGTCGTGCGGCACGGCCTGCGCAGCATCTTCGAGTCCTCCCCGGACTTCGCCGTGCTGGGGGAGGCCGCGGACGGAGCGGAGGCGGTCGATCTCGTCACCCGGCTGGACCCGGACGTCGTCCTGATGGACCTGCGCATGCCCGGCGTCGGCGGGGTCGAGGCGATCAAGGAGCTGACCCTGCGCACGGCGCGGACCAGGATCCTCGTGCTCACCACCTACGACACCGACTCCGACACGGTCGCCGCCATCGAGGCCGGCGCGACCGGCTACCTGCTCAAGGACACCCCGCGCGACGACCTCTTCGACGCCGCGCGGGCCGCCGCCCAGGGCCGGACCGTGCTGTCCCCGGCCATCGCCGCCCGCCTGGTCTCCCGGATGCGCTCCCCGGGCAACGACACGCTGAGCGCCCGCGAGCGCGACGTGCTGCGCCTGGTCGCCCGGGGAGCCTCGAACCGGGAGATCGCCGCGACCCTGTTCATCAGCGAGGCCACCGTCAAGAGCCACCTCACCCACATCTACGGCAAGCTCCGCGCCAAGGACCGCGCCGCCGCCGTCGCCACCGCCTACGACCGCGGCATCCTCGGCTGACCGCTCCGGCGGGCGGGCCCCGTCGTGGAAGGATCTGGGGATGGCCGCCCCCGCCGCTCCCCGTGCCGCCCGGGTCGCCCATCTCGTCCAGCGCGCGCTCGGGACGCCTGAGCCGCCCCGGGTGCGCCCCATCGGTGAAGGCGGGGAACACCACTCCTGGTGGGCGGACGACGCGTACGTGGTGCGCCTGGCTCCCGATCGCGCGGCGACCGCGCGCCTGCACCGGGAGATCGCATTGCGGGACCTCGTCCGCGCCCGGAGCGCCGTACCCGTCCCCGCGAGCGCCGCTGTGGGGGAGTGGGCACCCGGCTGCGGGTTCACCGTGGACACGCGGCTCGATGGCGTGTCGGCGGAGGTACGGCGGGTGTCGCCGGCCGGTGAGGCGCAGCTGGCGTCCCTCCTGCGCGCGCTCGCCGCGATGCCGGTGACCTCCGCCGGGATCCCCGAGGCGCCGCCCATCGAGTGGGATGCGCTGACACGGCGCGCGGACCAGGCCCGGCGCCGTCTGCCCGAGGCCCCCGTCGCACCGCTGCCGCCGCCCCAGTCCTCCGCCTCGGCCCGCGCCCCGGTTCTCGCCCATGCCGATCTCAAGGGCGAGCATCTGCTGGTGCGGCCGGACGGCACCCTCGCCGGGGTCCTGGACTGGGCCGACGCGGAGGCGGCCGATCCCGCGCGTGACATCGCGGGCGTCGCGATCTCGATCGGCGCGGCGGCGGCGCGCCGGGTCGCCAACGCGGCGGGCCACGGCGCCGCCACCGCCGCCCGGGGCCTGCACCTGGCCCGCTGCGAGACGGTCATCCGCCTGGACGACCGGGTGCACGGCACCGACGACAGCCCGCTGCCGCTTCTGCGCGCCCAGCTCCGCCGCGCCTGGGAGCCCGTGGCCGGCTGACGCGAGGGACCGCCGGTGTCAGGGGGGCGGCGGGGTGGGGCCGGGGTGGGGGCGGGTCCACGCCTCGGCGAGGGCGATGAGCTGTTCGAGGGCCGCCTCGACGCGCTCCCGGTCGCCGGTGGTCAGGTAGTCGGTCTGCAGGCCCGCGTAGGCGGCGTTGAGGAAGGTCGCGTTGCGCTCGGCGACCTCGGCGGGGACGCCGTGCGAGGCGAGGACGCCCGCGACGAAGGCGGCCCGGTCGGCGAGCATCCGCGACACCGAGGGCCCCCGCAGGCGCCCGGCGGCGGCCAGGCCCTCGATCTCGTGCAGCAGCCGCACCAGCGGCAGGTCCTCGTCCAGATGCCATCGCCAGGACGCCCGGATCACCTCGCCGAGGGGCCGGTCACCGGCCTTGGCGTGGAAGGCGCGCAGCCGCTCGCGCTGGCGCCGGTCCAGGTGGTCGAGGACGGCGGCGACGAGGTCGTCCTTGGTGGCGAAGTGGTGGGTCAGCACGTAGGTGCTGTGTCCCAGCGACCGCGCCAGGGGGCGCAGGGACAGCCCCGCGATGCCGTGGCCGGCGAGGTAGGCGACGATCGCGTCGAGCAGGTCGGTCCTGCGCTGGGGGTCGCGGGGTCTGGCGATGGCTGGGCTCCCGGTCCGGCGGTCCGCCCCACGCTAGGGACATGACGATCGTTATGCAAATGGGCATGACGGTCGTTATGCTCACGCCTCGACCGGAAGGGGCGATGATGACCACGCTGAGAACGAGGGTTGTGCGCGGGCTGCGGCTGGCCTTCGCCGACCATGGCGGGCCGGGGACGCCGGTGCTGGCGCTGCACGGGCACTTCGGCAGGGCCGGGGCGTTCGCCGGGCTGGCCGCCGCGCTGGCGCCGCGGTTCCGGGTGATCGCGCTGGAGCAGCGGTGCCACGGGCTCAGCGAGCGCCACCACGACGTCTCACCGGACGCCTATGTCGCCGACGCCGCCGCGTTCGCCCGGTCGCTGGACCTGGGGCCGCTGGCGGTGCTCGGCCACTCGATGGGCGGGGTCGTGGCGTTCCGGCTCGCGGCACGGCATCCGGAGCTGGTCCGGGCGCTGGTCGTCGAGGAGGGCGGGGCGCTCAACCGGCCGCCCGAGGTGGCCCACCCGGTCCTGGACGTGCGGGACTGGCCCCAGACCGCCCCCACGCTGGCCGAACTGCGCCGCCGGGTGGAGGCCCGGGGAATCCCGGACGCCGGGTACTTCCTGGAGAGCGCCGTCGAGCGGCCGGACGGCTGGGGCTTCCTGTTCGACCACCAGGACATGACGCGTTCGCAGGAGGCGCTGATCGGCGACTGGTGGCCCGACTGGCTCGCCTCGACCTGCCCCGCGCTCCTCGTCCACGGCCGCGACAGCACCGTCCTGCCGACCCGGATGGCACGTGAGATGGCGGCGCGGCGCCCGGACACCACGCTGCGCGAATTCCCCGGATGCGGTCACTGGGTCCACGACGACGACCCACGAGGATTCGCCTCCGCGGTCCGGGACTTCCTCACCGCGCACCCCGGGTGACGGCACGCTCCCGCCGCGCCACCGGCCGCAGGAGCGCTCCGATACTGCGGTGCCTGAGGGCCGGGCTCAGCTGGTGCCGGTCTGCGCCGGGTAGTCCATGACGACCACGCCACCGGTGGCGTAGTTGGCGACGTCGGCGGCCACCTTCTGGCCGTGCGGAGACTCCCTCGCCGCGGCGAGTGCCGCGGCGTCGGTGAACTCGGCCTCGAAGACCGCGAAGTAGGGCGTCTGTCCATGCGTCACCGCCACCTCGAAGCTGTAGCGGTACGCGAGCAGGCCGGGCATGCGCGCGACCAGCGGGAGATGGGTGCTCACGTAGTAGTCGCGGAAGTGGTCGGGATCGGTGGGCTCGGGATACAGGACCAGCAGCTTGTGCATGACAGCCTCCGTTCAGCGGCGGGCGACGACAACATCCCGGGGATCTCGGGCGGTCGCCATGGCGGCACCACCACCGTGATACCCCGGCCGGTCGCACACCGTGGTAATCGCCTTCCAAAGCCCCAAAACGCTTCGGAAATCGAATCAATGGGGCATACGATAGTGTTTCGGATATCGAAGCGGCAAGAGGGGACGGTGCGACGGATGGCGGCACCCAGGCCGGGACGGGCGGTCCGAGGGTCGAGCACCGGCCGGCCACTGATGGCCGCCCTCGACCTGTTCGGCCGCAGGTGGAACCTGCGGATCGTCTGGGAACTGCGGCACGGGCCGGTCGGGTTCCGCGCGTTGCGGGAGCGCTGCGACAACATGTCCTCCAGCGTGCTGCGGCAACGGCTGACCGAGCTGCTCGACGCCGCCCTCGTCGAGCAGCGTCCGGACACCACCTACGCCCTCACCGAGCTGGGCCACGGCGCCAACCGCGCGCTGCGCCCGCTCGTCCGGTGGTCCGCGGAGTGGGCCGCGACCCTCTCCGCCACCGATTCCGAAGACACCCCCTAACGCTTCCGATACCGAAGCGCCGGCGTCATTCGGCCCCGGGCGGGACGTCGCCGCCCACGCCGGTGGCGTCGCCGGACCGGCGCAGCGACTCGGTTGGCGCTTGCCGGACAACCCTTTGTTGTTCCCGGTGGTCCGGAAGCGGTGCGGGTTCCCGCAGTGATCGTGACGGCTTGTACGGTGTGCGTGGAGGTGTCAGGTGGCAAGTCTGGTGTTGCGCAACGCTCTTCTGCTCGACGTCGAGCAGGGGGAGTACCGAGAAGGCGATCTCCTGTGCGTCGACGGCCGCATCGCCGAGAGCGGCCGCGGGCTGAAGGCCCCCGCCGAGGCGACCGAGCTGCGGCTGGAGGGCGCGGTGGTGGTGCCCGGCCTGATCGACGCGCACGTGCACGTCACCGCCGCCACGGCGGACCTCGGCAGGCTCGCCTTCTGGCCGCCCTCCTACCTCACTGCGCACACCGCGCGGATCATGGAGGGGATGCTCAAGCGCGGCTTCACCACCGTCCGGGACGTCTCCGGCGCCGACTTCGGGCTGGCCGACGCGCAGGCCGAAGGGCTGTTGCGGGGGCCGCGGCTGGCGTTCTGCGGGCACGGGCTGAGCCAGACCGGCGGCCACGGCGACATGCGCGAGCGCGGTGACGACACCCCCGGCGAGCTGCGCTGCTGCCTCGGCAGCGACCGGGTCGTGGACGGCGTGGACGCGGTCCGCACCGCGACGCGGGACGAGCTGCGCAAGGGCGCCGACCACATCAAGGTGAACGTCTCCGGCGGCATCGCCTCGCCCACCGACCGCATGGACTCCACCCAGTACTCGCTGGAGGAGCTGCGCGCGATCGTGGAGGAGGCGGAGGCCGCCAACCGGTACGTGGCCGCGCACGCCTACACCGCGCAGGCGGTCAACCGCGCCCTGGAGGCCGGGGTCCGCAGCATCGAGCACGGCAACTACATCGACGACCGCAGCGTCGAGCTGTTCCTGGAGCGCGGCGCGTTCCTCGTGCCGACCCTGGCGACCTACTGGGCCATGGAGCACGACGGCGACGCCTACGGGCTGCCGGAGGTCAGCCGGCGCAAGGCGGCCGGAGTGCTGGACGCGGGGATGGCCGCGCTGGAACTCGCCCACCGGGGCGGCGTCAAGGTGGTCTTCGGCACGGACCTGCTCGGCCCCGCCCACCGGCACCAGAACGAGGAGTTCCGGATCCGCGCGAAGGTCCAGGAGCCCATCGACGTCATCCGCTCGGCGACGTCCACCGCCGCCGAGCTGCTCAACAGGAGCGGCCGGATCGGCACCCTGCGGGACGGGGCCCTGGCCGACCTGCTGGTCCTGGACGGCGACCCGCTGGCCGACATCAACGCGCTCGCCGACCCCGCCAACATCCGCCACGTCGTCCAGGACGGACTGCTCGTCCCCTGATCGGGTCTCCACGACTCCGCCCGCCGCGGTGAACCGGACCTCCGGCAAGGGTTATACCTCTCAAGCAAGATAACCCCTTAGAAAGACATCAGGGGGTATCGTCGAGGGACCCTCTAGCGGAAGGACGCGGCCATGCCGAAGATCAACGTGTACCTGCCCGACGACCTCGCGGAGGCGGTGAAGGACGCGGGCGTTCCGGTCTCGGCGATCTGCCAGCGGGCCCTGGAGCAGGCCGTCCGGCGGATCACGACCATCAGGGAGACGGTCCTCGGCGAACCGGACGCCGCGGAGCTCGCCGGGCGGCTGCCGCGCTTCACCGAGCGCGCCCGCGCCGTCGTCGGGCTCGCGGTCGCCCGCGCGCGCACCGCCGCCGCACCCGAGGTCGGGACCGAGCATCTGCTGGGCGGCATGGTGGAGGAGGGCGGGAACCTCGCCCTGCACGTCCTGCGCGCGATCGAGATCGACCCCGCGCACGTCCTGCGCGATCTGGAGCGGCGGGGCGCCGCGGCCGAGGGGGCGGACGGCGGCGCCGCGGCCCGCTTCAGCGGTCCCGCGGCCGCCGCGCTGGAGCTGACGGTGACGGAGGCGACCGCGCTGGGGCACAACTACGTGGGGTGCGAGCATCTGCTTCTGGGGCTCGTCACGGAACCCGACGGTGTCGCCGGCCTCGTTCTGCGGGGACTCGGCGCCGAACCCCGGGCGACGCGCCGCGCCGTGACCACGGCGCTCGCCGGCTATGTGCACCTGCGCGCCCAGGCGTCCGCCTCCGCGTCCGGCGATCCGGCCGAGGCGCTGGCGGCCGCGGTGGGGCACCAGATGCGACCGCTCATCGACCGGATCGAGCGGCTGGAACAGCGCCTCGACGCCGCCCCCGGCCTCGGCTGACGACTCCGCCCGCCCCGGAGGGGCCCGCACCGCGCCGCGCGCGGAACTCAGTCGACCGTGAGGACGATCTTTCCCCGGATTCCGCCTGCCTTGTAGGAACGGTGGGCGTCGGCGGCCCGTTCGAGCGGGAAGGTCTCGCGGACGTGCCAGACGATCTCGCCGTCGGCGTAGAGGCGGGCCATCTCGGCGAGGCGCGCGGCGGTCCGCTTGGCCGGGCTCAGGCCGACGCCCAGCGAGGCGGCGCGGTCGTGGTCGTAGAGGGTGATGATGCGGGACCTGTCCTTGACCAGGTCGAGGGTGGCGTCGAGGGCGGCGCCGCCGACCCCGTCCAGCGCGGCGTGCACCTCGCCCTCCGGGGCCAGGGCGCGGACGCGTCCGGTGAAGCCCGCGCCGTAGGCGACGGGGGAGGCGCCGAGGGAGCGGACGTAGTCGTGCTGCTCCTCGCGGGCCGCGCCGATCACCGTGGCACCCCACAGCCGCGCCAGCTGCACCGCGACCGTGCCGACCGCGCCCGCCGCGCCGTGCACGAGGAAGGTGTCGCCCTCGCCGACCCGGAGGTCCTCCAGCGCGTTGTAGGCGGTCTGCGCGGGGGCGGTGAACCCGCCCGCCACCTCCCATGGCATCTCCGGGGGCTTCGGGGTCACCTGCGAGGAGGGGACGACCAGGTGCTCGCGGTAGCTGTTCAGCAGGTTGAATCCGAGCACCTCGTCGCCCGCGGCGAAGTCCCCGACGCCCTCGCCGACCCGGTCGATCACCCCGGCGAACTCGTTGCCGGGGGTGCGCGGGTAGGCGGCCTCCGCCCCGGCGGGCAGCCAGCCCTCCACCACCGCGATGTCGAAGGGCTGGACCCCGGCCGCCCGCACCCGCACGCGCACCTCGCCGGGACCCGGCTCGGGCTCGGGCACCTCGGCCGTGCGCAGCACCTCGGGCCCGCCCGGCCGGTCGAAAACGATCACTCTGCTCATCGTGTGCTCCCTGATCGGTCCGTTCCAACGATCACGAAGCTAGGCGGGACGGGCACGGGGCCGAATCCGTGGCACCACCGTAGTCACGAGCCGGAGTCACGAGCCAGAGTCACGGGCCGGGCGGCGCGAGGCCGGCGCCGGCGGAGGCGAACGCGGCGGCGTGGTCACGGGCGAAGTCGGCGATGTCGCGCGGCGGGCGGCCGAGCAGGCCGGTGACCGCCTCGGTGGTGAAGTCGCCCCAGCCGGTCTCGTACGCCCGCGCGTACTCCTCCAGCATGTCGATGATCCATGTCGGGACGCCGTGGCCGCGCAGGGTCGCGTGCTTGGCGCCGTCGCTGACCGGCAGGTACCTGATCTCTTTGCCGAGGACGATGCCCAGCTGGTCCGCGACCTCGTCGAACGTCAGCGAGCGGGGGCCGGTGAGGGTGTGGGTCTGGCCGTGGTTGCGGTCGGGGTCGTCCAGGAGCACGCGGGCGGCGCACTCGGCGATGTCGCGCGCGTCGATCATTCCGAGCCGCGCCGTGGCCATGTTCAGCGAGAACGTGCCGGTGGCGGCGACGTCGCCCGCCTCGTTCAGCAGGTTCTGCATGAAGTAGTGCGGGCGCAGGATCGTCCAGCGCAGGCCGGACCGCTTGGTCTCGCCGTCGGACAGCGCGTGCAGCCTGCCGCCGCGGTTCGGCGCGTGGTGCGCCGCGCCGACGACCGACAGGCGGACGACGCGTTCCACGCCGGCCTGGCGCGCGGCCCACAGGGCGTTCATGTTGTGCTCCGGTGCGCGCGGGTCGTTCGGGGTGAGCAGCCAGAGGTCCTGCACGCCCTCGAAGGCGGGCGGCAGCGTCCGGGGGTCGCCGAGGTCTCCGGCGAACACCTCGGCGCCCCGCTCGCGCGGGCCGCCGGCCTTGGACTCGTCCCGGACGAGGGCGCGGAGGGTCACCTCCGCCCCGCTCAGCGCGTCCATGAGGGCGGTGGACACGGTTCCGGTGGCTCCGGTGATCAGCACGGTGCGCACGGTCATTCTCCCTTGGCGGTGACGGTGGAGGTGGCGGGGGGACGGACGAGGTTGCGGACGGCTCCGGGGGGGAGCTGCGCGGCGGCGATGGTCGTCAGCGCGAGCGCGAACCCGACGCCCTGCAGCGGCGTCAGTGACTCGCCCTCGAAGACCAGGCCGAGGATCACGGCGACCGCGGGCGAGAGCAGCGGGAGGAACGACACGGCGACCACGGGCAGCCTGCCGATGCCGCGGAACCAGATCGGGTAGGACAGCAGCGCGCCGACGATCGACAGCCACGCGTAGCCGCCGGCCGCGCGCAGGTCCAGGCCGGACGGAAGCCCCTCGAACGCGAGCGCGAGGGGGAGGAGGACGAGCCCGCCGGCGGTGAGCTGCCATCCGGCAAGGGCCGACGGGCCGACGCCCTCGGGGCGTCCCCAGCGTTTGGTCAGCACGATCCCCCCGGCCATAACGCCGGCGGCGGAGATGCCCGCGAGGACGCCGAGCAGGTCAAAGGACAATTCGCCGCGCAGGACGATCAGCCCGACGCCCACCACCCCGGCCAGGCCCCAGCCGAGCCGGCGGCGCGTCGGCCGTTCGCCGAGCAGCAGGAACGCCAGGCCGGTGACGAGCAGCGGCTGGACGGCGAACAGCGTCGCGGCGACGCCGCCCGGCAGCCGGTAGGCGGCGGCGAACAGCAGCGCGAAGAGCGCGCCGATGTTGAGGGTGCCGAGGACCAGTGAGCGCCACAGCCACACTCCGCGCGGCAGCCTCCGCGTGACGGCGAGCAGGACAAGCCCCGCGGGCAGCGCGCGGATCACACCCGAGACCAGCGGATAGCCGGGCGGGAGGAACTCGCTGGTGACCAGGTAGGTGGTGCCCCAGCTGACCGGCACGGCCGCGGTCAGGGCGGTGACCGCGAACGTGCCGCTCGCACGCGGGGGCGCGGTGGGCGCGCTCGGCGCGCTCGGGGACACGGTGCTCATGAACAACCTTTCAACGCTGAAATCTTCAACGCTGAAAACCGTATGCGGAGTGCTACCTTGACGTCAAACAGTTCAACGCTGAGGAGTTCACATGGCGCGTGATGCCGTCGATCTCGTCCTGGAGCAGTGGGCCCGTGCTCGCCCGGACCTCGACGCCTCGCCCATGGGGATCCTGGGCCGGCTCTCCCGGGCGACCCGGATCGCCGAGCGCGAGCTCAAGGCGCTCTTCGCCGAGTTCGGGCTGGAGAGGGGCGAGTTCGACGTCCTCGCCACGCTGCGCCGCGCCGCCCCGCCCGGCGGCATGACCGCCGGCATGCTGGCCCGCTCCTCGATGGTGACCTCGGGCGCCGTCACCAACCGGCTGGACCGGCTCGTCGCCAAGGGCTACGTCACGCGCGAGGTCGACCCCGCCAACCGGCGCACCGTCGTCGTCGCCCTCACCCCCGCCGGGCGCGAGCTCATCGACCGCGCCGTCACCGCCCACGTCGACAACGAGCAGCGCATCCTCGCCGGCCTCGACCGGGACCGGCGGGACGACCTGGCCGCGGCCCTGCGCACCCTGCTGCTCAGCCTCGGCGACGAGGCGCACGACGCCGGCACGGCCGACGAGGACTGACCGGCGCGCGGATCGGGCGCGGCTGATCAGGCGCGGCTGATCAGGCGAAGCGGGCCAGCTCGGTGCGCGAGACCACGCCGAGCTTGGGATAGGCCTTGTACAGGTGGTACTCGACGGTGCGGTGGCTGAGGAACAGCTGGGCCGCGATGTCGCGGTTGCTCGCGCCGGACGCGGCGAGCCGGACGATCTGGAGCTCCTGAGGGGTCAGCCGGGCCAGCGGGTCGGCGCCGCCGGGCGGGGCGGCCGTGGTCTCACCGGTCGCGCGCAGTTCGGTGCGGGCCCGGTCGGCCCAGGGGGCGGCGCCGAGCCGCTCGAAGGCAGCCAGGGCCGAGCGCA
>NZ_CAACVB010000050.1 GCF_900659635.1 Actinomadura roseirufa | reverse complement strand
ACCCGGTCGCGGCGCGGGCGTGGGAGCACGCACGGCGGCGGGTACCGGCGCCGGCGGCGCCCGGCGAGAGAGCGGCCCCCCACGCCCTCCGATCCGGCCGGGTGGCGCCGCTCGAGGGCGTGACCGTGCTGGACCTCGGGACGATCACGGCGGGCGCGGCCACCGGACGGCTGCTCGCCGACTACGGCGCCACGGTGATCAAGGTCGAGTCGGCGAGCCGGCCGGACCCGTTCCGGCACTGGCCGGTGGCGGGCCTGGTCCCGGGCACGAACGGCCTGGACGTCTCGCCCATGTTCGCGTCCAACAACGCGGGCAAGCTGGGCGTGGTGCTGGACCTCAAGACCGAGGAGGGTCGCGAGGCGCTGCACCGGCTGGCCGCCCAGGCGGACGTGGTGATCGAGAACTTCACCGTCGGCGTGACCGAGCGGCTCGGGGCCGACTTCGAGACCCTGCGCGCGGTCAACCCGAGGCTCGTCTACCTCTCGCTGTCCAGCCAGGGACAGGACGGTCCCGAGGCCGGCCGCAGGTCGTACGGGTCGACGCTCGACCTCCTGTCGGGGCTGGCCTCCGTGACGGGATACCTCGACGGCGGACCGATGTGGTCGTCCGCCGAGGTCAACTACCCCGACCAGGCGGCGTCCCTCTTCGGCGCCGGGCTCGTCGCCTACTGCCTGGAACAGGGCGTCCGCGGCGTCCACCTGGACGTCTCGCAGCGCGAGCTCATCAGCTGGACCCTCGCCGACCGGATCGCCGAGCACACGGCGACGGGCGTGCTTCCCGCGCCCACCGGCAACCGGCGCCCCGGCGCCACCCCGCACGACGTCTACCCCTGCGCGGGCGACGGCCAATGGGTCGCGGTCGCGTGCCGCGGTCAGGCCGCGCGGGACGCGCTGGCGGCCCTCATCGCGCCCGAGGTCCTGACGGGGAGGCCCGAGGAGTGGTGGTGGGAGCACGAGGCGCTCGTGGACGAGCTGATCGGGGCGTGGACCCGCGCTCGTCCCCGGGCCGAGTGCGTCAGCGCCCTGACCGGGGCCGGAGTGCCCAACGCGCCGGTGCTCTCGGCGGCCGAACGCGGGCGCGAACCGCGGTTCCGTGAGCGGCGGGTCTTCCTGGGCGACCACGGATCCCGCCGCAAGGGGTTCCCGTTCACGATGCGCGACTTCGCCCCGCCGGACCCGGCTCCGGCGCCGGCGCTGGGACAAGACCAAGAGGCAGTATTCGCGGACCCGGGTTTCACCGGCAGAAAGGAAACGGCATGAGTATCAACGGGCGGGCATTCCTTGCCGGCGCGTTCGAGCATCCGGGGCGGGAGCTGCCGAACGACTCGCTCGCGCAGATCCACGCCACGGTCTGCCTCGGTGCCCTGGCCGACGCGGGCCTGACGATGGAGGACGTGGACGGCTACTTCTGCGGCAACGACGCCGCGGGCGCCGGCTGGATCTCCATGGCCGACTACATGGGCCTGCGCAACCTGCGCTACATGGACGCGACGGAGAGCGGCGGCGCGTCGCCGATCTATCACGTCTCGCACGCGGCGGCCGCGATCGCGGCCGGCAAGTGCAGCGTCGCGCTCGTCTCCCTCGCCGGGAAGCCGCGCACCGGCATCCAGCCCGGCGGCGGCGGGCCGGTGGTGCCGGAGGACGGCTTCGAGGGGCGGATGTACGGCGTCGTGGGGTCCACGAGCACCTACGCGCTCGCCGCGCGCCGGCACATGTACGAGTACGGCACCACGAGCGAGCAGCTCGCGGAGATCAAGGTCGCCGCCACCATCCACGCCTCGCACAACCCGAACGCCTTCCTGCGGAAGGTGCTGACGGTCGAGGACGTGGTGAACTCGCCGCTCATCGCCGACCCGCTGCACCGTGCCGACTGCTGTGTGATCACCGACGGCGGCGGCGCCGTGGTGGTGGTGAGCCCGGAGATCGCGGCGAGCCTGCCCCGCGCGTCCGTGAAGATCCTGGGTTCCGGTGAGGCGGGCAAGATCGTCAACGGCGGCAGGACCGACCTCACCTACTCCAGCGCGGTCTGGTCCGCGCCGCGCGCCTTCGCGGAGGCGGGCGTGACGCCGGCCGACGTGGACTACGTGTCGATCTACGACAGCTTCACGATCACCGTGCTCATGATGCTGGAGGACCTGGGCTTCTGCGAGAAGGGCGAGGGGGGACGCTTCGTCCAGGACGGCGCGCTCGTCGCGCCGTTCGGGCGGCTCCCCTTCAACACCGACGGCGGCGGCCTGGCCAACAACCACCCGGGACACCGCGGGGGCATCACCAAGCTCATCGAGGCGGTCCGGCAGCTCCGCGACGAGGCGAACGAGGGCGTCCAGGTCCCCGACTGCCAGATCGCGCTCGTGCACGGCAACGGCGGCGACCTCGGCACCAGGATGCGGAGCGCCACGATGATTCTCGGAAGAGAGGACTCATGACCACAGTTCGCACCGACTCGGCACTCCCCGTTCCCGCCCCCATCATCAACCCGGACACGGCCGAGTACTGGGCCGCGACGCTCGAGGGCAGGCTGCTGATCACGCGCTGTTCCCAGTGCGGCGAGGCGAGCTGGTACCCGCGGCCCATCTGCCCGTTCTGCCACAGCACCGACACCGTGCTGGAACAGGCGAGCGGGCGCGGGACGGTCTACACGTTCAGCGTGGTCCGGAAGGTGCCGGGCCCGTGGGCCAAGGCCGCCCCCTACGTGCTCGCCTACGTCGAGCTCGAAGAGGGCCCCAGGATGATGACGAACATCGTGGACTGCCCCGTCGAGGACGTCTCCATCGGCGCCCCGGTCGAGGTCGCGTTCTTCGACACGGGCGAGGGATCCGCGCTGCCGCGGTTCCGCCTCGTGGACGCGTGAGAGAGACGAGCTGAAGGAAGACGACTGCCATGACGATCAACAAGATCTATCCCTCGCCCGAGGACGCCGTCGCCGACGTTCCCGACGGCGCGAGCGTGGCCATCGCCGGCTTCGGAATGGTCCACAGCTTTCCGTCCAGCCTCACCGTGGCGCTGCGGCAGCAGGGAGCCAAGGAACTCTGCATCGTCGCCAACTCCCTCGGCAGCGGGCCGTTCCGCTCCAACACCCTGATCGAGAACCACCAGGTCAACAGGTTGATCGTGTCGTTCTCCGCGCGGGCGGGCGAAGGGAGGTCCGCGGCCGAGGAGCAGATCTCGGCGGGCCGTATCGAGGTCGAGCTGGTCCCCCAGGGCACCCTGGTCGAGCGGCTGCGCGCCGGCGGCGCGGGCATCGGCGCGTTCTTCACCCGCACCGGGGTGGGCACCGCGATCGCCGAGGGCAAGGAGACCCGCGTCATCGACGGTGTCGAGCACGTCCTCGAGCACGGGCTCAAGGTCGACTACGCGCTCATCCGCGCCGATCGGGCGGATCGCTTCGGGAACCTGCAGTTCGGGGGCGTCGGCCGCAACTTCATGCCCAGCTTCGCCAAGGGCGCCCGCGTGGTCGTCGCCGAGGTCGACGAGATCGTCGACGGCGTGATCGACGCCGAGGAGGTCGGGCTCCCCGGCATCTTCGTCGACCGGGTGGTCACCGCGACGATCGACGTGCCGATCGAGGTCCCGGCCCGGCGCGAGGGCCGCACCGGGAGCAGTGCCCGGGAGTACAACGGCAAGCGGGCATGGACAAGGGACCAGATGGCCGAGATCGCGGCGTCCCTGCTCCCCGAGCCCGGCTACGTGAACCTCGGCCTCGGCATCCCCACGCTGATCTCGAACTACGTCGAGGGCCGCGACATCGTGCTCCACTCGGAGAACGGCGTCCTCGGTTACGGGCAGGTGGCCGCGCAGGACGAGTTCGATCCCGCCGTGTACAACGCCGGCGGCCAGTACGTGACGTTGCACGACGGTTCCTCGTTCTTCGACAGCGTCACGTCCTTCGAGATGATCCGCGGTGGCCGGGTCGACGCCGTCGTGCTCGGCGCCTTCCAGGTGGACGGTCAGGCGAACATCGCGAACTGGAGCGCCCCCGGCATGGTCGGCGGCGGCATCGGCGGAGCGATGGACCTCGTCGCGGGCGGGCGCACCGTGATCGTGCTCATGACCCAGTGCGACGCCAAGGGACGGCCCAAGCTCGTCGAGCGGACCGACTACCCGCTGACCGGGCGCGGTCTCGTCGACATCGTCGTGACCGACCTCGGCGTCTTCCGCTGGCAGGGCGACCGTTTCCGGCTCGACACCGTCGCTCCCGGCTTCTCCTTCGAAGAGGTCGCGGCGCTGACCGAAATGGACGTCGCCCTGCCCGCGGAGTAGGTCACCGGACGTCGATGGCGAGCGTCTTGACCTGGCTGAACTCGTCGATGACCCAGCGGCCGCCGAGCCGGCCCCGGCCGGACCGCCGTCCGGCCGCACCGCCGAACGGCAGGCTGTACTCCCAGTAGTTGGAGGAGTCGTTGACCACCACCAGCCCGCAGTCGATGCGCTCGCCCATCCGGAAGGCCTTGGAGAGGTCGGTCGTGAACAGCGAGCCGACGAGCCCGAAGTCGCCGGCGTTGGCCGCGGCGACCATGTCCTCCTCGTCGTCGAAGACCGACAGCGAGGCGACCGGGCCGAAGGTCTCCTCGCTGAAGAGGGCGGCGTCACGGCCGACGGAGGTGATGACGGTGGGCGAGAAGAAGAAGCCGTCGTCGCCCTGGACCCGCTCACCACCGGTCACGACGTCCGCGCCGTGCTCCTGAGCGTCCTTGATCAACCTGTCGAAGCGAGCGATGCTGGACTCCAGGTGGACCGGCCCCATGGTCACCTCGGGGTCCAGCGGGGAGCCCACGACCGTCTCCGTGGCCCGTTTCGCGAGCAGCCGGGTGAGCTCGTCCGCGCACGACGCCGCCACCAGCACCTTGCCGGCGGCGCTGCACACCTGGCCCGCGTTGAAGAACGCCGCATTCGAGATCGCCGCCGCGGCGATTTCGAGGTCGGCATCGCCGAGAACCAGGATGGGCGAGTTTCCACCCAGTTCGAGCAGGAGCTTCTTCTGCCAGGCCGACTTGGCGATGGCTTGGCCGGTTCCGCTGCTACCGGTGAAGCCGACCCCGACAATTCCAGGGTGCGTCACCAGATGACTGGCGACGTCGACCTCGTCCGTGATCACCAACTGCACCAATTCCTGCGGAAAATCCGCCGCGAGGAGGATCTCCCGGAATTTCGCCGCCACGACGGCCGTGCTGGGGGCCGGCTTCCACACCACGGCATTGCCGGACGCGAGGGCCGGGCCGAGGTACTCGACCGGAATGTTCACCGGGAAGTTCCAGGGGGTGATGACCGCCCACACGCCCATTCCCTCGCGCCGCACGATCGCCCGCTTGTTCGTGTCCTGCACGTGCGGGGTCTCCCCGCCCAGGGCGAGAACGGACTCCGCGGCCATCTCCAGCCCGCGAACCGCAAACAGCACCTCGCCGCGGGCCTCGGCGATCGGCTTGCCGTGCTCGGTGGAGAGCACCCCGGCGAGCTCCTCATGCGAGGCGAGCAGCGCCTGAGCTGCTGAGCGGCACCACGCGGCGCGGGTGACGGCCCCCGCGCCGCGGGCCTTCTGGAAGGCCGCCCCGGCGCTGGCGACGGCGGCGTCCACGTCCTGTGCCGACGCCGCCGCCAAATGGGCGAACGGCCGACCCAAGGCCGGGTTGACCGCCGGATACCGCTTGTCGCTCTCGCGCCACGATCCGTCGATCCAGGACACGAAGAGGTCGCCACTAGAAGGCGCGTCAAATGTCATGACAATCCTTTCTTGGGAGCCTTTATTCTAGCAACCTCTCACTCAGATAAATAGGGGCATGGATAACGAGCTCAGCGCACCGAAGGTCGGTAAAATGCTGCGCCGAGAACGTCACCCGGTGAACATTTTCACCGGCGCTTCGAGTGAGCGATCACAGCATGGTCGCCACCGTTGTCGCACCAGACGTCGCACCACGACCGGGCGTCGGCGGCCACCACCGCGAGCAGGCCAGCGGACAAGGGCCGAGCATCCCCGGCGGACAGAGCGACCCTAATTACCCAAGGCAGCTTGAATCCCATACAGCATTAGGTCCAACCCCAGCCACAAAAAGAATGTGCATGCGCCCGCCACGAGGACTTTAACAACGAACCCTCCAAATGAATACCAAAATAGCGGGGCCGGATACATCCCACTTCCGCCGCATTCGGAGCACAGCACACCCAGAAGCAAGATATTCCGACGCCCTTCGACGCCATACCCGCAACAGACGGGACAGAGTGAGTTCAGGCTCGGCAGCGGACGCCCGGAGATCAACCTCAGCAACTCTGCTCCATAAAGCAGAGGTTCAAATGACAGAGCCACCATAACGGGGACGAGTGCGAGCGCGAGCAAGGCGAGCGGAGCATAGGCCCCATCATAAGAATCTCCCGGACACACGGGAAACGCTAATCCCTTTTCTCCGGTCACGGCCGCCGCCAACCGATCGAGGCCGTCCTCCAACGCGATCGAGCCAGCACCGAAACCTCGCGACAGAATAATAAGGGGGCCATCAAGCACCATGCGAAAAATGCGCACCAGAGCGTTGGCCAGTGGCGAGGGGGGAACTTGCAGCGCAGTGAGAATCAAGCCCACCAGCAATGGCGCAGTGAAGACCGCGACGACTGCCCCGACGATCCCGTCGGCCATTCGTGCCGGCCGTCCCCACGTCTCCCGCTCAAGAAGTACGGCCATACGCTCTGTTGCTCGAAGGTAGCGAAGCGGGAGGAGGATAACGACGAAGCCGAACGCGAACAGGTCAAAGAACTCCAGTTCGGCGCGAACGTATCTCCCGCACGCAGTACCCTCACCAGACGAGTCCCTGGTGGCCACCGCTATCAGGACTCCGACCAGGATGGCGCCAAAGAATTTCAATGGAGCGGACGCGATAAACCCCTCACGAAACCCACGAACAGCGGCGCGAACAATAAAGAGCATCGGCCACACGAAGAGAAATACTTCAACCAGAATAATGCGCACAAATTCGTGCATCTCAACAACTCCGGCCGCCTCAAAGAGGCTTACTAATGTGTCGCCCTCGCGTACCCGCAAACTTCTTGCCACAGCGATCACCGCCGCCCTCCGAGCGGGCGGTTTCATCACTTGGACGCCAGGGTCGGCGACGCGGTTGTATATGATCTCGGCCGGCAGTTGAAATCTATCCTCAGGGAAACCTCGGCCATACCAGAGGCGAGGGGCGGGATCGGGGTGAGTCAGGGGCTAGTGGGGGTCGTTGGTGTTCAGGATTTGCACTGCTTCTTCGTAGCTGCCGCGGGACTCGGCGTGGCGGAGGAACTTCACGCGCTCCACCTGGATCTCCTTGGCGTCGGGCTGGGTCTCCAGGAGGGCGACGACCTCGGTCACGAAGTCGTCGAGGGGCATCGCGAAGTCGCTGGTCTCCTGACCGGGGAGCAGGGTGGTCTGGACGGACGGGGGGACGAGCTCCACGACCTTGACCGTCGTGTCGGCCAGTTGCAGGCGGAGGGACTCGCTGAGCATGTGGATGGCGGCCTTGGACGCGTTGTAGGTCGGGGTGGCCTTGAGGGGGGTGAAGGCCAGGCCGGAGGAGACGGTGACGATCGTCGCGTCCGGGCGGGTCTGGAGGTGCTCGACGAAGGCGGCGATGAGGCGGATGGGGCCGAGGACGTTGGTCGTCAGGACGGACTCGGCGTTGGCGAGGATGGAGTCGGGCCGGTGCCAGTCCTCGACGCGCATGATGCCGGCCATCGTGACGAGGACGTTCAGGTCCGGGTGCCTGGTGAGCACGGTCTTCGCGGCGGACTCGATGCTCGCGGGGTCCGTCGTGTCGATCTGGACGGTGTCGATCCCCGGGTGCTCGGCGGCGATGCTCCGGAGCCGGTCGGCACGGCGGCCGCCGATGATGACCGTGTTGCCCTTGGCCCGGAGCGCGAGGGCCAGGGCGAGGCCGATGCCGCCGGTGGAGCCGGGGATGAAAATGGTGTTGCCGGAGATGTTCATGGCTCCGATCCTGCCGGGACGGCGCGCGCGGGGCAGAGAGCGGTCATCGGGGGATCGGCGGTCCCTGGCTCGGTCGCGCCGGTCCCGGATAATGGGGGCATGGATCGTGCAGCGATGGCGGACTTCCTGCGCCGGCGCCGCGAGGCGCTGCGCCCCGAGGACGTCGGGCTTCCCGCCGGGACGCGGCGGCGCGCTCCAGGTCTGCGGCGCGAGGAGGTGTCGGCCCTCGCCGTGATGTCGACCGACTACTACACCCGGCTCGAGCAGCAGCGCGGGCCGCAGCCGAGCGAGCAGATGCTCGGCGCGCTGGCGCGGGCGCTGCGGCTGACCGGCGAGGAGCGCGCCTACCTGTTCCGGATCGCGGGACGCAGCGCGCCCGAGCAGGTGGCGGCCGCGACGCGGGTCGCGCCCCAGCTGCTGCGGGTGCTCGACCGTCTCGACGATACGCCCGCGCTCATCCTGTCCGGCCTCAACGAGACGCTCGTGCAGAACGCGATGGCCGTGGCGCTGTTCGGGGACCGGTCGGGCCTCACGGGCCTCGCGCGGAGCGAGATCTACCGGTGGTTCACCGATGCCTCGGAGCGGCTGCGCTATCCCGAGGGCGACCGCGACCGGCAGAGCCGCGCGCAGGTCGCGAACCTGCGGGCCGCGTACGGGTCGATGGGGCCGCGGTCGCGCGCGGGCGAGCTCGTCGGGGCGCTGCTGAAGGCGAGCGCGGAGTTCGCCGGGCTGTGGGAGCGGCACGAGGTCGCCCAGCGGTACGCGGACCACAAGACGCTCATCCACCCCGAACTGGGCGCGATCGAGGTGGACTGCCAGGCCCTGTTCACCGAGGACCAGTCGCAGGCGCTGCTCGTGCTCACCGCGCCTCCCGGCTCCGAGGGCTTCGAGAAGCTGCAGGTGCTCGCGACGCTGCGGCCCGCCGGGGCCGGTTCGCGCCGGTAGCGGCGAATTTCATTCCAGGATCGTCCGTGAATCGCTGGAATGGACACCCGGCCGGTCCGCGTTCCTGGCCGCATGAGGGCATCGGACGCCCCCTTCGGATGGATTCTCTTTACAGTTCTTCCCTATAAGCGGCATTGGATCAGTGGTCCGGTTCGGTCCATTGGTCCGCGTGATCTCATGGCGCGGGGGGCGGAGTGATCGGGAATGATCCGAGGTGGGGTTGGGGGCTCGTCGGGGGCCTGGTGACGGCCGGCGGGCTCACGCTCACGGCGCTGGCGTGGAACCTGGAGACGGCCAGCTGGGTGGCCGGGTGCCTGGGGGCGGTCGTCGCCGTCGTCTTCGGGCTGCTCCCGCTGCTGCCGAGCGGCGGTTCACCGATGCCGACGCCGATGTTGCGCAGGCAGCGCGTCATCGCCGGGGGCACCGTGGGCATCACCGTGCTCGTGGCCGCCGCCCTTGTCGGGTTCGACGTCGATCTCTCAGCGGATCCGAAGCCGACGAGCACGCCCAGCTCGACCTGGGAGCCGAGCGCGTCTCCCCCGACCAGAGAGGCGAGCCCACCTCGCCCGAGCGGAGGAACGAGCACCTCCGAAGCGAAAGGGGAAACAGACGGCCCGCCCATTCGGGAGCCGGGCCCCGGATTCAGGGACACCGGCTGCGCGTACGAGGTGACCAACGACAGCGCCAAGGGGGCCCAGCCGTACCAGATAACCCGGGTCGGAGGCGTTGACCAGCCATTTCGGCCGAGCAAGCACTATCTCTGGAGCATCGCCGTGGTCATCGGCCACCGAGACGAAGAGCACCCGGAGGATGTCACGCTGGGCATTTTCAACGGCAAGGATACGGTGTTCCAGAAGTCGACCCCCATCACCAACAACGCGACCACCGAGATTCGTTTTTCTCCCCAGCGGGTGGTTCCCGGGAAGACTTATACGGTGCGGGTCATCAATTCTTCGGGCATCACCCTCGGCGTTTACATGGCACCGCGCCGGGTCGCCGAGCATGCGGAGCGCCTTGGCCAGGCCGAAGTGCATGGACAGGAACGCCTCGCCGATGGGCCGCGTCCTGATGTGCTCACCGGATGCGTCGGTGAGGCAGAGCGGATCTGACCCGGCCTCGCGTCATGTCGGTGGGTCCCCGTCGGGCCAGGCACCGGAGAGCGTGCGGGTGACGGCCGCGCTCAGGACCCGGACCCCTTGCGTCGAGTTCGGTTCCAGGCCCGTCAGGTCGCGTACCCGCCGCAGCCGGTAGTCGAGGGTGCGCGGGTGGATGTGCAGGGTCGCGGCCGTCAGCAGCCGGTTCATGTCGTGGCGGTAGTAGGCGTCGAGGGTGGCCAGGAGGGCGGGGCCTCCGGAGAGCCGGCCGGACACCTCGCGCAGCCAGCCGTCGACGTGCGGGAGGTGGGCGGTGCCGAGCTCGACGAAGACGTCCGCCATGGTGTGGGTGCGGCTCGGGACGGTCTCCAGCGGCGCCGCGGCGCTGACCTGGCGCGCCATGGACGCGGCGCCGGCGAGCGCCCGCACGGTCCCGGCGGCGGTGCCGACCGCGCAGGGCCGCGCCGCCATCTCGGCGAAGTCGCGGGCCAGGGCGAGGGCGCGGTCCGGCGGCTCGCCGTCGCGGGACGGCACCAGCGCCACGAACTCCTCCGGCCGGTGCCAGGTCATCGGGGTCAGATAGTGCTTGAGGAGGATCTCGATGATCTCCTCGTGCGGTTCGCCGGCGGCCCGGTCCCCCGCGACTCGCACGACCGTCACCACGTACCGGTCGGCGAGGGTCATGCCGAGGCCGCCGGCCAGGGCGGGCGCGGTGGGGTCGTCGGCGAGCAGCAGGTCGGCGAGCATCTCGACGCGGGTGAGGAACGGGATGAAGTGCTTCTGCCCGTCCATGAAACCGCAGGTGTAGGCGTGCCCGGCGATGGCGCCCTGGGTGCCCAGCCAGCCGAGCATCCGCATCAGGTCGTCGGTGTCGTCCGCCCCGGCCGCCTCCTGGACCTCACGCAGTGTGAGGGCCGAATGGAGCGCGAGGACACCGCGGTGGGATTCCAGCGACACGCCCTTTTCTCCGCGTTCCCGGCCGACGGACGTGATGAATTCCAGGTCGTCGCCGGTGAAGGGCTCGTCCGCCGCGGCGAGGTCGGCCGTGCGCCGCCGCAGGACCACCGCGAAGTCCATCAGCGTGGCGCGTCCCCGCCCGCCGTAGGTCATGGAACGGTATTCGGCGAGCCGATGGGTGTAGACCTCGACGGCGCGCCGGGCGTTGGCCTCCACCCGTGCCCTGAGGTGCTCGAACATGTCGCCCATAGCGGCGTACCGCCCATCGCGGGAGATGTCTGAGGCAGCCGATACTAATCAATGGAACCCGATTCCAATAACGCGCTGGCATAATGTGGACGCACCGCCGTGCACGGTTGACAGCACTGATTCATCGGCCCGACATGCACTATTACAAGATCATCACATGTGGCCGCTTTACGTGTTCGTAATATTGAAAATATTCACGCGCATCGATCACGTGGAGAACATGGACGACCACTCGTGGAGAACCGGTCACCGAATGGCGTCGAACACAGCCGTGCCGTGCCCGGCGGCGCCGCTTCCCCGCCGGGCGGCCCACGACCGGGGGCACTCGCGCCGTCCCGGGCGGCCGGCCCGCTTATCGAGGCTTAACCCGACGTCGGTCATGCTCGGGACATGCGTGTTCTGATCGTCGAGGACGAGCGTGTGCTGGCGGACACGATCGCAGAGGGGCTCCGCGAGGAGGCCATGGCCGTCGACGTGGCCTACGACGGGGACGAGGCCCTGGAACGCACCTGGCACACCGAGTACGCCGTGGTGGTCCTGGACCGGGACCTGCCGACCGTCCACGGGGACGAGGTGTGCCGGCAGCTGGTGGGGCGGCGGCACCCGGGGCGCATCCTGATGCTGACGGCGTCCGGGGACGTGGACGACCGGGTGGACGGGCTGGCGCTCGGCGCCGACGACTACCTGCCCAAGCCGTTCGTGTTCGGCGAGCTCGTGGCGCGGGTGCGGGCGCTGGCACGGCGGTCGGGGACGCCGGTGCCGCCGGTGCTGGAGCGGCGGGGCGTCCGGCTGGATCCGCATCGCCGAAGGGTCGCCCGGGACGGCCGGGAGCTGCGCCTCACCCGGAAGGAGTTCGCCGTGCTGGAGGAGCTGCTGCGGGCCGAGGGCGGGGTGGTGAGCGCGGAACGGCTGCTGGAGCGGGTGTGGGACGAGAACATCGACCCGTTCAGCAACATCGTCCGGGTGACGATGGCGACGCTGCGCCGCAAGCTCGGCGAGCCGCCGGTGATCGAGACGGTGACCGGCGCGGGCTACCGGCTGGAGGCGTGATGAGAAGGCTGAGCGTGCGCACCAGGCTGACGCTGGTGTACGGGTCGCTGTTCCTGGTGATGTCGGCCGTGCTCGTGGCGGTGACGTACCTGCTGACCGTGCGGACGATGGAGCAGCGCCTGTCGATACGGACGGGCGCCGCGCCGGGGACGGTGGCGGACCTGCGGAAGCTGGGCACGCCGGACGTCGTGAACCGGCTGATGGCGCTGAAGGCCGAGTCCGACCGGCAGCTGGCCCACCAGAAGGAGGACATGCTGCGGCAGCTGCTGCAGAGCTCGCTGGTGACGATGCTGGTGCTCGGCGTCCTCGCGGTGGTGATCGGGTACGTGGTGGCGGGGCGCATGCTGCGCCCGCTGCACACGGTGACGGCGACGGCGCGGCGGCTGTCGGAGAGCACCCTGCACGAGCGGATCGCGCTGGAGGGGCCGCAGGACGAGATCAAGGACCTCGCGGACACCTTCGACCGGATGCTCGACCGGCTGGACAAGGCGTTCGACGCCCAGCGCCGATTCGTCGCCAACGCCTCGCACGAGCTGCGCACGCCGCTGACCATCAACCGGACGGTGCTGGAGGTGGCGCTGGCGAGCCGGAAGAACCCGCCGGAGACCAAGGCGCTCGCGGACGTGCTGCTCGGCAACACCGCGCGGCACGAACGCCTCATCGAGGGGCTGCTGCTGCTCGCCCGGTCCGAGCGGGAGCTCGGGACCCGGACGGGCACGCCGCTGCCGGACGTGGTGCGCAGCGCGCTCGACCAGCTCGACGGCATGGACGCGTCCGTGGACGTGGACGCGCGGCTCGAACCCGCCGTGGTGACCGGCGACCCCGTCCTGCTGGAGCGGTGCGCGGTGAACCTGCTGGAGAACGCGGTGAAGTACAACGTGCGGGACGGGCGGGTCTGGGTGGCGACGGGGGTCCGGGACGGCGAGGCGTTCCTGCGGGTGGTCAACACCGGCCGTCCCGTCCCGTCCTACGAGGTCGGGGCGATCTTCGAGCCGTTCCGGCGGCTGGGCGGCGACCGGGTCGGGTCGGCGGACGGCGCGGGGCTCGGCCTGTCGATCGTGCGGGCGGTGGTCGGCGCGCACGGCGGCGCGATCGAGACGGTGCCGCGCCCCGGGGGCGGCCTGTCGATCACCGTCCGGCTGCCCGCGGCGGCGGCCGCGCGGGAACCGGCCGCGCTGACCGCCTGACCGGGCCGGTCACGGGGGCCGGGCCGGTGGCGCGTCCGGCGCGCGGCCGGCCCGCGATCGGAGGAGACTGGGGCGGGGCGGCCGCGCGGCAGTGGTTACCGGCGGGTACGATGGATGGGTTACCAGCGAGTAGCACCGCTGCGACGCCCCGCTTGCCCAGCCCCGCTGCCCCACCCGCTGCCACACAGGGAGGACGACCCCGTGCCTCGCACCGCACGCGACGTCGTGTTCGTCGACGGCGTCCGCACGCCGTTCGGCAAGGCCGGCCCGAAGGGCCTGTACGCGCAGACCCGCGCCGACGACCTGGTCGTCCGCGCGATCCGCGAGCTGATGCGCCGCAACCCGTCCCTGCCGCCCGGGCGGGTGGACGAGGTCGCGATCGCGGCCACCACCCAGATCGGCGACCAGGGCCTGACCATCGGGCGGTCGGCCGCCGTCCTGGCCGGGCTGCCGAAGAGCGTTCCCGGCTACGCCGTCGACCGGATGTGCGCGGGCGCGATGACCGCCGTGACCTCCACCGGCGCCGGCATCGCCTTCGGCGCCTACGACGTCGCCATCGCCGGCGGCGTCGAGCACATGGGCCGGCACCCGATGGGCGAGGGCGTCGACCCCAACCCGCGGTTCCTCGCCGAGAAGCTGGTCGACCCGTCCGCGCTGGTCATGGGCTCGACCGCGGAGAACCTGCACGACCGGTACCCCGAGATCACCAAGGAGCGGGCCGACGCCTACGCCGTGCGCAGCCAGCGCAAGGTCGCCGCGGCCTACGCCGACGGGAAGATCCAGCCGGACCTCGTCCCGGCCGCGGTGCGCTCGGCCGAGCTGGGCTGGGGCCTCGCCACCGAGGACGAGCCGCCGCGGCCCGGGACGACGGCGGAGGGCCTCGCCGCGCTGAAGACCCCGTTCCGCGTGCACGGCAACGTCACCGCGGGCAACGCCGCCGGGCTGAACGACGGCGCGACCGCCTGCCTGCTGGCCGCCGAGGACGTGGCGGGCGAGCTCGGTCTCACCCCCCGGATGCGGCTGGTCGACTTCTCCTTCGCCGGTGTGGAGCCCGAGGTCATGGGCGTCGGGCCCGTCCCGGCCACCGAGCGCCTGCTCGCCCGCAACGCGCTGGGCATGGACGACATCGGCCTCATCGAGATCAACGAGGCGTTCGCGGTGCAGGTGCTGGCGTTCCTGGAGCACTTCAAGATCGCCGACGACGACGCGCGGGTGAACCCGTGGGGCGGCGCCATCGCGCTCGGGCACCCGCTGGCCGCGTCCGGGGTACGGCTGATGAACCAGCTGTCCCGGCTGTTCGAGGAGCGCCCCGACGTCCGGTACGGCCTCACCACGATGTGCGTCGGGATGGGCATGGGCGGATCCGTCCTCTGGGAGAACGTCATCTGGGAGGGTGCCAAGTGAGCACCGGCATCAAGGACCTCTTCGCCGACGAGGTCGTCACCCACGCCCTCGTCCGGGACGTCGCGCTCCCCCGCGGCGCGGGCACGCTCGCGCTGATCACGCTCGACAACGGGTTCGACCACACCAAGCCGAGCACGTTCGGGCCGAACGGCCTCGCCGAGCTGGACGCGGCGCTCGACGCCGTCGCCGCCCGCGACGACATCGCGGCCGTCGGGGTGACCGGAAAGCCGTTCGTCTTCGCCGTGGGCGCCGACCTCAAGGGCGTCCCGCTGATCGGCGGACGCGCGGACGCCCTCGCCATCGGGCGGCTGGGCCACGACGTGTTCCGCCGCCTGGGCGAGCTGCGCGTGCCGTCGTTCGCCTACTACAACGGCGCGGCGATGGGCGGCGGCGTCGAGATCGGGCTGCACTGCACGTACCGGACGATCTCCACGGGCGTGCCGGCCTTCGCGCTGCCCGAGACATTCCTCGGCCTGGTCCCCGGCTGGGGCGGCACGTACCTGCTGCCGCGGCTGATCGGCGCGGAGCGGGCGCTGGAGCTCATCGTCCACAACCCGCTGGCGCAGAACCGGATGCTGAAGGGCCCCCGGGTCCACGAGCTGGGCATCGCCGACGCGATCTTCGAACCGGCCGACTTCCTGGAGGAGTCGCTGGACTGGACGGCCCGCGTCCTCACCGGCGAGACCGCCGTCCGGCGGCCCGAGACCGACACCGGAAAGGCGTGGGACGACGCCGTCGCGGCGGCCCGGTGGACCGTCGACGCCCGGCTGCACGGCGCCGCGCCGTCCTACGTCCGGGCGCTGGACCTCGTCGCCGCCGCCAAGGACCGCACCCGCGACGAGGGCTTCGCCGCCGAGGACGAGGCGCTCGCCGACCTCATCATGGGCGACGAGCTGCGCGCCGGGCTGTACGCCTTCGAACTCACCCAGAAGCGCGCCAAGCGGCCCGCCGGGGCGCCCGACAAGGCCCTGGCGCGGCCGGTCACCAAGGTCGGCGTCGTCGGCGCGGGCCTGATGGCCTCCCAGCTCGCGCTGCTGTTCGCGCGCCGCCTGGAGGTCCCCGTGGTGCTGACGGACCTGGATCAGGACCGGCTGGACAAGGGCGTCGGCCACGCGCACGCGGAGGTCGAGGCGCTGCTCGGCAAGGGCCGCGTCACCGCCGACAAGGCCGCCCGGCTCAAGTCCCTGATCACCGGCTCGCTCACCAAGGACGCCTTCGCCGACGCCGACTTCGTCATCGAGGCGGTCTTCGAGGAGATGGCGGTCAAGCAGAAGGTGTTCGCCGAGGTGGAGGAGCACGTCTCGGCCGAATGCGTGCTCGCGACCAACACCTCCTCGCTGTCGGTCACCGAGATGGCCGCCGGGCTGCGCCACCCCGAGCGGGTCGTCGGCTTCCACTTCTTCAACCCCGTCGCGGTGCTGCCGCTGCTGGAGGTCGTCCGCGGCGAGCGGACCGGCGACGCGGCGCTGGCCACCGCGTTCGCCACCGGCAAGGCGCTGCGCAAGTCGTGCGTGCTGGTCCGGGACGCCCCGGGCTTCGTGGTCAACCGCGTCCTGCTCCGGCTGCTCGCCGAGATCGTCCAGGCGGTGGACGAGGGCACCCCGATCGAGACCGCCGAGCGCGCCGCCGCGCCGCTCGGCCTGCCGATGCCGCCGTTCGTGCTGATGGGGCTGGTCGGCCCGGCGATCGCGCTGCACGTCAACGAGACCCTGCACGCCGCGTTCCCCGGCCGGTTCCCGGTGTCGGCGGGCCTGGCCGCGATGGTCGCCGCGGGCAAGCCGGGGGTCTACCTGCCCGACTTCACCCTCGACCCGGAGGTGGTGGAGATCTTCTCCGGCGGGACCGCCCCGTCCACCGAGGAGCAGGTGCTGGAGCGGGCCCTCGCCGCGCTCGCCGACGAGATCCGCGTCATGCTGGACGAGGGCGTCGTCGCCGCCCCGCAGGACATCGACCTGTGCATGATCCTCGGTGCCGGGTGGCCGTTCCACCTCGGCGGCGTCACACCGTACCTCGACCGGACGGGCGTCGCGGAGAAGGTCACCGGCAAGCGGTTCCTCGACCCGGGCGTCGCCTCGGTGCCCGCCTAGCGGACCGGAACGGGCGGGCCCCCTCTCATAGGGAAGGGGCCCGTCCCTCCGGCCGGTCCCGGCGACGACCGGCCGCATACCGGACGGCGACGACCGCCCGCCGCGCGCCGATCAGCGCCGCCAGGGCCACGGCCACCGGAACCAGCGTCTTCCCCAGCGCGGACAGGCCCTCCCCCAGGGCGTCCCACTGATCCGGCGCGCCCGCGGCGCGGCCTACCCCGCTCGAGATGGCGTAGCTCCCTCCCGGCCCTTCCAGCCAGCTGCCGATCAGCGGCCACTCCCGCCATACCAGCGGCGCCATCAGGACCGCGCCGGAGACGCCCGCCGACACCGCGGCGACCGCGGCCATCCCCTCCCGCACGGCCCAGCGGGTGTGCGCGTCGACCAGCGCCGCGCCCGCCGCGACGGCAAGGACGATCAGCGCGGGACGCGGGGGCTGAGCGAAGGCATGGAACAAGGTCATGCGCTCACCCGCCCAGGCCGCGGTGAGCGCGAGCACCGCCATCGCCGCCACCACGAACGGCTCCCGGAACCGCGCCGGTGACCTCCGCTCGCCCCGCCATGCCGCGGGGACCAAGGCGGCCGCGGTCGCGGCGCCGAGGACCACGGCGGCCAGGCACGCCCAGTCACCGATCCTCGCCAGCGCCGGGTACGGTCGCATGTCCATCTGCCCGAGCGGCCGGGTCAGCTCACCGCGCAGCCAGGCGCCGGTGCAGGTGGTGACCCACGCGGGCTTCGGCAGGTCCTCCAGCACCGCGAGCACCTGCCCCGCGAACGGGAGCGCCGCCGCCGTCACCGCGCCGCCGGGGCGTGCCCGCCGGGCGAGGACGACCGTGCCGACCGCGGCCACGGCGACGATCAGTGGCACGGGCACCCGATCCCACCACCCGAACAGGCTGTAGGGCAGCCGATTCCGGATCGCGTGGGTGACGGCACAGGCGAGACCGACGACGGCGGCCGCGAGCTGCGCCCACATCAGGAGTAATGGGACGGCGGGGCGGCGGAGGGCGGGGACATGCGGCGAGAACGCGGTCATGGGGCGTCTTCCTGGTGGGGAGCATCGAAAGGAAGGGGGCCGCCCTCGCCCGGAAGGGTACTCCGCCCACGGACACCAGAGGATCAACGCGACGAACTTCGCCGCGCTCCGGTCACCGTCACGACGATGTCGAAGCCGATATCGGCGAACAGCACAGCGGCGGCCTCACCGGACGGCCGGTCCGGACGGGCGGCGTGGACTGAATCAGGCCGAATTTTCCGCTGTTTCCCCAGGTTCCGGGCGGTCCGGGCATCTCTTGATCTTAAAGCGCGGGTTCGCGGGCATAGGTGTGTCGCCTGCCGATCACAGAGCGCGAGGAGCCGCGAGAATGAACCTGTTCCGCACGAAGTCGGTCGAGCAGTCGATCCGCGACACCGAGGAGCCGACGCATCGGCTCCGCCGAGACCTGTCGGCGTTCGACCTGCTCGTGTTCGGCGTCGGAGTGATCATCGGGACCGGGATCTTCGTGCTGACCGGGCAGGTCGCGCGGGACAAGGCCGGGCCCGCGGTGGCCCTGTCGTTCGTCATCGCGGCCGTGGTGTGCGGGCTGGCGGCGCTGTGCTACGCCGAGTTCTCCTCCACCGTCCCGGTCGCGGGCTCGGCCTACACCTTCTCCTACGCGACGCTCGGCGAGTTCCCGGCCTGGGTCATCGGCTGGGACCTCATCCTCGAACTGGCGCTCGGCGCCGCCGTGGTGGCGGTCGGATGGTCCGGCTACGCCGACTCGCTGCTGAGCGACGCGCACGTGCACCTGCCCGCCGCGATCCTCCATCCGCCGGGCGAGGACGGCGGGGTGGTGAACGTCCCCGCCATCCTGCTGGTGCTGGTGGTGACGACGCTGCTGGTGCTCGGCGTCAAGGTGTCCTCGCGGGTCAACGCGGTGGTCGTGACGATCAAGCTGTTCGTCGTCCTGCTGGTGATCGGGGCCGGGCTGTTCTTCGTCAAGGGCGCCAACTACCACCCGTTCATCCCACCCGCGGAGTCGAACACGACGGTGAAGGGCGGCGCGGCGCCGCTGATGCAGGTGCTGTTCGGGATCACGCCGGTCAGCTACGGGTGGCTCGGCGTCCTGGCGGCGGTCGCCGTGGTCTTCTTCGCCTACATCGGCTTCGACATCGTGGCGACCGCGGCGGAGGAGGCGCGCCGGCCGCAGCGGGACCTGCCGATCGGGCTCATCGGGTCGCTGCTGGTCACCGCCGTCCTGTACGCGGCGGTGTCGCTGGTCGTGGCGGGCATGCAGAACTACAAGGACCTGAGCGTCGGGGCGCCGCTCGCCGACGCGTTCCGGGCCGTCGGGCACCCCGGGTTCGCGACCGTGATCAGCTTCGGGGCGGTGGCCGGGCTCACCACCGTCGTGCTGATCCTGCTGCTCGGCCAGAGCCGAGTGTTCTTCGCGATGAGCCGGGATGGCCTGCTGCCCGCCCGGCTCGCGGTCGTGCACCCCCGGTTCGGTACCCCCTACCGGTCCACGATCATCATGGGCACGCTCGTCGCGGCGCTGGCCGGGTTCATCCCGCTGGCCAAGCTCGCCGAGCTGGTGAACATCGGCACGCTGTTCGCCTTCCTCGTCGTCTCGATCGGCGTGCTGGTGCTGCGGCGGACGCGGCCGGACCTGCCGCGCGCCTTCCGCACCCCGCTGGTGCCGTTCGTCCCGATCCTGTCGGTGCTCGCGTGCCTCTTCGTCATGATCAATCTTCCGGTGGAGACCTGGCTGCGGTTCTTCGCGTGGATGGCGCTCGGCACCGGCGTCTACTTCGCCTACGGGCAGCGGCACAGCCGCCTGGTGAAGGCGGACGCCCGCGCTCGGGCCGAAACCCCCAGACCGGTTCAGTCGTGAGCCGGGTCACTGTGTCCTTCCGGACGCGGGCTCGGCACAATGGCCCGCATGGCAGATGCTGTGCGCGTCGCGGTCGTGGGCTCCGGTCCGGCGGGGCTCTACACCGCCGAAGCACTCGTCAAGCAGACCGGCGGAGACGTCCGGGTCGACGTCCTGGACCGCCTCCCGACTCCGTACGGCCTGGTCCGCTACGGCGTCGCCCCCGACCACACCTCGATCAAGTCGATCGCCCGGTACCTGCAGAAGGTGCTGGAAGGCCCCCAGGTCCGCTTCTTCGGCTGCGTTGAGCTGGGCCGCGACCTGACCCGCGCCGACCTGCTCGGCTGCTACGACGCGGTCGTCTACGCCACCGGCGCCATGGTGGACCGGCACATGGGGATCCCCGGCGAGGACCTGCCCGGCAGCGTCGCCGCCACCGACTTCGTCAACTGGTACTGCGGGCATCCCGACGCCGCCGACCACGCCTTCGACCTGTCGGTCGAGGAGGTCGCGGTCATCGGCGTCGGGAACGTCGCCGTGGACGTCGTGCGGATCCTCGCCAAGACGGCCGACGAGCTGCGCGCGACCGACGTCCCCGAGCAGGTCATCGAGGCGCTGTCGGCCAGCCGCGTCCGGCGCGTCCACATGATCGGGCGGCGCGGGCCCGCGCAGGCCAAGTTCACCACCAAGGAGGCCCGCGAGCTGGGCGAGCTGTCCAACGCGGGCATCCACGTGAGCCCCGCCGACATGGAGCTCGACCCCGCCAGCGCGGAGCTCGCCGAGGCCGACCGGCACGTCCGCGGCAACATCAAGGTGCTGCGGGGCTGGACGGGCGAGCCCGCGGGCCGTCCCCGCCGCATCGACGTGCGGTTCTGGTGCGCCCCCACCGAGATCCTGGGCACCGGCCGGGTCGAGGGCCTGCGGCTGGAGCGGACGCGCCTGGACGAGTCCGGCCGCGTCGCCCGGACGGGCGAGTTCGAGACGCTGCCCGTCGGCATGGTGCTGCGCTCGGTCGGATACCAGAGCGTCCCGCTGGAGGGCGTCCCGTTCGACGAGCGCGCCTACGTCGTCCCCAACGACGGCGGCCGCATCCTCGCCCCGGACGGCTCGCCCGTGCCCCGCGAGTACGTCGCGGGCTGGATCAAGCGCGGCCCGACCGGCGTCGTCGGCACCAACAAGTCGGACGCCGCCGAGACCGTCCGGAACCTGCTGGCCGACCTGGACCCCGGCCGGACCCCGCCCGGCGGCACCGTCGAGGAACTGCTGGAGTCGCGGGGCCTGCCCGTCGTCACCTACGCCGACTGGCTCAACCTCGACGCCGCGGAGATCGCCCTGGCCCGCAGCCTCGACCGCGGGGAGCGGGTGAAGCTGGCGCGGTGGGAGGCGATGACGTCCGCGTGCCGCCCCTCCCGGCGTTCCGGCTAGTTTCCTCCCGGGAGCGCCCGAAGAAGCAGCCGGGAAAGTAGTGACGGGCGTGTGACGGGGGCGCTACGGTGCGCTTGTGACCGGCGGTCCAGAACTGTACGGGTTCCCCCCACCCGAGACGCTGCCCGATCTGAGGTGGCTGGGCCCGGACTACGTCTCCGTGCTCGTCCGCGACCTGACGCGGGGCCTGCTGCGCCAGGACCCCCGGACGTCCGTCCTCGGCGTCCGCTGCGAGGGACGGCCCGACCTGCGGCCGTCCGCCGACCAGTCGGGCGTCATCCGCTCCCACGACGCCAGCTTCCCGCTCCAGATCTACCTGAAGGACGGCGCGGGACGCCCGTTGCGGCTGCGCGGCCGGTGGACCTACTCCGGCCGCGCGCTCGGCACCGCGAGGGCGGTCGTCACCCATTCCTGGCAGCTGGAGTCCGCCGAGGGCGGCTGAGGCCGCGCGCGGACGCGCGGCCCCGCGCGGTCAGTCGGAGTCGGAGGTGGCGGGCTCGCGGGCGTCGGACGAGGTGAGCCGCGCGACCGCCTCGGTGATGTCGCGGGCCAGCGCCTGCGGGGTGAGGCCGATGTCGGCGAGGATCTCGGCGCGCGCGGCGTGGTCGAGGAACTCCTGCGGGATGCCGAACGTGCGGATCGGGGTGTCGACCGCCGAGTCGCGCAGCAGCCGTGCCGCGGCGTCGCCGACGGCGCCGGTGCGGCCGTTGTCCTCGGCGACGGCGACGAGGGCGTGGTCACGGGCGAGCACGGCCAGCTCGGGGTCCAGCGGCTTGACCCAGCGCGGGTCCACCACCGTCACGCCGATGCCCTGGGCGGCGATCAGCTCGGCCGCCTCCAGCGCCGTCGCGCCCATCGAGCCCACGGCGACCAGCAGCACCCCGGCGCCGTTGGACCCCTCGTGCCGGGCGAGCACGTCCATCCCGCCGGCCCGGCCCACCGCGTCGATGTCGGCGATCACCGGGCCCTTGGGGTAGCGGATCGCGGTCGGGCCGTCGGAGACGTCGACGCACTCGCGCAGCAGCTCGCGCAGCCGCGCGCCGTCGCGCGGCACGGCCACCCGCAGGCCCGGGACCAGCTGCAGGATCGACAGGTCCCACATGCCGTTGTGGCTGGCGCCGTCGTCGCCGGTCACCCCGGCGCGGTCCAGGGCGAACGTCACGGGCTGGCGGTGCAGCGCCACGTCCATGAGCACCTGGTCGAACGCGCGGTTGAGGAAGGTGGCGTACACCGCGACGACCGGGTGCAGGCCGCCCATCGCCAGGCCCGCGGCGGAGGTGACGGCGTGCTGCTCGGCGATGCCGACGTCGTAGATGCGGTCGGGGAACGCCTCGGCGAACGGCGCCAGCCCCACCGGGTACAGCATCGCGGCGGTGATGCCCACGACGTCGCGGCGCTCCCGCCCGATCGCGACCATCTCCGCGCCGAACACCGACGTCCAGCCGGGGCCGCCGCCCTTCGGCACGGGACGGCCGGTGGCGGGATCGAACGCTCCACCGCCGTGCATGCAGTCCTCGGCGTCGTTCTCCGCCGGCGCGTACCCGCGGCCCTTGCTGGTGATGCAGTGGACGATCACCGGGCGGCCGAACCCGCGGGCGCGGCGCAGCGCGTGCTCGACGGCGTCCTCGTCGTGGCCGTCGATCGGGCCGACGTACTTCATCCCGAGGTCCTCGAACATCGCCTGCGGCTGCAGGACGTCCTTGAGGCCCTTCTTGATGCCGTGCAGGGCCTCGTAGGCGACGGCGCCGACCACCGGGGCCTTCGGCACGGTCTTCTTGATGAGGTCGAGCGCGTGCTCGTAGCCCTGCGTGACGCGCAGGTCGGCCAGGTGGCTGGCCAGGCCGCCGATCGTCGGCGAGTAGGAGCGCCCGTTGTCGTTCACCACGATGATGACCGGCCGGTCGGTGCCGGCGGCGATGTTGTTGAGCGCCTCCCAGCACATGCCGCCGGTGAGCGCGCCGTCGCCGACGACGGCGACGACCGCGCGGTCGTCCTCACCGCGCAGCTGGAACGCCTTGGCGAGCCCGTCGGCGTAGGACAGGGCGGTCGAGGCGTGCGAGTTCTCGATGAGGTCGTGCTCGGACTCGGCGCGGCTCGGGTAGCCCGACAGCCCGCCGCGGCGGCGCAGCAGCCCGAAGTCGTGCCGGCCGGTGAGCATCTTGTGGACGTACGCCTGGTGCCCCGTGTCGAAGAGGATCTTGTCGTGCGGCGAGTCGAAGACCCGGTGCAGCGCGATGGTGAGCTCGACCGCGCCGAGGTTGGGACCCAGATGCCCGCCGGTTCTGGAGACGGCGTCGACGAGGAACTCGCGGATCTCGACCGCCAGACGGGGCAGCTGAGCGGCGTCCAGTCGCTTGAGGTCCTCGGGACCCGTGATCGACTCCAGCAGGCTCACGCGTGTCAACTCCTCCATCGGGGACGCGGTCCCCTCTCCCGGGGCTCCCCTGTCTCGGGCCGTTCCGAGTTTAGTCCCGGTTCGCCCGCGCGGCGGCGCAAGGCGCGTTGCCACCGGGTGTGAAACAACTGACCCGCGGCGGCCGGATGGGGTAGGAAGGGAGCATGGGCGTCGAAGAGATCGTGCTGCTCAACGCTGAGGACCAGGCCGTCGGAACGGCCCCGAAGGCCGCCAGCCACCACCGAGAGACCCCGTATCATCTCGCTTTTTCCTGTTATGTGGTGGATACGCGCGGGCGCGTCCTCATCACACAGCGCGCCTTGGGGAAGCGGACCTTCCCCGGCGTCTGGACGGGAAGCTGCTGCGGCCACCCCGCGCCCGGCGAGGGGCTGCGCGACGCGGTGCTGCGCCGCCTGCGGGACGAGCTGGGCATGCCGGACACCGCGCTCGCCGAGGCGTCCCTGACCTGCGTCCTGCCGCGCTTCCACTACCGGGCCGTCGCCGAGGACGGGACCGTCGAGCACGAGCGCTGCCCGGTCGTGCGCGCGGTGGTGCCGGCGGGCTCGCCCGTCCTGCCGAACCCCGAGGAGGTGGAGCAGGCCGAATGGTGGACGTGGGAGCAGTGCCTGGCGCTCACCGGCCGCCCGGACTCCTCGCCCTGGTACCGGCTCCAGCTCGCCGAGCTGGCGCCCCTCGGCGCGCCGCGGGAATGGCCGGACGCCGGCACCGCGCCGCTGCCGCCCGCGCTCGCCTGGTGACACGGCCGGGAGCGATCCCGTCCCATGATCCACATTGGCCCCGCCGACACGTCAACCCACCCGGCTCACCGCGCGTCACACAGGTGATCCACAAGGATCGGCAGGGGCAACGCGCTCGCCTGCTTCGTTGGCATATCGCCTGAGATGCGCCTAGCCTCTCGGGCATCGCCGCGTAGCCGCCGCGCCGCGCGGCCGCGGGCAGGGCGAGCACTGGAGGTGGCGCGTGCAGGCGATCAGCGTTCAGCAGCCCTGGGCATTCGCGATCGCGCGTGGCGGCAAGACCGTCTCCAACCAGAGCCTCCCGACGGGGTACCGCGGCCCGCTGCTCGTCCACGCGTCCATGCGGGTGGACCTGAAGGCGTGCGACTCCCCGCTGATCCAGGCCGCCGGCTGGGATCCCCGCGACCCGCTCGCCACCATCGGCGCGGTCATCGCGACGGCCGAGCTCGCGCACGTCTGCTCCGCCGCCGCCGCGGGCGGCCCCTGCGACTGCGGCCCCTGGGCGGACCCCGCGTCCCACCACTGGCACCTGGGCTCGGTCCGCGCCCTCCCCCGCCCGATCGTGGCGCTCGGCCGCCCCGGCCTCTGGGAACCGAAGCCGACCCTGGTCGCCGAGGTGACCACGATGTTCGCCAACTTCGCCGCCCTGAACCACACGCCCTGAACGTCACACTCCGGGTACGCTTCGTCGCACAACGTCGGGCCGGTGGGTCGCCCCCGCATTGACCTGCCGCACCACGGACGGGAGCCGGCCGTGAGCTTCGCACACGACCTCGGGGGTCTCGGCCCGTACGAGGCCAAAGATCTGCACGCCCGGGAAGACGAAGGCCGCGGCCTGGAACTCGAGGATGGGTGGCTGACCGAGTTGTCCCCCAGCACGGCTCACAATTTCGCCTACAGAAGGATCCACGAGTTCCTAGAGGCCGCCATTGAGAATGCGGGCGCGTCCGTCTACACGGACAGAGGCGGGGACTGGGAGATCAGCACCCCCGCAGGCATTCGGAAGCCAGATGTCTTCGCGGTGCCCACCAAAGTCATGCGGACAGCGCTCGAAGCGCGCGATGCGGCCCCCATCCCCGGCCATGAGCTGCTTCTCGTCGTGGAGGTGGTCACCCCCGGCAGACGCAGCGAGCGCACGGATCGGGTTCGGAAGCCTAAGGAGTACGCGGCGCTCGGCATCCCCCAGTTCTGGATCGTCGAGATCGTTCCCGTGCCTCGGGTTCAGGTTCTCGTCATCAACGACGAGACCGGTGCGTACCGGCTCGGTCGCCGAGCGATGGCGGGAGAGATGCTCGAGGTGGACGTGCAGGCCGACAGGCCCTTCAGGGTGCGGTTCGATCCCGGGGTGCTGACGGAGTTCTGAGGGCGTCGGCGGCCTCGCGGAGGCGGGCGAACTCGGCGGCGATCCGCTCCAGGCTCCAGCTCGCGTTCAGGCCGCTGGGGTTCGGCAGCACCCACAGCCTCGCGGGACCGAACGCCTCGTCCTGCGGGCCGATCGCGGTGCGGGGGCGGGCGAACGCCGTCCGGTAGGCGGTGACCCCGGCGACCGCGAGGTAGGCGGGACGGTGCGTCTCGACGAGCGCGGTGAGGCGCCGGCCGCCCTCGCGGAGCTCCCCGGCGGTCAGCTCGTCCGCGCGGGCGGTGGCGCGCGGGGCCAGGTTGGTGATGCCGAGGCCGAGGGCGGGGAGCAGGTGCTGCTCGGCGGGGGCGAGGAGGCGGCCGGTGAACCCGGAGCGGTGCAGCGCGGGCCAGAAGCGGTTGCCCGGACGGGCGAAGTGGTGCCCGGTGGCGCCGGAGTACAGGCCGGGGTTGATGCCGCAGAACAGGACGCGGAGCGTCCCCCCGTCCGGCGGCAGGATGTCGGGGATCACGCGGTCGCGGGCGGCCTCGAGGTCGGCCTTGGTGGGGCGCATCAGATCAGGTTACGGACGATCAGCGCCGCCGCGGACACGGCGATGACGGCCAGCAGCGCCGCGCGCGTCCGGCCGCCGTCCAGGTGGCGGCGCAGCGGTCCCGCCGCGACGAACCCGGCGAGGACGAACGGGGTGAGGGCGAGACCCGCGGTGACCTGCCCGGCGGGCAGCCGGCCGGCGGCGGCGAGCGTCGCCAGCGACAGCACCGCGCCGAGCGTGAAGAACACCGCGAGCGTCGCGCGGACGCGGGGACCGGTCTCGTGCTGGTAGAGCAGCGCGATCGGCGGGCCCCCGATCGCCGTGGCGGTGCCGGTGGCGCCGGCGACCAGCCCGGCGGCGGTGAGCGTCGCCGGGGTGCGGGGCACCTCGCGGGACACCGCCGTCACGCCGAGCGCGGCGAGCACCAGGCCGCCGATCGCGACGCCGAGGACCCGGGCCGGGACGGCCGCCACCACCCAGACGCCGAGCGGTGTGCCGGCGACCCGGCCGCCGAACGCCCAGCCGAGCCCGCGCAGGTCGGCGTGCCGCAGCTCGCGGGCCAGGGTGGCGAGCGGCATGACGGCCGCCACGACGAGGATCGAACCGGGCATCTGCGACGGGAACAGCAGCGTCACGACGGGGGTGGCGACCAGGCCGACGCCGAGGCCGACGCTGCCCTGCACGATCGCGCCGAGCAGCGCGGCCAGCCCGCCCAGCAGGAGGAAGTCGAGGTGCGGCACGGTCGGGAACGCTACAACCGTGCTCCTTCCGCCGACCAGCGGATTTTCAGGCGGACGCCTCGGTGAGCACCCGCAGCTGGTCCGCGGTCAGCTCGGTGCGCGGGGCCTCCAGCAGCGGCGCGACCTGCTCCGGGGTGCGGGCGCTGGCGATCGGCGCGACGACGGTCGGCCGGGCGGCCAGCCACGCCAGCGCGACGGTCGCGACGGCGGTGCCCCGCTCGGCGGCGACGGCGTCCAGCGCGTCCAGCACCCGGCGGCCCTTCTCGGTCGCCAGGTACTCGCCCGCCCTCCCGGCGCGGGCGCTGTCCACCGCGGAGCCCGGACGGTACTTGCCCGTCAGGAACCCCGAGGCGAGCCCGTAGTACGGGACGGCGACGAGCCCGTACCGTTGGGCGATGTCGCGCCGCGGCCCCTCGTACACGTCGCGGCTGACGAGGTTGTACTCGGGCTGGATGGCGACGTAGCGGGCCTTGCCCTCGCGCTCGCTGAAGGCCAGGGACGCCTCCAGCCGGTCCGGTTCGATGTTGGAGACGGCGATCTCACGGATCTTGCCGGCCGCGACCAGCTCGTCCAGCGCCGTGATGATCTCCTCGACGGACACCGACGTGTCGTCGAAGTGCGTGTAGTACAGGTCGATGTAGTCGGTGCGGAGGCGGCGCAGCGAGTCGTCCACGGCCGCCTTGAGGTTCGGTCCGGCGAGACCGAGCCGGTCGGGGTGCCGGCCGCCCTTGGTGGCGATGACGACGTCGCCGCGGTTGCGCCGGGACGCCGTCCACTCGCCGATGATCGTCTCGGACTCGCCCCCGGCGTTGCCGGCCACCCACGCGGAGTAGGAGTCCGCGGTGTCGACGAAATCGCCGCCACCTGCGACGTAGGCGTCGAGGACGGCGAAGGACGCGTCCCTGTCCGCCGTCCACCCGAACACGTTCCCGCCCAGCGCGAGCGGGAAGACGTCCAGAGCGCCGATCTTCTTGGTGATGTCAGCCATGTCCTGGTCCAATCCCCGGAAGACTCCCGGCATTCCCGGATTCGGGGCCGTGGACCGTTCCTGGCAGAATGTCCGGATGCTGACCGCATGCCTCGCCTTCGCCGCCGTCGCCGCGCTCGTGACGGTCACCCCCGGTCTCGACACGATGCTCGTCCTGCGCACGACCGTGACGAGCGGGCGCCGCACCGGATTCCTCGCGGCGTCCGGCGTGACGGCCGGGTGCCTCGCCTGGGCGGTGGCGAGCGCGGCGGGCCTCACCGCGCTGCTGGCCGCGTCCCGGCTCGCGTTCGACGTCCTGCGCGTCGCCGGCGCCTGCTACCTGCTGTGGCTGGGCGGCCGGGCGCTGTGGACGGCGCGGCGCCGCCCGGCGGGCGCGGACGAGGCCGCCGACGGCGCCGTCGCCGGTCTCGCCGCGCTGCGCACCGGCTTCGTCACGAACGTGCTCAACCCGAAGATCGGCGTCCTGTACATGAGCCTGCTGCCGCAGTTCGTCCCGGACGGCGCGCCGATGTTCGCGACGAGCCTGCTGTTCGCGGCCATCCACTGCGCCGAGGGCCTGCTGTGGCTGGGCGTGGTGGTCGGCGTCGCGGGGGCCGCGCGGCGCGTGCTGACCCGCCCGGCCGTCCGCCGCCGGCTCCAGCAGGCGACCGGGGTGGCCTTCATAGGCTTCGCGGTCCGCCTGGCCACCGACCACTGACCCTCGCCCACCGATCCGGTCGGCCTCCTGTGGCGTTTCCGGCCACCGCTCTCCCCGTGGGACGAATCCGGCGCGCGCGCCCGCGCGTTTCATCATGGAGCGGCGGCTTCCGGGGGGACATGTGGCAGCGCGATGGACGCGGCCGTGGCGCATCCTGGCCACGGCCACGGCGACGGGCACGCTCGGGGCGGCGGGCCTGTGGTTCCTCGTCGTGGCCGCCAAGAGTCTCGCCAAGGGCCACACCCTCGACGCGGCACAGCTCGTCGCGGTGCCGGTCGCCGTGGTCCCGCTGATCGCGGCGGTCCTCACCTGGAACCGCCGGGCGGCCCGCGCGCCCACCCGGTCCACCCCCCGCCAGGTCGAACGGGCCCGGTGGGAGCTCGCGCGACTCGTCCGGCGGCAGTGGGACGACGAAGCCGCGATGCGACGGCTGGACGACCCGGAGCCGCTGGTCGTGCGCTGGCGGCCCGCCGACCCCGACCTCATGGACCACCCCCGCTACATCACCGGCGGCGGGCCGCTCCGGTTCACCGGCCGCACCGACCGCATGGCGCCGCTCGCCCGCGCGTTCCGGTCCCTCGACCGGCGCCGGCTGGTGATCGTCGGCGGGCCGGGGGCGGGCAAGACCACGCTCGCCGTCCTGCTCGTCCGCGAGCTGCTGCGCGAGCCGCCGCCGGGCGAGCCCGTGCCGGTGCTGCTGTCGCTGTCGAGCTGGCGGCCGGGCGCGCCGCCGCTGGACCGCTGGCTCGCGCGCAAGATCACCGAGACCTATCCCGGTCTGCGGGCGGCCGACTTCGGGCCCACCGCCGCGGCGTCGCTGGTCGAGGACGGCCATGTCCTGCCCGTCCTGGACGGCCTGGACGAGCTTCCGCCGGACGTGCGTCCGCACGTCCTCGACGCGCTCAACTCCACCGGCTGGCCGCCGACCCGGCCGCTGGTGCTCACCTGCCGCGAGGACGAGTACGAGCAGGCCGTCCGCGCGCCCGGCGGAGACGTCGTCACCGGTGCCGCCGTCATCGAGCCCGCCCCGGTCGGCCCGTCGGACGCCGCCGCCCATCTGGCCGGCTGCCTGCCGCCCAGCCCCGGCGGCGCCTGGCCGCGGGTGCTCGCCGACCTGCGCGACGACCCCGGCGGTCCGCTCGCGAAGGCGCTCACCACACCGCTGGCCCTGTGGCTGCTCCGCACGGTCTACGTCGACACCGGGACGGATCCGGGCGTGCTGCGCGACCTCGCCGCCTTCCCCACGGCGGAGTCCATCACCGACCACCTCCTGGACGAGCTGGTGGGCGCGGCGATCAGCCTTCCGGCCTCGCGGGACGCCGCGTTCCGGCCACGGCGCTCCTGGAACCCCGGGAGCGCCCGCCGCTGGCTCACCTTCCTCGCCGCCGGCCTCGACCGGAGCACCACCACCGACCTCGCCTGGTGGCGCGTGCCGGCCCTGCTCCCCCGGGCCGGGGCGAACGTCCTCGCCGGCGCGGCCACGTTCATCTTGATCATGGGGCTGGTCGCCGTCGCCGTGCCGACCGGTCTCACGCCCGAGGACGGGCTCACCGGCGCGCTGGTCTTCGCCCTCGCCGTCGGGGCCGCCTACGGCCGCCCGACCCGGGCCGGCGCGGGGCTCGTGGCCGGACTCGTGGCCGGACTGGCCACGGCCGTCGCTTTCCCGGTCGCGGCGGCCGTGCTCCCCCGGCTGGACGGCCGGTCGCTCGGGCCCGACGGCACGCTGTTCATCGCGGTGATCGCCGCGACGTCGATCGGGGTCGGCCACGGCCTGGGCGCCTCGACCCGGGAGGGGCCCGTCTGGGTCGACCTGCGCCTGCGTGGACGCCGTCGGCACCTCGCCCGCGCGCTGTTCCACAGCGCCGCCGCGATGCTCATCCTGTTCAGCCTGCTCACCATCGGCAAGGCCGCCGGCTCGTCTTCGGGCACCTCCAGCGACTTCAGCAGCGCGCTCCTCGACCCCCGTGCCCTGCTGCACGCCAGCCTAAAGGCGGCATGGAGCCCCTTCCTGCCCGTCTTCGCCGTGCTCTCGGGTCTGTGGGGCTGGGCGACGACGCCCGGTCCCACCGGGACTCTGCGTTCTCCCCGCTCCACCTTGCGCGGCGACCTGAACATGACCCTGCTGCTGATGGGCGCGAGCGCCGCGGTCGTCGTCCTGAGCCTGTGGCTGGGCGCGCACGGCGGCAACGACTCGGCGGCCTACCTCGAGCTCGCTCTCGGTGCGTTCGTGATCGCCTCCCTGCTCACAGGCACGGGCGTCCGGTACCTGTTCGCGGTCCTCTACCTCGGCGGGCGTCGCCGCGTGCCGTTCCGGCTGATGCGGTTCCTGGAGGACGCCCACCGCGTGGGTCTGCTGCGACAGGTGGGGCCCGTCTACCAGTTCCGGCACGCGGCCCTGCAGCACCGTCTGGCCGAACATGCGGAACGGGCCGCCCCCCGGTAGGGAGGCGGCCCGTCTCGGCGTGCGGGTTACTTGCGCAGGAGGTTGCGCAGGACGTACTGCATGATGCCGCCGTTGCGGTAGTAGTCCGCCTCACCCGGGGTGTCGATGCGGACGACGGCGGTGAACTCCCTGCCGTCGGCCTTCACCGTGACCTCGCTGGGCGTGCCGCCCTCGTTGAGGGCCTCGACACCGGTGATGTCGAAGGTCTCGGTGCCGGTGAGGCCGAGGGACGCGGCGGACTCTCCGTCCTTGAACTGCAGCGGGAGCACGCCCATGCCGATGAGGTTCGAGCGGTGGATCCGCTCGTACGACTCGGCGATGACGGCGCGGACCCCGAGCAGCGCGGTGCCCTTGGCCGCCCAGTCGCGGGACGAGCCGGAGCCGTACTCCTTGCCCGCGATGACCACCAGCGGCGTGCCCTGCGCCGCGTAGTTCTGCGCGGCGTCGTAGATGTAGGACTGCGGCGCGCCGTCCTGGGTGAAGTCGCGGGTGAAGCCGCCCTCCACGTCGTCCAGGAGCTGGTTGCGCAGCCGGATGTTGGCGAACGTGCCGCGGATCATCACCTCGTGGTTGCCGCGGCGCGAGCCGTAGGAGTTGAAGTCCCGGACGGCGACGCCGTTGTCCTGGAGGTACTGCGCGGCGGGCGTGCCGACCTTGATGGACCCGGCCGGGGAGATGTGGTCGGTGGTGACCGAGTCGCCCAGCTTCGCCAGAACGCGGGCGCCGTGGATGTCGGTGACCGGCGCCGGCTCGGTCTCCATGCCGTCGAAGTACGGGGCCTTGCGCACGTACGTCGAGGTCGGGTCCCACTCGAAGGTGTCGCCGGTCGGGATGTCCAGCCCGCGCCACCGCTCGTCGCCCTTGAAGACGTCGGCGTAGTCCTTGACGAACATCTCCTGGCCGATGGACGACTCGACGATCGAGGCGACCTCCTCCGGCTCGGGCCAGATGTCGCGCAGGTAGACCGGCCCGTCGGTGCCGTCGGCGATCGGGTCGTTGAGGATGTCGATGTCCATCGTCCCGGCCAGGGCGTAGGCGATGACCAGCGGCGGCGACGCCAGGTAGTTCATCTTCACGTCCGGGCTGATGCGGCCCTCGAAGTTGCGGTTGCCCGACAGCACCGCGGTGACCGCGAGGTCGTTGTCGTTGACCGCCTTGGAGATCTCCGGCTGGAGCGGCCCGGTGTTGCCGATGCAGGTGGTGCAGCCGTACCCGACCAGGTGGAAACCGATCTTGTCGAGGTACGGGGTGAGGCCCGCGCGCTCGTAGTAGTCGGTGACGACCTGCGACCCCGGCGCCAGCGACGTCTTCACCCACGGCTTGCGGGTCAGGCCCTTCTCCACCGCGTTCTTCGCCAGCAGCGCCGCCCCGATCATCACGTACGGGTTGGAGGTGTTGGTGCAGGAGGTGATGGCCGCGACGGCGACGTGCCCGTGGTCGAGCTCGAAGCTCGTCCCGTCCTCCAGCGTGACCGGGACGACGTTGTGCGGGCGGACCGACCCGTTCGTCCCCTGCTCGCGCGGCCGGTCGCCGTCGCCGCCGCGGCTGATCGCCGGGGAGTCGGACGCGGGGAACGACTCGTCCGACGCCTCGTCGGCCGGGCCCTGGACGCTGGAGGCGTAGTTCTGCACGTCCCGGCGCCAGGTCTGCTTGGCGTCGGCGAGGGAGATGCGGTCCTGCGGGCGCTTCGGGCCGGCCAGCGACGGGACGACCGTCGCGAGGTCCAGCTCCAGATACTCGGAGAACTCCGGCTCGACCGACGGGTCGAGCCACATGCCCTGCTCCTTGGCGTACGCCTCGACCAGCGCGATCTGCTCGTCGCTCCGCCCGGTCAGCCGCAGGTACTTCAGCGTCTCGTCGTCGATCGGGAAGATCGCGCAGGTGGAGCCGAACTCGGGGCTCATGTTGCCGATCGTCGCCCGGTTCGCCAGCGGCAGCGCGTGCACGCCCTCGCCGTAGAACTCGACGAACTTGCCCACCACGCCGTGCTTGCGCAGCATCTCGGTGATGGTCAGCACCAGGTCGGTCGCCGTCGTCCCGGCGGGCAGCTCACCGGTCAGCTTGAAGCCCACGACACGCGGGATGAGCATCGAGATCGGCTGTCCCAGCATCGCGGCCTCCGCCTCGATGCCGCCGACGCCCCAGCCGAGCACGCCGATGCCGTTCTCCATCGTCGTGTGCGAGTCGGTGCCCACGCACGTGTCGGGGTAGGCGACGCCGTCCCGGTCGAACACCACGCGGGCCAGGTGCTCGATGTTCACCTGGTGCACGATCCCGGTCCCCGGCGGGACGACCTTGAACTCGTCGAACGCCGTCTGCCCCCACCGCAGGAACTGGTAGCGCTCCTTGTTGCGCTCGTACTCCACCTGGACGTTGCGCTCGAACGCGTCCGGCGAGCCGAAGTAGTCCACGATGACGGAGTGGTCGATGACCATCTCGGCGGGCGCCAGCGGGTTGATCCGCGTCGCGTCCCCGCCCAGCTCGCGCACGGCCTCGCGCATCGTCGCCAGGTCCACCACGCACGGCACGCCGGTGAAGTCCTGCATGATCACGCGCGCCGGCGTGAACTGGATCTCCTTGCTCGGCTGCGCCTGCGAGTCCCACCCGGCGAGCGCGCGGATGTGGTCGCCGGTGACGTTCGCGCCGTCCTCGGTGCGCAGCAGGTTCTCCAGCAGCACCTTGAGGCTGTACGGGAGACGGGCCGAGCCCTCGACGGCGTCCAGCCGGTAGATGTCGTACGACTTGCCGCCCACCTGAAGCTTGCTCAGGCTGCCGAAGCTGTTCGCGGACACGGACTCCTCCTCGGTCGCCACCGCACGTCCGGTCCGGGACATGACCGCGCGGCGCTCTGCGTCTCGATCTTCAACACGGCCGCCCGCGAACCGGCGCGGCGCGCACGGCGGGACGGATGCTCATCTGCCTCGATCCTGCCCTAGTCACCGTCCTGACCGGGAATCAGGGCCGCCTAACTTCCGCAGGTCTTCTCTCGACGTCAAGCTATCCCCAATTTATCTCGACATCAAGCTACCTGCACCCCCACACGCTCCCCGCCGCGCCCACCAGCACGGCCGCACAGCCGGGCCCGACAACATCAGCCCGCACCGCGGCGGTCGCGACCACCCGTCAAGACCCCGGACGCCCCTCCTCCCCCGCTCGCGGGATCCCCGGACCGGCCAACACGAGATTTCAAGTGTTTTCCTACGCGACTCCGAGAAACATGACGACCATGCACGAAACGAGGCCCGGCTCATCGACCATGATTCGAATCAAGTTTTCTCCAGGCCCACAACGAACCGAGAACCTCACCACATCATCCGCATCACGAATGACCAGATAGAGCCCTTTGGCGTGAATTGCGCCCTCAAAATATCGACTGGAGGCCCTATCGTGGCCACCTTCCCCTTTAACAATGATCACTTCCACAGGGCCGTCCACGGACGGCCGAACGGAAAGATAGACAGAATCCGGTTTAGCACTCACGAACTCACAGAACGGATCCCAATCATCATGATCGGCCTGACTCGCAGGATCCTCCACGATGATCAGCCCGTGATCGACAGGGATCGAAAAAGTCCCGGCAACCAGCGCTTCACTCACAGTGCGACATTTCCGAGCATCGGATGACCGCCTAGATCATTCTCGTCGAGCTCATAGAGCACAAGCGAATCATCCTTCAACTCAGGCGGGCGACAGAAAAGGGAGTCCGGCTCATAAGATGCATGCTCACCTAGGTCATCCCCAACCAGGACCAAGCGTCTTGAGCTGGCAATCACCAAGAGGGAGTCACTGCGGACGGCAAAGATTCGCAAATAGTCAATAGACGTTCTTCCGGTCGACGCAAGCCGCACAGACAACTCAATATTTCCATCACCTTCCCGGAGTACCTTCACCGCGCGCCAATCATAGGCCACAAAATCAGCCGCAGCGGGGCCTGGCCACTCATAGCTCGGCTCAGGTGACATCGCCAGAGGGCCGCACGTCCACTCCCGAACGTCGGCGCATGACGCACCGACCGTAAGCCCCCATGCGGATTGATACGTCCCGGCGAGAGACACACCAGCCCCAAACAGAAACTCCCTCCTTCCATTGAAAGTAGCCAAACTGCCCATTCTCCCACCGCTCAGGTTTGAGTTCCTATTCTCCTCTGACAGAGGAGACCGGCAACCCCACGATAACCGGTATGCAGTTCGTGGATGACGTTCGGTGTAGCGATCAGCCGGTCGTCTGGAGGTAGCGCACTTCGATGCCGCCGGCCGCTATGGCGACGGAGCGACCGACGCGGGGCGGATGACCGGTCGGCGACACCTTGGTGTACCCCTCGAAACCCCAGGTGGGAATGTCCCACCGGCGAACGCGCCGGTGGGGGTGCGCCGACGACTTCCTTGGCCCCGGTCTGGCCGGTCTTGGGTCGGTGGAGGTCACCTGGGGGGCCGAGTGTTCCTCAACGGTGCCGCCTACCTTGGTGCGGCCCTTGCTGTCACGGGCGAATGCGGGCACGCCGTCCGGCATTGCCGCCGCCTGAACGGCGGGCTGTGGATGCTGGGCTGAGCCGACCGGAGGGGGCAGCGGGCGGAGGGGTTCCGCCGTCCGCCGGTCCGATCACGATGATCTGGTGGACCCCGGGGACGGAGGCGGTCAGCGGGGTTTGCGTTTGCGGGGTGGAGTGAGAGGCATCATGGCCCGCAGGTGGATCCTGGTGGTGTCCATGGTGTCGGCGATCTGGTGATCGTCGAGGACGTCGATCAGCCCGGCGCGGACGGTGGCGACGTGTCCCGGCGCGGACGGTGGCGACGTGTCCCGGTGCGGCCTTGTGCAGCAGGTTCCGGCCCCGGCCGGTGATGGCGATCTCGGTTCTGCGTTCGTCGTCGGGGTCGGGTTCGCGGCGCAGCAGGCCGGCCTTCTCCAGCTGGGCGACCTGGTAGGACAGGCCGCTGCGAGAGCCGATCATGAGTTCGGCCAGGTCGGTCACGCACAGCCGGGACCCGGTGCGTTCGTTGGCCCAGTGCAGGATCTCGTACTGGACCATGGTCAGCTCGCCCGCCTCGCGCAACTGCAGCTCGACCAGGCGCTGGACGCGGTCAGCGGTCTCCAGTGAACCCGTCCAGGCGCACCGCAGCGCACAGGTCCTTGCCGAGGCCGTGGACCTGATCCATCTGGAAGGCCGTTAAATGACCGACCTCGACCTGTCCGGCAAGGTGGCCCTGCTCACCGGGGCGTCGGGCGGCATCGGCCGCGCGCTGGGCGGCCGCCTCATCGCCGCCGGCGTCAAGACCGCCTTCGCCTACAGCGCACACCCCGACGCGGCCGAACAGTTGGCGGCCGAGGCCCAGGACGCGGGAGTCGCCGCGGTCGCACTCGCGGGGGACCTGGCCGATCCGGCCGTCCCGGAACGCTTGCTGCGCGAGGCCGCGGACGCGCTCGGCGGTCCGGTCGACATCCTCATCGCCAACGCCGGCCACGCGCTCCAGCAGGACTACACCGACCTCGACCTGGAGGCATGGGACCGCACGCTCGCGATCAACCTGCGCGCCCCCTTCCTGCTGGCCCAGCAGGCGCTCCCCGGCATGGCCGAGCGCGGGTTCGGCCGCGTGCTGTTCATGTCCTCGGCCGCCGCCTTCACCGGCGGCATCGTCGGGGCGGACTACGCCGCGTCCAAGGCGGGCCTGCACGGACTGACCCACTTCCTGGCCCCCCGGGTCGCCTCCCGCGGGGTGACGGTCAACGCCCTGGCGCCCACGCTGATCGCCGACACCGCCATGCTGCCCCGCAACGCCGACCCACGCGCGCTGCCGGTCGGCCGGTTCGGTCGTCCCGAGGAGGTCGCCGACATGGCACTGGCCGTCCTGCGCAACGGCTACCTCACCAACCAGGTGCTGAGCCTGGACGGCGGCGCCCACCCGCGCTGACCTCTTCTTCCGCTGACAGAAGCCCCTTCAGACTCGTGGCCCCGCTCACCATGGCGGGCGCACGCCTGCCCGCACGGCCACGGCGCCCGCCCTGATGCTCCTCGTCCTCGCGGGGAGTCGTCGGCACCGGCCCCCACCTACCTGGATCGTAGGGAGTTGCCCCATGCAGTTCGGCATCTACAGCGTCGGAGACCGCACCGCGGACCCGGCCACCGGCCGGATCCCGTCGGAGGCCGAGCGGATCAAGGCGATGGTCACCGTCGCGCTCAAGGCCGAAGAGGTCGGTCTCGACGTCTTCGCCAGCGGCGAGCACCACAACCCGCCGCACGTCCCGTCCTCACCGACGACCATGCTCGGCTACATCGCCGCCCGCACCCATCGCCTCATCCTGTCCACCGCCACCACGCTCATCACCACCAACGACCCCGTCAAGATCGCCGAAGACTACGCCATGCTCCAGCACCTCTCCGACGGCCGCGTCGACCTGGTGCTGGGACGCGGCAACACCGGACCCGTCTACCCCTGGTTCGGCAAGGACATCCGCCAGGGCATCCCACTCGCCATCGAGAACTACGCCCTCCTGCACCGGCTGTGGCGCGAAGAGTCGGTGGACTGGACCAGCCACTTCCGCACGCCGCTGACCGCATTCACCTCCACCCCCCGGCCACTGAACGGCGTGCCACCGTTCGTGTGGCACGGCTCCATCCGCTCACCGGAGATCGCCGAACAGGCCGCGTTCTACGGCGACGGCTTCTTCGCAAGCAACATCCTGTGGCCGAAAGAACACTTCCAGCGCCTCATCGGCCTCTACCGGCACCGATACGCCCACTACGGCCACGGCGCACCCGAGCAGGCCATCGTCGGTCTCGGCGGCCAGGTGTTCATGCGCGAGAACTCCCAGGACGCCGTCCGCGAGTTCCGCCCCTACTTCGACAACGCACCCGTCTACGGGCACGGCCCGTCCTTGGAAGAGTTCATGGCCGAAACGCCGCTCACGGTCGGCAGCCCCCAGCAGGTCATCGACCGTACCCTCGCCTCCAGGGACTACTTCGGCGACTACCAGCGGCAAATGTTCGTCATGGACCACGCCGGCCTGTCACTCAAAACCGTACTGGAACAACTAGACATCCTCGGCGAACAGGTAGTCCCAGTACTCCGCAAGGAATTCGCCTCCCTACGCCCCACAGAAGTCCCCTCCGATCCACCGCATCCCGCATCCCCAGCTGGACGTGACCGAGTCCAATAGGGGATCCCCTTTGAATATGCGATAGATGCTCGACCATTTCGCAATTAAGGACCCCTACTACTTTATGTCTGCACGGCAAACCATTCCCAATAGTTGATGTCCTTCGATTCCATCTATGAGCAAATCGACACCATCAAGTAGTCGATTTATTTCACTCGCAATCTGCGAAGCATAGACCAGGGCTGGCACAGTAATCATTTCGACCTCACCAAAGACAGACAAAATCACTCGCTCGTCGCTGAACCAGGTCGAGACAAACGCCCCTTCCAGGGGAAGCAAGGGCGCCGGCGAGACGAAGCCTAGAAGGGACATGTCAGCCGGTGCGGTTAGAGTCCAGGAATGAACCCACCACTGCCCTCTCCTTACAGCTTCCGGCAAGCCGACCCCGCGGACACGTTCGGCAGAATACTCGCTCACATCAGCCATGATAGCGAGATCAACCCAAGTCTGTCAGAAGAGGAATCGACAGGAACCTCCCGGCACCGCAACGATGTTCTCTGCCGAAGCACACTTAGTGCCGTGTGCAAAATCCACGTACCGGCCACAATTGCGGACGAGGAAAGGCATAGCACCAGCCAACACATAGTGTGGTGGTGACGATGGTCAGGTTGTGGACGGGCGGGTGTGCGGAGGTCCTTTAAGCAGTGAAGACCTTGGCTGTAGTTGCTACCGCCGTAGGCGCCGACGACGTCTTGGCCTCGGTCTTGCCGGTCTTGGGGTCAGTGAGCTCTTTCCAACCTCAGTTGGTGTGATGGTGCAGAGCGAGAATCGCCTGGACGATGGCGGTCAGCCGGGCGGGTGAGCAGCGCGCGTGGCGGAGGATGTGCCAGCGTTTGAGGGTGGCGGCGCCCTGTTCTCCGAGTGCGCGAACTTTGGCGTGGTGGCGGTTGAACAGCTTTTTGCGC